>JAIECF010000252.1 GCA_029068655.1 Muribaculaceae bacterium | reverse complement strand
GCAACTGACCTTTTGTCGGGGTGACAAGATTCGAACTTGCGACCTCACGCCCCCCAGACGCACACTCTAACCGGACTGAGCTACACCCCGAGTCGGCTAAGCCGGAACCAACCGATATTCATTCTGAACAAAGCTGGGGGCTTCCATTCATATTCCTTACGGAGCGAATATCTTTCGCATTGCTGCGGGGGTTCCCTGCTAAAGCGATGCAAAATTACTGCTTTTTTCTGACTCCACCAAATTTTTCTTTATCTTTTTTCAAAAAAATCTATTTTTCCATAAATTCGAATGCAGGAAACGCAGGAATTAAGGGATAACAGTGCTTTTTACTTGATATTTTTACACGCTAAATTTGCGTGAATGGAAGAGATTCGTTAATTTTGGAATATGAAAACCATAATCATCGCCGAGGCCGGAGTCAACCATAACGGAGACTTCGAGACTGCTAAGAAAATGATAATCGCCGCCAAAGAGGCAGGTGCAGACTACGTGAAGTTCCAGACTGCTGTCCCGGAACTGGTCATCTCCGAATTCGCCCCACAGGCTGAATACCAGAAAGAGAATACCGGAGTCGAGGAGTCGCAGCTCGACATGTGCCGGAAGATCCACCTTCCGCTTTCCGACTATAAGCTACTATCCGACTTCTGCAGAGAGGTTGGCATAGGATTCATGTCAACACCTTTCGATTTAACTTCAATTGATCTTCTCGCTGAAATAGGCCAGGACTACTTCAAGATTCCTTCCGGAGAAATCACCAACCTTCCATACCTCCGCAAGATATCAGAAAAAGGAATCCCGGTCATACTCTCCACAGGAATGTCGACAATAGGAGAGATTGAAGAGGCAATAGAGATACTCACGGGTATCCATCATACCACACCGGAAGGATTCAGTACGAAATTGAAGCGCGACGACATAATAGTGCTTCACTGCAACACACAATATCCTACGCCATATAAGGATATCAACCTCCGAGCCATGCATACTCTCGCCGACGAACTGGACGTAAGGACGGGATTCAGCGACCATTCACTCGGGATAGAGGCTCCTATAGCGGCTGTTGCTCTCGGGGCATGTGTTGTCGAAAAACATTTCACTCTATCACGCGAGATGGCAGGTCCCGATCATAAGGCATCGCTCGAACCCAATGAACTGAAGGCTATGGTGACATCCATACGCCATATAGAGGAGGCCCTCGGCGACGGAATAAAACGCGTTACGGATTCAGAACGCCCTAACATAGAGATAGCGAGAAAGAGCATAGTTGCAACGCGCCCGATTAAGAAAGGAGAACTTCTTACAGAAGAAAATATCTACGTGAAGCGTCCAGGCAACGGTGTCTCGCCCATGCTCTGGGATCAGGCTCTTGGATCCGAGGCTATACGCGATTTCGCACCCGACGAACTCATAGAACTCTCTTAATCATAATCTGCCTATGATAGCCGTAGCTACGTCCACGAGAGCAGACTGGGGACTCCTGACCCCACTGATCGAAGAATTCAAAAAGCAGGAGATAGACTGTACTGTACTTGCCTCCAATATGCACCTCATGCCCGAAATGGGCCTGACAATAGATGAGATCCGCAATGCGGGAGTAGAGCCTGTAGTGCTTCCGACAGCCGGAGACTCCGTATCCGAGACACTTGCGAATTCCACAAGAGCACATGGAGAGTGGTTTGCAGCCAACAAGCCAAAGGCTGCTGTTATATTAGGCGACCGCTACGAGATGCTTGGAGTGGCTGCCGCAGCTGCAATCAACGGCATTCCTATCATTCACATAGCCGGAGGAACTGTCTCGGAAGGAGCTATGGACAATGCCATACGAAACGCCATCTCACAGCTCGCCTCGCTACATCTAACCGAGACGAAGAAATGCGCGGCCAGATTGGAGAACATGGGAATAGACAAAAAAGACATCGTAGTGACGGGAGCAATCGGAGTGTGGAATACGCTCAACGTGCCCCTTATGACACGCGAAGATCTACAGGAATCACTTGGACGCCAGTTACCTGAGAAATTCTTTGTAGGGACACTGCACGCAGCCACTCTCGACAATGTGGATCCACAGACTCAGATGGAGGAGTTCATTGCCGGAATCGAAGGTTTTATGGAAGCTCGGCCAGGTTATGGAGCTATACTCACCTATCCCAACAACGACTCCCATCCGGCTCCACTTATCGCTCAGCTCAGAGATTTTGAATCAAGACATCCGGAAAGCATCATTGTGGTGCCCTCTCTCGGTCTTAGGCGATATCTGTCGGCAGCAGCTCTTTCCGAGGGAGTGATCGGCAACAGTTCAAGCGGAATTGTGGAAGTGGCATCGCTGGGAGTCCCCACGCTTGATATCGGCATCCGCCAGAATGGGCGAGAACGCGCCGTAAGCGTTATCCACTGCGATGCGACACGCGGGGCGGTGACAATGAGCCTATCGCTCATAACCACTCCCATGATAAAAGGCATAGCCGCCAAGCGCGTCAATCCCTACTTCCATCCCGACACCCCTGCCGTCATGACTGATGCCGTCAAATCATTCCTAAACAGATGATTAATCTTTTCTTTCAATCAAAACTTTTCCTTCGATGAAGACATTATATCTGATCCCGGCCCGTGGCGGAAGCAAGGGTATCCCCGGGAAAAACATAAAACCGTTTCTCGGCAAACCTTTGATATGCCATACTATCGACCAGGCGCGCAATGCTGGCGCAAATGACGCGGACATCTGCGTCAGCACGGATTCGGAGGAAATACGGAAGGTTGTGGAGGATTACGGGCTGAAGGTACCATTCATGCGTCCGGACCACCTTGCAACTGATACGGCAGGAACCTATGGAGTCATACTCCATGCGCTTGAATGGTATATGGAGCATGGAGTGGAATATGACAGAGTGGTGCTTCTGCAGACCACCTCTCCCCTGCGCCGCCCGGAAGACATCACGGGAGCCATTGAAGCATGGGAACCGGGCATCGATATGGTGGTAAGCGTTTGTGAGGCTGCCACCAACCCCTACTATAACGCATTCGAGACTGACGCAGAAGGCAACCTCCACATCAGCAAGGGCGACGGACACTATACGCGCCGTCAGGATGCGCCGAAAGTATGGGAATACAACGGAGCCGTCTACGTCATGGACGCGGCATCGCTTCGGCAGATGCCGATGTCGGAATTTCCTGTGCGTAGGCCATATGTCATGCCGGTGGAGCGGTCGGTGGATCTTGACACTCCTGCGGACTGGATTCGGGCTGAACAGAGCTCTCTGAGTTAAGTTTCTTTTCCTTTTCCCTGCGCTTGCGGTTACGGACATTCCGCTTGCGGTGCTCGTCGAGCATCGCGCGGTGGCGTTTGGCGCGCTCCCTGCGACGCTCCGCCCTTTCGGCCTTCTGACGCTCCTGATGCGCCTTGTGGGCCTCCTGCTTCTGGCGTCTTTCCTTCTGAAGCCTTACTTCGTCTCTTCCCTGGATGATGGCCTTTACATCATTTGCCAGATCTGCATCGATTCCCATATGCTTCAGCATCTTGGCGGCCATAAGACCTCCGATGTGCTCATGGCGTGGATACCGCATGGCGCCCGACTTGTCGCGCACAGCGGCACGCAGCATTCCGACATTGCCGAAGAAAGCCGCCAGACGCTGCGCCTCATCCTCTATGCCTTCTTCCTCAAGCTTTGCCACAGCTTGCACTCCCATCTCAAGAAGGGTCTTATCGCCCGGCTCCGGTATAGTCTCCGACATCTCACGCATAAGCTGGTTCATATATTTCAGACCGCCGATCTCTGTCAATATACCAAGGGATTCCTTCACGTTATGTCCGAAAAGCATCTTCCGGAATTCCGCGCTCCACCGCTCCCGCGAGACAATGGACAACCTCTCCACACTCTTCTTCAAGGCTTCCATCGTAGCCTCCTCGATCTTCCATCCGAAACGGGCCGCAAACCTCAGGCATCGCAGAATACGCACTGGATCATCGTCAAACGTTTCATACGGATCGAGCGGCGTCCGGATCACACCCTCACGTATATCATGTATGCCCCGGCCGGTCATGTCGAGAATCTCGCCTGTCTTGATGTTACGGTAAAGGGTATTGACGGTGAAATCACGACGGTAGCAGTCTTCTTCGATCGTGCCGTTGACTACTTCAGGGCAACGGCTTGTCTTATCGGTGTATTTCTCCGCACGGGTCTGCACCACCTCTATCTCCTCTTCAGGAAATTTACGCAGTCGTAGCTTTGCAGTCCCGAACTTACGGAACAGCACGGGCATCTCCACAAGATATTTGTGGCGAAAAAGCCACAAGGCGAACTTCACCCCTCCGTCGGGAAGATCAACGGCTATGTCCACGTCATGAATCGGAGTTCCCTGTATCTCATCACGCACACAGCCCCCAACCGCATAAAGATGGCCTTCCCACTTGGTTCCGTCGCTTATCCTGCGGAAATAATCAAGTATCTTATGGTAAGTATTATCAGTCATAGGGTATCGTTTCAGAGCTTCACACAGCTTTAGCGGGAGCCTCCTGAGTCCTTTTGATATGCTTTATCTGCCATGCAAGCATGAATAAGGCCACAATAGTGGAAAGGAAGTCTCCTATCGGGAAACATGACCATACGCCGTCAAGTCCAAACATTGGAGGAAGCAGGATGAGGGCTGGAATCAGGAAGATCACCTGGCGGGTGAGTGACAGGAAAATAGACTTTGTAGCCATGCCGAGCGACTGGAAATAGTTGGTGACTACGATCTGGAAGCCGACCATCCAGAAGCCGACAGTGGTGATATGCAGGCAATTGACGGCACACTCTATCTGCTGAGGGTCCTGCATGAAGAGCTTGGCGATCATACCGGCGTTTGTAGCCCCGATGATCGATCCGGTAGTAGTGATACACACCGCTGTAAGAGCAGCTGTCTTAAGGGTGCGGAAGAGTCGGTCGAATTTCCTTGCGCCATAGTTGTAACCCAGGATAGGCTGCATGCCTTGACAGATACCGATGACCACAAAAACAAAAATGGTCACAAAACGATTGAATACCACCACAGCTGCTATTGCATCGTCACCGCCATATTTGAGCAGCGAGGTATTGACAACCGCATTGACACAGCTTCCGGCCACATTGATCAGGAATGGCGACATACCGATATAAAGGATAGAGGTGATGACTCGCCAGTTGAACTTGAACGTACCACTTTCGAAATGTAAGGTGGTGTCTTTCCTGAAGAAATGCTGCATTACGAAAATCGCCGTCACCACCATTGATATATCGGTGGCGATCGCAGCCCCCTTGATGCCCCATTTAAATCCGAAGAGGAACAAAGGCGCGAGAATACAATTCAGTCCGGCACCGATCATATTGGTCCACATTGCCTTTTTAGGATAGCCGGAAGCACGCATTACGTTGTTGTAGCTGAACGTCAGATTCATCAATACCATGCCGGGAAGCACCCACGTCAGAAACTCTTTGGCGTAAGGCATACTCGCGTCTGAGGCTCCGAAAAGACGGAGAAGAGGTTCAAGAAATATCGCGAAAGCCGTGGTATAAAGCACGCCGATGAGAATCGTAAGCTGTACGGAATTTCCCAGGATTATTGCAGCCCTGTGATGATCTTTCTGTCCGAGCACTATAGATATGCGGGTTGCCGCACCGGCACCGATCAGCATGCCGAAAGCTGTTCCAAGGTTCTGGACCGGAAAAGTAACAGCAATGCCAGCCACTACGTTAGGATCATCGATGGCATGACCGATCACTATGGAGTCGATGATGTTGTAGAGTGCCATCACGACAGTGCCGATCACCGCCGGAAGGCTGTACTTCCAGAGTATACGGCCTATGGGAGCAGACGCCAGTTCCTTTAGTCTTTCGTCAGTTCCGTCTGTCTTCTTCGCGTTTTGGGTATTTTCACTCATCAATTCTATCGTTTTAATAAATATTTATCGTGGAATTCTTAATTATAAACAATCAACCGGCGATTTTTATTGTTATAACATTAGGTAATAGAACGCCAGTAAAATAAAATTCATCAAGTTTGGACAGGAAAGAATAATTTCACAAACCAATAAAAACCCCAAAAGACAATGAAAATCAAAGCATTATCTTGCACACTCCTCGCAGTCCTCATGATTCTCGCAGGCTGCAATACTACTAATCTTGGCAAAGGTGCCGCGATAGGCGGCGGCGGTGGCGCCGCTCTCGGTGCGGGCATAGGTGCTCTCATAGGCAAAGGCAAGGGCGCCGGTATCGGTGCCGGTGTGGGAGCCGCTGTCGGAACAGCCGTCGGCGCGATCATAGGCAAGCATATGGACAACCAGCAGAAGAAACTTGAGGAAGAGCTCAAGACAGCTGCTGTAGAAAAGACTGAGGTTGAAGGTATGCAGGCCATCAAGGTAACATTCCCGGGCGGAATTCTCTTCGCTACAGGCAAGTCAAACATCCAGCCTGAGGCGCAGTCAGAGCTCGTCTCTTTCGCTGAGTCACTCAAGCAGAATCCCCTCACCGACGTAGCTATAGGCGGATATACCGACAACACCGGCAGCATGGCCGCAAACACCAAAGTGGCTGACGCGCGTGCAAACTCCGTAAAGGTATTCCTGGAAGGCCAGGGTATAGCAGGCGATCGTATCGAGGCAAAGGGTTTCCCTATGCAGGACTATGTAGCCAGCAACGACACAGAGGCGGGACGCGCACAGAACCGTCGTGTGGAAATATATATCTTCCCTTCCGAAGATATGGTGAAAGCCGCAGAAAACGGAGAGCTGAACTAATCATCCCTCAACGGATATACACCCTGCATGAATCATCCGATTCATGACATCCTACATAAATCCACCCTGTGGGCTTACGCGTCGCAGGGTGGATACTCGTATCCATATTGCATCGTCAAAGAGCCATATTTTTCCTGATTCCATACAATATGAGAACTCCCCTAAACTTATCTTTCATCTCCTTCATTGCTCTCATTTCCGTACTGCTCCGTCCTGACTGCGCCAAGGCTCAGATCCTCGTTCCCGACGGATATGTGGAAAACACAGACTCCATCAAGAAATCGATGGATATAGGTCCTTTCTTCGGTCTGTATAAAGACAATTATTTCGCCCTCGGCACGGATCCTTTCCATACACCTGACAAATATAACTCCGGCATAAAGTTTCAGCTCTCCATCTCGCAGCGGCTCACAAACGCGACTCTGCCGTGGGGCACATACATCTATCTCTTCTTTACCCAGAAAGTCTTCTGGGAGATATTCCAGGACTCCATGCCTATGAGCGACCTCAACTTCAACCCCGGCATCGGATGGTCGAAACCATTCTTTATCAAAGACCGTTATTGCGGAAAGCTGACCTTTATACTTGAGCATGAGAGCAACGGCAAGGACGGCGAAGCCTCCCGCTCATGGAACAAGGTGTCACTTGCCGGAAGCGCATTCGTCACCGACTGGCTTTCCGTACATGCAAAATACTGGATACCGATCGTAGACGGAATGAACAACAAGGACATCCTCAAATACAGCGGCATATTCCATATGGGATTCCAGCTCAATACAAACGACCGCCGGTTTACTCTCGGAGCCACATTCGTGAAGCGTGAGGGATGGAACTTCAACTGGAATACGAGCATACAGGCCGGATGGCGCATACACAAGGACTCCAATCAATATCTTTTCATTGATTTCTACAATGGCTACGGAGAAGGGCTGCTGGCCTACAACCAGTTTCACAACCGGATCCGTTTCGGTATCCTTATTCGCCCCAACTTATTCTCTGAATATTGATTTCAGCGCGTCGCCCCTCACCGGGCATAAGCGCCAAGCGCCGGGTTACCCCATTCAAGGCGGTCGACTCCGTCCATATCCACAAGACATTCAGGAGTGACATATTCAGGATTGCCGGCCCCTATCGCAGGCGAACCCTCTTTCAGACGATAGTCGAAGATGTATTTGTCGCGCACGGTCTCGAACATGGGATCCTCGTCCCATATACAAGAGATGAAATGACTGTCGTCTGAGCCTCCCACTCCCAGCAGCACATTGCGCATATACACGTCGGTATCCTCAAGATCGCCCGGTTCCAGAGGTGGGGTGATCCCATAGATGATACAGTTATCGAAAGATGCCTTCATAAGCGGATTCGACACTCCAGAACTGTCTTTTCGCGAAATATGGGAGAGCGTCAGGATCGATTGAGGGGATATGGCGAAAAGATAATAGTTTGCCAGCGTGCACTGCACGAAGTCATGGTCTCCCCCACGCAGGCTGACCACAGCCTCCCCGGCATCCGAGAAGCAACAGCCGTAGGCATTCACCCTCGCATGACTCGATTTAAGCACGCTACCCTGCGAGTTATGAAGCCAAGAGTTGACTACCGTCAGTTTACTTCTGTCAGTTATGCCGCAACTGTCTACGATAAGGCCGTGGACCGTCGACTGCATTTCGACGTATTCCAATCTGTTGTCGAATGATCCGGCATCCAGCCTTACGCCTTGCCACTGGCCGGAGAGAATCTCATATCCTGTGTCGGGAAGTACGTTGTCGAGTCTGTCGCCCCTCATGCTGATCATTTTCCCGGGCTCACCTACAGCCAGCAGCCTGCCGTCTATCTGCAGCATTCCCTTATCGTGGAAAAGCAGCCGCGTTCCGGGCTGCAGGGTCAGCGTAACGCCGCGGGCCACACGTAAGGTGTCAAACACCACATAAGGCATTTCATCAGTGAAGACAGCGTCAGTCTCCAATGTCACGCCACGCAGCCGCTTTACATTCTGGCCATATGCCTCGAGCGTCACAGACTGAGTGACGCCGTTTGTGACAAAATCCATCAATCCTTCCACAATGAATGGCTTTGGATCATCGCTTGGGGCTATCAGGCACTCGACGAATACGAAAATGGAATCATTCGCACGGATCTCGACGTTTTCGAATGTCTTGCCCGACACCCCGTCGACATTCATGGTGAAGACTCCGTCGTCGTTGCGCATCCTGATGCTTGAGATGTTGACGGCTTTCGATGCCTTGTTGTAGACCTTCAGCCGGGCTGTCGGAGTTCCGAGGTCGGTAAAGACCGTGTCAAAACGCAGAGTGTCTGTAGAAAAGGTCAGTAGGTCGGAAGGAGAATCAGTAAAGTCGTCGGAGATACAGCTCACCGAAACGGTAGCCATCACGACGGATATGAAGAAAAAAAAGAGTGCTCGCATTGTTTTCATATACGAAAAACGCAGGTTATAACGTATTTATTATATGAAGTATATGTTAGTGGCCGGAGAGGCGTCTGGTGACCTTCATGCCTCAAGGCTAATGGAAGAAATAAAGACATCGGATAAAGAGGCCGACTTCCGATTTCTGGGAGGCGACCTCATGGCTCGCGCTGCCGCGCGGGAGCCGGAGATACATATCGAGAAGATGAATGTCATGGGCTTTACGGAAGTCATTCGTTCACTACCTGTTGTATTAGCCAATCTTAAACGTGCCAAGGAACTACTTAGGGAGTTCCACCCTGACGTACTGATACTGGTAGATTATCCGTCTTTCAATCTTAAGCTCGCAGCATACGCCTATTCCTTAGGTATCCGTGTCGACTGGCTCATCGCTCCCAAAGTATGGGCATGGAAAGAATGGCGCATACCGAAACTGAAGAAATACCTCACCAACCTCTACAGCATCCTACCGTTTGAGCCGGCCTACTTCAAGCGACACGGCATGGACGTCCGCTACGTAGGCAATCCAACGGTGAAAGAAGTTGAGGACTCGCTCGCCCACATTCCACCGAAAAAGCATTTCCTCGAGCGCCAGGGCATTTCCGACACCAGGCCCATAATCGCGATTCTTCCGGGATCGAGAAGAGCTGAGATCAGCAACAATCTCCCGCTCATGATAGAGGCAGCCAAGCGCTTTCCCGACTATCAGTACATCATCGCCGCCGCCCCGTCCGTACCCGAGAAATTCTACCGGTCGATAGCCCAGGACACCGGTCTGCAGCTTGCATTCGGCGCCACCCATACACTTCTGAAATATTCGGCAGCAGCCATCGTCACATCCGGCACTGCCACTCTTGAGACGGCTGTAATCGGCACACCGCAGGTGGTATGCTACAGAGGCAACGGTTCACGTCTCACCTATAGCCTGATGAAGAAGATACTGAAAGTGAAATATGTGTCATTGCCCAACCTTATAGTAGGCAACACTATAGTCACCGAACTACTGCTTCACAACTGCACGGCCGATAAAATCGCGCGTGCTCTCGGACCTCTTCTCCAGCCTTCACCCCAGAGAGACTGGCAGATATCGGGCTACCGAAATATGAAAAAGCGTCTCGGCACAACCGATGCATCCAGGACAGCTGCAGAATATATCGTTAAGAGTTAAGGGTTAAGGGTTAAGAGTTAAGGGTTAAGGGTTAAGAGTTAAGGGTTAAGGGTTAAGGGGAGAAGGATAAAAAGTTTTGAATAATTGAGCACAGGATTCAGACATATAAGGATATTGCTCTTCTTCGCCGCCCTTGTGATGCTTGCAGCATGCGGAACGAAGAAGAATACTGCCGTTTCTCGCAACTGGCAGGCCTTCAGCACGCGCTACAACGTCTACTTCAACGGCAGCGAGCATTACAAAGAGACTCTCAAGACGATGGAAGACGGATATGAAGATGACTTTACGAGAATGCTCCTCACCCATCCCGCCGATGCCCGGGCTGATGAGACAATGCCAAAGCCCAAGGGCGACTTCAAACGTACTATAGAGAAAATGCAGAAAGCCATACAGCTACACTCAATAAAGAAGAAACCGGCGAAAAAATCAGGTTCCGCCAAGGAGAAAGCCTTCAGGGCGCGCGACGAGTTCAATCCGTTTCTCCACAACGCATGGCTCATGCTTGGCAAAGGACAGTATTTCAACGGCGATTTCATGGGAGCGGCGGCTACCTTCATGTATATCTCAAGGCATTTCGTATGGCTGCCCGAGGTTGTGACGGAGGCTCTGCTCTGGCAGGCCCGCAGCTATGCTGCACTCGACTGGACCTACGAGGCCGAGAATATTCTCGTGAAGATAAAGGAAAAGGATCTCACAAACAAAAATCTCCGGCATCTTTACGACATCGTGGAGGCGTCCTATCTTCTCAAGGCAGGAAGATATGCGGAAGCTATTCCATTTCTGCGTCAGGCTGCGGCATCAAGCGGAGGAGTACAGAAGAACCGCCTATTTTTCCTGCTCGGGCAGGCATGCCGCCAGGCCGGCAACGACTCAGAGGCCTATGAGGCGTTCCGCAAGGCCGGGAGCGGCTTCTCGACGCCCTATCGTCTGAAATTCAATGCCCGAATCAAGCAGAGCGAAGTATTCCGCGGCTCCGACATCTCAAAGGAAGTGTCGGCACTGAAAGCGATGACCCGCTATCAGCGCAATATTGACTATCTTGACCAGATCTATTACGCCATAGGCAACCTATATCTATCGCGCAAAGACACAGCGAATGCAAAAGCCAACTACATCCTCGCTGTAGAGAAATCCACACGTGACGGTGTCGACAAAGCCATGGCCAATCTGGCTCTCGGATCAATTTACTTCGACGAGAGGGAATATACCAAAGCTCAGCCATGCTATTCCGAAGCGGTGCCCCAGCTCCCGCAGACATATCCAGCCTACAGGCAGATAAAGCTCCGCTCCGACGTACTTGATCAGCTCGCCGTATACGCCGGCAACGTAGAGCTTCAGGACTCCTTGCTCGCTATCGCCGATCTTCCTGAAGAAAAGCGTCAGAAGTGGGCCGACGAACAGGTTGAGATCCTGAAGAAGCAGGAAAAAGAGGCTGAAGAGGAAGCCGCCAGAGCAGAGGCTATGGCCAACAGGCCTCAGGGGAACTCTCCGATCGACCAGCAGGGAGGGAATACCGGCATGCAGTTCAATGCCGACAAGTCATGGTATTTCTACAACAACACCACAAAATCCGCCGGCAAGACCGAGTTCCAACGCCGCTGGGGTGCGAGAAAACTTGAAGACGACTGGCGCCGCCGCAATAAGACATCTTTTTCTTTTGAAGAAGAGCAGGATGATGAGGAAGACTCTGAAGGCTCACCCGACGGAGCTCCTGAAGGCGAAGGGAAGATAGAAGGCAAAGAAGGAGAACCGGACCATACCACCGATCCACACTTCCCGGAATACTATCTGGCGCAACTCCCTATGACTGAGGAAGAGAAAGCCACGGCCCACGACGTGATTCAGGAAGGACTCTACAATATGGGGGTGATACTGAAAGACAAGCTCGAGGACTTTCCGGCAGCCGGAGAGGAATTCGACAAACTTCTCGAGGAATATCCTGACAACGTTTACCGCCTCGACATCTACTACAACATGTATCTCATGGCCGCCAGACTTGGCGATACCGCAGGAATGGAGCGATGGAGAAACCTCATCATAACCGACTTTCCGGATTCTCCATATGCGAAGGCAATGGCCGATCCGGACTATTTCGAACGTCTGAAGCGTATGCATGAGGTGGAGCAGCAGATGTATGCCGACGCTTATGCCGACTATCTCGCCGACCGGAACTCCGATGTACATTCCATCACGAAGAAGATGGAAGCGGAATATCCCCTTTCCGCTATCATGCCTAAATTCGTCTTCATCGATGCCTTGTCTTATCTTACGGAAGGCGACTACGATCAGTTTAAGGAGCGCCTTACGGAACTTCTCCGCAAGTGGCCCGACACTGACATGACAGACGTTGCGGGAGCTATGCTGAAAGGCATCAACGAAGGCCGTAAACCTAATTCAGGAGCGACCAACACACGCGGAATGATATGGGACATACGCCTCTCATCATCCGATGAGGCGCTTGCTTCCGACGGACAGCCGGCCAACTTCGAGCGCGATCCAGACGCTCCGCAGTATCTCGTCCTTGCGTATCCACGCGACGAGATCAACGGCAACCTGCTTCTCTACGACGTGGCCCGCTTTAATTTCTCAAGTTTCGTCGTAAAGGATTTCGATCTAGAACCGATGAGTTTCGACAATGTCGGTATCCTCGTCATAAAGGGATTCAGCAATCTCCGCGAACTTGAAAATTACCGCCGTGTGATGACCAACCGCGACTTCCAGCTCCCGGAAGGAGTCCGTCCGATCATGATATCGAAGTATAACTTTGAACTTCTTCTCAAGGAGGGACGTTCTTTTGAAGAATACTTCCGCTTCGAGGAAAACGCAATGACTGAAGAAGCCGTCGATGCGGCCCTCGAGGGAGCCGGGGAATCAGAGATCGAAGACCTCGACATGCCAGAAGGCTCCGAAAGCCCGGAAGATATGGGAAACCCTGAAGAACCGGAAAATTCAGAAGAATCCGAGAACTCTGATCTTTATGAAGGATCCGAGAGTACCGGAAGCTCTGAAAACACTGAAATTCCTGAAAGTTCTGAAGGAGAAGAAGATTCAAGCGGGCTGTCCGCATTCTGAAGGCTGAAGACTTAAAACTTAAGACTGAAGACTGAAGACTAAAACTAAAGACAAAAATTATGACCAAAATACTCTGGGCCGACGATGAGATCGATCTCCTGAAGCCCCACATAATGTTTCTTAAGAATAAAGGCTATGATATCGTGACCGTGAGCAACGGACAGGATGCACTTGACACGCTTGATGCCGGAGGTATCTCACTCGTCCTGCTTGACGAGAACATGCCCGGTCTATCAGGTCTCGAGACTCTCGCACGAATCAATCAGTCGCACCCGGATATTCCGGTCATAATGATCACGAAGTCGGAAGAGGAGAATATTATGAACCAGGCCATCGGTAACAAGATCACCGACTATCTCATCAAACCTGTCAATCCCATGCAGATACTTCTTTCCTTAAAGAAGAACCTCCATAGCGCCAAGATAATAGCGGAACAGACCTCTTCAAGCTATATGCACGATTTCCAGAAGATATCTGCCGACATAAACGCAGCGGCTTCACTTGAGGACTGGATGGACTGCTACCGGCAGCTTGTCTACTGGGAAATGAAGCTCTCTGACTCTGAAAGCAATATGGATGAGATGCTCCTGATGCAGAAGCGCGATGCCAACTCCAACTTCGCGAAGTTTGTCAAGCGCAACTATGAGTCATGGATCACGTCAGGACGCGACCATCTGATGAGTCCCGACATTTTCAGCCGCCGTATATTCCCTATGCTCGACGCAGGAGAAAAAGTATGCTTCGTCCTCATCGATAATTTCCGCCTCGACCAGTGGCGGTGCGTGCAGCCTCTTCTATCTGAGTTCTTCAATGTCAGTGAAGACCTCTACACTACCATTCTCCCCACATCTACACAGTATGCGCGCAACTCAATATTCTCAGGCCTTATGCCTTTGAAGATAAAGGAGATGTTTCCAAAGCTATGGGTGGAGGAAGATGAGGATGAAGGACTCAACAACCATGAGGAGGAACTTATAGCCACTATGCTGGAACGTTACCGCCGGAAGGACCGTTTCACCTACACCAAGCTTAACGACTCTCAGGCCTGCGAGAAATTTATAGCTAAACTCAATTCCATCAAAGACGTGCAGCTCAATGTGATCGTGATGAACTTCATCGACATGCTGAGCCATGCCCGTACTGAATCAAAGATGATACGCGAGCTGGCCAACAGCGACGCCGCCTATCGTTCGCTGACTGAGTCATGGTTCAGACATAGTTCAGCGGCCGATATGTTCCGCCGCATAGCCGAACTTGGCTACAAGGTGGTGCTTACCACCGACCACGGCACAATCCGGGTAGACAATCCCATCAAGGTGATCGGCGACCGCAACACCAACACCAACCTCCGCTACAAGGTAGGAAAGAACCTCAACTACAATCCCAAGCAGGTCTACGAGATAAAGGATCCGAAGAAATATGGGCTGCCGGCTCCTAATCTTAGCAGTACGTTTATATTCGCCACCAACGAGGATTTCTTCTCCTATCCCAACAACTACAACTACTACGTGCAGTACTACACGGGTACATTCCAACACGGAGGCATCTCCCTTCAGGAAATGCTCGTACCCCTTGTCACCCTCACTCCTAAATCCTGAACTTATTCGATCTTCCAGTCTTCGATGCAGCGGGTAGCGGAGGAGAAGTTGACGCCGATGCGGATGATCTCCCGGCCGTCCATCTGATACTTGCGGTCGTATTTCTTTTCCTCGATCTGCTTCAAGGCCTGCGTGGCACTTCCGTCGTATTTCAGTTCGATTACGTAGATGTAGTCTTCTGTCTTGACTGTGATGTCTATGCTGCCGTCGGAGGTAGCAGACTCCGTCTCTGTCTCAAGACCGACAAGGTCCATAAGAAGGAAGAAGGCGTTGTGGAAGTTGTTTTCGTTGTCCATCTTCATCCTGAAATGAACTCCGGCGAAATACGCCTGCATGCACTTCATCGCCTTATCAGCCTCGCCCAATATGAAATACATGACCATATCGCCTACAAGCTTTTTAGGCTCCTCGTCGGAGCGGCATTTCGTATAATACGGAAGGAGCACATTGAAAAGGCCCTTCTTCACCTCCTCGTTAGGTATTCCGAGCCGATACCGGTTTATCTTGCGGTTGTAGCTTTTTATAGTCAGATAGCCCGTCTGATATAGCAAAGCCAGGGGCTGAGGGGTCAGCAAATCAAGACCTTTAAGATCGTCTGCACTGCAGTAGGTATCGAACATGGATTCAAGATCGGCATCAACTCTCTTTAGAGTCTCGGCTACAATTCTTGGCATTCCGGTATCGTTCCAAAAATTTGATATTTCAGAATCCTTCATCGCGTTGAGCAATGACCATGGGTTATAGATGTCACTGCCGTTTTTTGAAAAACGATACCCGTCGTAGTTTCTCTTGAGCTCCATTAACGCGGATTCATAGCTGATGCCATTCGTATCAGCAAGCTTGGAAATTCCCGGCTGAAGATTGTCGAGCATCTCCTTCTCCGTTATCCCGCAAATATCAGCGTATTCGTCAAGGAATGAAATGTCGACGAGATTGTTGAGATCGGAGAAGACACTCAGTTTACTGAAACGGCTCACTCCCGTCAGGAAAACAAGACGTATATGCTCCGCTGAGCTCTTGAAGTTGGAATATATCGAAGATAACATCGAGCGGTAATGTTCAATATTTTCGTTATTGCTGATGTTGGCAACCATAGGTTTATCATATTCATCAACAAGAATCACTACCTGACGTCCGGTCTTTTCATGGGCTGCCATGATGATGTTTCTGAATCTCTGAGAAAAATCATTTTCCGGCTTACCAATTCCGTATTTCTCTTCCCATTTGGTGAAAGATGTATTGAGGACCGAGTCAAGACGTCCGGGCTCCGCATAACTATTTGAATTCAGGTCGAGCCGGAGAACCGGATATGGCTCCCAATCCCAATCCATTGAGTCGATGGTGAGCTCTTTAAAAATGTCACGGTCTCCTTCGAAAAAATACTGGAGAGTCGACAGAAATAGACTTTTCCCGAAGCGGCGAGGACGTGCGAGAAAGAAGTACTGAGTACCATCCTCTACAATCTTCCTGACAAAATCAGTCTTATCTATATATACCAAACCTCGCTTACGCAATGTCCGGAAATCCTGCTGACCTAAAGGATATTTATCAACTGTTGCCATGGCTTACTTTTCTTCTTTTCCTCAATAGATTGCTTACAAAACACAAAGATAATAAAAAAACTCCTTATCTACTCTATAAGCCTTCCAATATTTTGAATAATATACAAAAAAGCAACTCAATGCGTGTTTTTCTTGAGGATTAATTTGCAGTAACCATACAGCGGGTGGCTGATGAGAAGTTGACGCCTATGCGGATAATCTCCCGGCCGTCCATCTGATACTTGCGGTCGTATTTCAGGTCCATCAGAAGGAAAAAAGCGTTGTGAAATGCTGACGCAGATCATGCTGCTTAAAAGAAAAGCCCGGGAAGGAGCGGCCTCTCCGGGTTTTCTTTTTCCATTATACCTTAGTTATTCTGCGCAACAAACTGCTTTGTCACTAAATTAGACGCTCTTTCAGGCAAAATGTAAAATCATGATTTGCTATTTTTAGCAATTTTTCACATTTAACCCACTTATCTGGTCGGTTACAGAGTGGAGGCTATCGCTTATCTGCGCTTCGGGGTACGCACTGCAAGCTCCGGATGCTCCTCAAGGGTGAAGTTGAAGAAGTCATCGTAGGGCTTCAGGATGCGGAACAGTTGCGACAGCTTTTTTACGATATTCTTAGACGCAAACTCCCTGTCGGTAAGCGACGCGGCGTAAACGAAGCTCTTGGGTTTAAGCAGATCTATATGCTCCCAGTCTTTAGGAAAGCCTTTCGGAGCTGTCTTCAGCGGTTCCTGCCAGTAGGGACTATAGACTGCACTGAATTCCGGATTCCGAATGATCTCAAGATATTCGTCTATGTTATGATAGATCTCGTTTCGGTATTCCTTCAGCAACGGAGCCTCGGGAAACCATGCGCCGCCTGCCACGAGACATTCCCCGGGCTGTAGATGGACATAATAGCCGCAGAATTCGCTCTTCTTGCCTCCATGCGGATTGATATAGATACCTATATGATTCTTATAGGGAGTCTTGTCGGCTGAAAAGCGAGTGTCGCGGTAGATGCGGTAAAGGCAGTCGGCCGGAGTCAGCATGGCTGCTTCCGGATCGATCTCCGTCACTGCCTCTATAAGTTTCTGAGTGAAGACCTCCACCTGAGCCTTCACCTTAAGATATTCGTCCTTATGTGCGTTAAACCAGTCGCGGTTGTTGTTAGCCGCAAGCTGCTTCAGAAATTCAAGTGTCTCTTTCATTTTTCTGTTATTCCTTTCAAATATAACAATCAGCCATAAACTTAGGTTAAGATTTTTCGTGATCCAATCTCTTTTGCCTCCCAAAATTTGGAGGGTTGGCATAAAATGTCTAACTTTGTGGTTCAAACAGGCAATCAGGTCTACAGGTTGAATTTAGAGGTAAAATAATGACAGATCGTGAATTCGACATATACTTCCGCAGCATGTATCTACCCCTCGGTATGTTTGCGCTACGCATCGTGGATGATGCGCAGAGCGCGGAAGACATCGTAGAGGACGCCTTCATGAAGGTATGGCAACAGATAGAGGCTGGTAAGGAATTCGACGATTTCAAGGCATACATGTACCGGAGCGTACGCAACGGCTGCATCTCCTTCATACGCTCAAGGAAAGAAACCGTAGGAGTGGAATGCATACCGGAGATAGACGAAGAGACTGTAGACACCTCCGAACGCGACGCCCGGTTATGGAAAGCTATTGACGCCCTCCCAGACAAGTGCCGGGAGGTGTTTCTGCTCAGCAAGCGCGATGGTCTCTCCAACGACGAGATAGCCCAACGTATGGGAATCTCCGTGAAGACCATCAAAAACCAGATGACCAAAGCTTTCTCCCGTCTTCGCGACGACCTCTCTCCGGCTCACAAGCCTTTCTTCCTCCCCTTCCTCTGACTGCTGTATGAAAATATCAGAAAAAATCATGCCGGGGATAGGACCTTTCGGGAGGAAGTGCGTCTTAAATTCAAAACAACGCATTATGAAAAGGATATTCATATTTTCGGCAATCATGCTGACCGCCGTCTTCTGCACCTATGCACGTCAGCCGGAGCGCGGCTACCGCGGTTTTGTGGAATGGACCAACCGTATCCGGCATCAGACCAACGGATATACATATGAAAATGAAAAATATTCCTGGAGCTCTACCCCATATAGCCCCGGAATTTCTACATCGCATGGCTATCAGTTCAATCCATGGCTGTTTGCAGGAGCAGGCATCGATTATTCGCTTAAGGATGCCGGAAAATGGCATTACAATGCTCCCGATCACTCCTATGATCTGCAAAGCTACTTTCTTTCCATCTTCGGGCAGGTACGTACCGACCTTCAGTTCGGAAAATTCACTCCTTTCGCTGATATCCGCCTTGGATGGAACGCCACTTCTCAAGGTACAGTCTATTTCTCTCCATCCGTCGGCTACCGCTTCAACTGGGGACGAAAAGTCAGCCTCAACGTGGGAATAGGTTATACTCTCGATGGTTACAGATATGAGAAATGGATTCCGGGTATGACTACGGAAGGATGGCAGATATACGTGCCTACCGGCGAATTCTTCAACCAGAACTTATCTTACTTTACTTTCCGTATCGGTATAGACTTCTGAGTATGGATAAAGACCTAAAATTCATAGCACGGCATTACCGTAAAGGTATGTTCGCCGTGAAGCCGGCTCTTCGACGTATCAAAGGCGTCAGGTCGGCCTGGTGGACACGTCCGCGCATAGCTGCGGCCTGTACGCTTGCTGCCATCCTCACGGCGACAGCGGCTATATTCGTCCATAACAATTACTTCTCTGCTCCCGATTCCCCTGCTTCGCCGACCGAACAGGCTGCCATTCACGCCGCTGATGTCGTGAGGATCATCGACTTCGAAGAGGCACCGCTTACTGAAGTAGTGGCAAAAATAAGGGAAGTCTACGGCGTGGATGTAACCAACATCCCTGTCGATCCCGACCAATATACTCTCTCGCTCCACTACGAAGGCACGGCCATCGACCTCGTGGAGACTATCAACGACATCCTTGAAACCGACATGACAGTAATAGAATGATGACAGTAAATATCAGACGAACATCCATATTCGCCGTTTTCATCATATTTTCTCTCATTGCAGTTGCACAGGAAATAACCTTAAAGGCCACAGACCGCCCCGCCGCTGAGGTCTTCAGGAGCATCATGCAGCAGACCGACCGCAACTTCGTATATTCTTCCGAACTTCTGAAAGATATGCATATAACTATAGACGTTAGGAAAAAACCTCTGAAGGAGGTGCTTGACTATATTTTCCGGGATTCCGAAATTGAATATAAGATAAAGGGGAAAAACGTGGTGCTGAAGAAAAAGAAGACGGATAAACCACGCAAAAACGAAACAATTAAAAAACCGGTTGCTTCGGGACCACATTCTGCAGACTCTGTGAGGATAACCATGCTTGAGTCTGTAGACGTCGTATCGCAATCGGAAAACCATCCTTTAGAGACAGCCAAGCTCGGGATCAGCACTCTGAGCGGAGCTGACATACTTAAGACACCGGCATTCCTCGGGGAGGCCGACGTGATAAAGGCGCTCCAGATACTTCCGGGAGTCTCTGAAGCCACGGAGGGATTGTCAGGAATCAACGTACATGGGGGAAACTCGGACGAGAACTTAGTGATGCTCGACAATGTCCCGCTGTATCAGGCGGAGCATTTCGCCGGCCTGTTCTCCCCTTTCAACGCCGATATCGTACGCTCAGCCGACTTCTACAAGACTTCAGTACCCGCCCGCTTCGACGGCCGGCTCTCTTCCTTTCTTGACGTGCATCTAAAAAACGGCTCACGCCAAGGCCATCACGGCAGCGCGAAACTGGGCTATACTTCAGGAGCTTTCGATATCTCCGGGCCGATCGGGAGCCGTACGACATATCTCGTAGGTCTGCGACGATCATGGTATGACGTACTGACCACTCCCATCCTTGCCATAGTCAATGCAAGAAAGGAAAACACCGAAAAGATCAGGTTTGCCTATCATTTTATGGACTTCAACGCCCGTGTCACCCACAGGTTTTCCGATCGCATCGAGGGTTTCGCCAACTTCTATTACGGCGACGATCTGCTAAAGACAGGTTCAAAAGACAAAAAAGAACCTGAGGTAGGATTATACTATTCCGACAAATATGACTTCAATTGGGGAAACTTTCTTGCACAGGCAGGCATGAACTACAGAATCTCCCCTATCCTTACGTCCCGGTTCTCAGCCGCCTACACCCGCTTCTTCAACACGATGAAATATGACGAGCTCGAGAAGGAGATAACCGAGGATGAGACCTTCACCACGAGATCGAAAATGAAAAGCACGAACAATATCGACAACATTACCCTGCGTGGCGATTTCACCCTTAGTCCTACAGATGGGAATACCTTCAGGTTCGGGACCTCCTACGGCTGGCACTCATTCACGCCAGACAGGACACACAGGGAGAATATATTCAACAACATCACCATCTCTAACAGGGATGAATCCAAGCCCATAGTCGCACATCAGGCCGACGCGTATGCGGAAGATGACTGGAACATATCCGACACATGGCATGCCGAGACCGGACTGCACGCTTCGCTTTTCAATATCGAGGGAAAAACTAAATGTGGAATCTCGCCGAGACTCGCTTTAAGTTTTTCTCCCATTCCAAACTTATCGCTGAAGGGAGCCTACAGCCGCACCGTGCAATACGTGCATCGTATCGAAGAGACTTATCTCTCTCTCCCCTGCGACAGATGGATACCTATACCTGGCAGATTCAAGCCCTTGACAGCTGACAAGATCGGCATCGGAGGATACTGGCAGACTCTTGACGGAGCCTACGCTGTGACGCTTGAAGGCTATTGGAAATGGATGCACAACCTCATCGACTACCGCGATGAATACTATCTGCAACCCGCGTCATGGTCTTGGAGCGAACGGCTCACATCCGGAAGAGGGAGTGCGAAAGGGGTCGACCTTATGTTAGAGAAGAAGACTGGAAAACTGACCGGCCACATAAGCTACTCGCTCGCCTGGGCAGACCGTCGGTATGCTGAGAAAAACGGAGGGCTCCCTTTTCCGGCCCGGTTCGACCACAGGCATACCGTCAAACTTTTCCTCAACTGGGATGTCAGCCGGAAGGTTTCGCTAAGCGCGCTATGGACGGGACACTCAGGCAATAGGTTTACATTTCTGCCGCAGCGATTCGAGAACCCGGTTCTCCCCGGAGCCGCGCCCACATATTGGGATGGAGTCATCATATGGGAAGGAGAAAGCAACCTGAAGGCGCCAATCAACAACTACCGTCTTCCTTTCTATCATCGACTCGATCTCGCCTGCACAGTCAGGAACCGACGCGGATACTGGACATTCAGTCTTTACAACGCCTACTGCAACATGAACACCATAGCGATCACTACCGGTTATACCTCGAAGACGACATTTACGGATTTAGGCAATGGCATTTGGGAGGTCTCATCAGGTTCGAAACCTGTCTTTCAAAAACTTAGACTCCTTCCGATAATACCTTCAATTTCATACACATGGCAATTCTAAGAAAAATATGTTTATTCCTCCTCCCCTTTCTTTTGACAGGGTGCTTCACAGATTTCGACCCGAAAATCAAGACAAAACCCGTGCTGTGCCTCAACTCCCTGATCACGTCCGGGAAGCCCATAGAGGTTAATGTCACCCACACTTGGATATACACCGACGAGTATTCCACCAAATACCATGAGGTAAAGGATGCCGAGATTAAGATCTACGCTAACGGTGATCGTGTTGACGCAGATTATCTCCCCAAAGAGGGAGACCACATACGGATCGAAGCTGAAAGCCCGGTCTACGGCCGCGCCGAGGCGGAAGTCGATGTGCCTTATGCGCCTACAACTGAAGATATCGGTTATACTTTCGCGGTCAAGAACAGGAAAGCGTCGGTTACTCCCCCATGGGGTCTGAAAGGATCTATCAAATTTGACATCGATGCCACTTTGGATATGCAAGGGAGTCCCGAAGGAAATCTGTACTATCGGCTTGGCTACGACTCTTTCAGTTATTTCGATTCAGTAGATTCCGGTTATTATGAATCTGACGATGGCCGGTATGAGGATACGGACTCTCCTACCTCTCAGCGATTCGATGATGGATATTTAAGGACTCCTGACCCGATTTTTAATGAATCCGTGAGTGAGTTCGAGGAAATATTAGGATATTTCCCAAGCGCAGCGTTCTTCTCCGACCACAGTTTTGTAGGCGGATGCAGGACAATTCATTTCCAGTTTGATGAATGCGAATATCTGACAGAAAACTGGAAGCCCGGCACCGATTTAATGGATTGCGGCTATTTCATAACGCTCTTCAGCATCTCCAAAAGCTATTTCGATTGGGCTATGTATTACTGGCAGAACTACGACGGAATCCTTGGAGATTTCAGCGATATGGGATTCGCCGAACCGATCTGGGGCTACAGTAACGTATCTACGGGAGCCGGAGTAGTGGCCGCGCAGTCATCGGTGACATTTAGGATCGACATCAAGGAGTTCCTTAATGAAAACTTCGGAAAGTATATGGACGAACATTACGAGATCGACAGCAGAGACAGTAGATAATTGTATAGAGATTCCGCGGCTTCCGGCTATAAATGCCTGAACCCGCGGAATCGATATTCAGATAAATCTTATAATACTTTTTCCGACCTGACGGAGCCGTCGCGGTAGATGGTTCTCTTCACGAGAACCCCCGCTGAACGATGGTTGGCCCTTCGTCCGAACAGATCATAATACTCTATCGCGACGATATCACTGTCTCCTGCTCCGATGGAAGAAACTCCGGCAAGTGATCCTGCCTTCTCCATAGCTTCCTTAAGTTCGGCGGTAGCCGCTTCATATACCGATGGAGCCGTAGAGACGAGACCATTGTATCTGTCAATGGATTCCTTCAAGCCCACCGCGTCAGGATTATCAAGGTCTTCCCCGGCTATAGACCCGTAGAGTGACTTAGCTTCCGCGAGGGTGCGTAAGAAAGTGCCCTTGTATCTCTCTGCAGTCGACATGGCGGTCGCGATCTTCAGGTTTCCGACGATTACTGCTGTCCAGCCGGAAGTCATGCTGTAGGTCACCGTATAGTCACCGTCTGCAGGAATATCGAATTCAAGCGAGTGGTATGTGGATCCACTGATGCGCCCTTGCTGTTCGTCCATGTTTCCCGTAGATGGGAGCGAGGGGAAAGTTGCTACCACCGTTCCGTCAAGTGACTTCACCGTGAAGTCAAACTTTACGTTGCCGTCGAGCGATCCTTTGTTCCAGTATACGGAATTTAATGTCGCCACATAGCGACCCTTGTCGAAGTGCAGTCCATGTTCAGGGACATACTTGCCGTAGGTGATCTCACAACGGTCGTAGTCGCGGGCGCTCAGATAGAAACCCTCGTCAAAGTCGCCACCCTGCATGAAATATTTCATGCGGGCGCCTCCAGTGTTCGCGCTTCCTGATATCTTCTCGTCTTTCTCGCCGTTGCCACGTGTGTTGATGCGGTACCATCCTGTGGGTATGCCCTCTCCTACCTTGTTCTCCTCCGCACGAAGGTCTGGATTGAACACTTCATTGTAGGGAGGCACGTCGCCTACATCCTCCACTCCGAAAGTGTATGTAGCCTTGAAAACTTTCAAGACTCCGCCATTTTCCCCTTTCACGTTGCGCAACGAGAGAGCGTATTCACCGCGTTCCAGTTCAGGTACGGAGAGTGTCAGCACACTCCCCTCGCTCTTCACGTCGAGCGACACAGGCTTGCCCTCTTTCACTAACTGAGCCTCCGCTTCCGATCCGTCTACATTCATGTCGAAAGTCAGGGATATCTCCATGCCGTCGAGCGGAAGATCGAAAGAACCGTTCTCCGGTTCGAGCGCATTCACTTTAGGTGCGTCCGGGCCCAGGCTCCAGCGCTTCATAAAATTCCACGCCTCGATGCTTGTAAGGCAATATCCAGGGTCCTCGGACTGCCAGTGTCCTTTACCTGCGAACTCGAGAAGACGCACCTCAACTCCATCAAGACCGTCACCCCAGATGTGCATCTTAGCGCCTTTATTGCGGTTTCCTTCCGGATATGGATCTATCAGATTCTCTACAGCATTACATTCGTTGCGCTTGATCCAGTTGTCAAGTGTAGGCTGGACGCCACTGAATACGCAGACGTCATCGCCTGTGCCGTGGACGTGCATGATAGGTACCGGACGCTCGCTATAGGCTCCTTTATCACCCATCGGATATCCGCTCACCGGCACGAAAGCCGCGATTTTATCGGGTATTCGGTTGGCACAGTGGTATGTGAACATACCACCCATCGAGAAACCGGTCAGATATACGCGGCTCGGGTTGATACCGTGCTCCTTCTCCATCTTGTCGATGATGGCGCAGACGAAATCCACGTCCCTGCTTCCGCCGATATCCCATCCATGATTTATTCCTTCGGGAAAGACGAGAGCGAACCCGGCGGTATCGGCTACGGCGGCCCACTTCGAATTGCTGTCGTGCCAGTCGGCGCTCTGATTCATGCCGTGGCAGGCGATCACGAGAGCGTCACCGCCCCGCATGCTTTCGGGCAGATACACCTTTATATCGCGATCCGCTCCGTTGACATTGACTTTCTTCCAGACGGCACCGGCAGACACCGAAAAGATAGCCATCATCACGAGAGCAAGAGTGATTAATTTCTTCATATTCTTCAATTATTTGGCTACGTGTTTCTTGCCGCTGAATATATAGATCTGCCCTTTCTGCAGAGTCTCGGGATTTACGCGGCGTCCGAAAATGTCGTAGCATGCGTTGGTCGCGTTGCTGTCATGGATGCTCTCTACAGCGTCAGGATTGAGGGGAGTCAGGGTGAAGTTGTCGAGATAGAGATTGGCTGTCTGTTTTTTTGTTGAAGAGAATACAAGTTCATTTACTCCTTCTGGAAGGTCAAACTCTACGGAAGTCTCAGCCCACGTATTGCTCTCGTCTGTCTTCGGGAATTTCACATTACGGGCCACTACCTTGCCGTTGACTGTGATATTCACGCGGTCTACTTCTTCTTCAGGAGCGAGATACCGGATCGCCATCTTATATCTGCCGGCCTCGTCAATACGGATATAGTCGCGTAGCTTAGCACCATTGGACGTTCCATAAGACACATATCCCAACGCGGTAAAGCCCGGGATGTCGGAGCGTCCTGCTCCATTCCATGCCTTATCGATGCTCGCGTAGTCGGCATTTTCCCATTCCCACTGGCGGGTTCCCTGGTATACCGGCGGTACCTCGCAACCATATGTACGTTCCCACTCGGGTACCTGCATACGGTCGCTGTTCTGTCCTTGACATTTCACATTGATGTCGAGCGGGCCATTATGAGCTACAATCAGGGTAAGCTGACCATCAGAAAAAGATGAAGTTACGTCTGAGGCATTGTGATCTCCACGTTCAATTACTTCATATGTCGGTTGAGAAACGCATCCCTTAATGATGATGGTGTCATTGGTCTGACCCTTGAAGTGCGTGTAGTTGTTCAGATATATGTCGAGTCCATCTTCCTTTTCAGTCAAGAGACCAAAGGAATACATCGGCATGGTCAGGGTGACGGCATCACATGAGTTATAGCGCAGAGCGATTGTCGAAGTCTCTACCTTGCGCTGCTTCTCATACTGACTGTTGTTGTAGACGAGCCAGTTGTTGTCAATACTGCGTACGTATAGGCTTGTCTCGGGATCGTCGTCGGTCTGGGGAGCGAAAAGGGCATTGAATTCATCTATCTTTGCCTCATTTGTTGTCCATTCATTATAGTAGCGGCTCTGCTTTACAACGCGCTTGAATCCAAGTTCCACACCATTATCGACAAATATCGTCGGTATGGTAGTGTATCTGCCGGTCTTTTTCAAATAAACAGTATCATTGCCGTAAGTCCCGTTGTCAAGAGCATAAAGGCCGGTGAAGAGATATCTTTGTGAGCGACGTCCCTCCCAGTTGTTAGTTGTTTGCTTCTGATCAATATCATTATATACAGCAATTTTTGTGCTGTCAATCACTTCCTGACGATTCATGATTCGTATTACTCCATCGGTGGTGAACTTACGCCAGACATCCATGTAGACGTTAGGAAACTGAGGATAGAACTCAAAACGACGGGTATTGTATCCGTCATCGGTCTTGGCATCGCTGAGGGCACGCACGCATTGGTTCCAGATGAGCTCCGGTCCGTCCTGTACGGTCTGGCCTGTCATCATCATATGTTCGAGAATCGTCATGCCTCCGATTGCCGGGGGCATCTTCTGCTCGTTAGGCATATTGTCATGGACATGATCCACATATCCGCACTGGTCAAATCGCATGCCCCAGTTGTCGCAATAATCTGATAGGAACACTCCGAGACACATACTCTCCATATCGTAGAAGTTGCCGGAAGTGGTATATTTCTCGCAATAGATCAGATGCTCTTTATGTTTCTTAGCAGCCTCGGCGAAAGCCGGGTAACGCTTGAACATAGTGAGCGGAGAAGTTGAATCCCATTCCGGAATCACAAGACAGTTGCTGATCACCAAATATCCGCCGAACTCATCCGCAAGGTCAAGAAGGTTTACAAAATGATTCATACGGTCAGTTATCGTAGGACTTTTGTTTCCGAAAGGATGTAACCCGTCGGCATCGTCAACACCCCAGAACTGTTCGCAATAGTTAAATCCAAGTAGATTTGGATAATTTTCAAAAAAATAACGGTAGACTTCCGTATCATAGTCGGAAAACCATGAATGGCCGCCGCTGGCGGGCTGTATCAAAGCCCACACACGGTTTTCTGCGCAAGTTCGGAGCCACGATTGAGCTGTACGGAAACCGTCTTTTGTAACACTGGGGGAAGCTGATAGGGATATATTGAAGACCGTGTAAGGAAGCATGTCTTCAGGCACAAGGTCTATTACTTTCTGAGGGTCGGCATTGTTCCATACATCTATATGGAAGATGTACATGGGTTGCCGGGGAGAGAGCGGACGCCGCATCTCGGCGGAAAAAGCTTTCAACGATGAAAGTGCCATTGAAAGCAGAGCAAAGATAATTATTAACCGTAACTTCATCTTAATTAAAGATAAATTATTAAAGATTAAAGATTAAAATGAATTGGAAAGGAGATAAAATAATGAGAAAAAGGGAGAGGGAATCCCTGAATCGGGATTCAGCCCTCTCCCTTATATTATGGATTCATAAATTACTTGTTTATGAACTTCTTACCGTTCTTGATGACGATACCACGATAGTTTTCGTCAACCTTCTGGCCGAACACGTTATAGATTGCGTCAGCTGCCTTTACACCATTGATAGTCTCAACAGCATCACCACCCTTTTCGATGAAGTTGAACTTCTGAATCTTGACAGGAGCTTCATAGTCACCCCATGGCAATTTAACTGTATTAAGATGAACAAAAGGATAAGCCTGTCCAAAGAGCTCTATTTCCTTATTAGTCAATTCTGTGAAGTAGAATTCAAATTCACCGTTCTCGTCGAATACAGGATTGCATTCCGTGATTCCTTCAGTAGGAGTAGGACGGTTGAAGAGCAGGCGAAGGCCAAGTCCAGGAGTTCCCTTAGCATAAATGCCGGCATAGCCAGTAAGATCAGCATAAAGCTCACCTGACACACTGCCGTTGCCAAGCACAACAGCACCACCACCGATTACGTTCTTACCAATATTATCTTCGAAGCCCATTGTAGAAGGATCTGCTGCAATCTGTGCATTCTCGTCGAAGCCATCCCATACATGGAACAGGGGAGCAATAGCCTGAGGATCTTGAACTTTGAGCTTAGTCAGAACCACCTCATCAAGGAAAATAAGACCGGGTACAGAACCTGTGATTACAGCCTCTTCGCCCTCACCCTCCTGAGTAGTACGAGCCTTGAAATAGAAAGCGTCGATCTTGGTTGAGAATGAATAGTACGGCTCACCGTTGTGGTCTCCCTTGTCGGCAAGGCCGGCATAGTTGATGGCGTAGCGGCTACCCATCCATTCATTCACCATCCCGTTTACTGCGTCGTTTATATACAGGGAAGCGAGGGGGTCTTCGGGACCCCAGGCACCGGGACCAAATTCACCGGTAGCATCGCCTGATTCCCAGCTGCCCTTAACATCGATATTGGCAACTTCGGAAAAATCTATTGTCTTGCCGTCAAGGTTGAGCATGATCTTACCTTCACCTGTTCCGTCACATACGAAGGCGGCCTCATCCTCACTCCAGGAGATGCTTCCCTCTGCGATGAAGTCCTCTGCATGGAAGACATACTGGCCCTCTTCGTTCCAGTCGATCATAAGCTGGGCATTGGCGCCCATAGCAACCACGAGGGCTGCACTAAGAAGTGTAAATTTCTTCATAACATGAAGTTTTTTGGGTTAATAAAATTATTTGTTTAGGGTTTGTTAAATTATTTATCACAAAGCACCTCTCCGAGGCTACTGAGTATTTCTTGAGGGTACCCCAGGCTTAAAGCCTGGGGTTTTGTCATAATCATCAGATCTCGGACCTGATAATTTTTTCTATTTAGCAGACAGGGCATTGAGGATTGCCTCATATGCGTCTGTACGTGCATTGTTCTTCCAAAGATCGCCCATACAGGAGAAGATGATTCCAGCACGGTTCTCAGCCTTGATGAGTCTGAAATATTCCGACACTACAAATCCGTAGAAGTCAGCGTCTGCGCTGGCAACTGACAGATTATCAAGACGAACAAGCTTTCCACTACCGGCAAGCGATGTAAACAGATCGGTTATCTCCTGACGAGTAACTGCTGCAGGATCAAGATTATTAAGCACTACAGCAATTCCGTCGATCTTCGCTCCTGCATTAGACCACGAAGCCACCTGATTGATGAGGCTCTGCGTCTTAGCTGAATTGCCGAGAAGTCCTGATTCACTTACAAAGAAGTTAGGATTGCCGGCGCCTTCGGAAGCCTTATAGGATTTCAACAGACAATCGGTAACTGTCTTTACGTAATTATCGCCCATATAGTCGTTGAAGAAGAACATACCCGACAGGTCGTTGACAATATTGCCTTCCTCATCCAGTACTGTCTCAGATGCAGCAGAGCGAAGCGCATAGGGAGCGTTGTCGCTCATAGGATTTGCGAGCACTACATAATCAGTCATGGAGGGAGCGCAGGAAGCCATCACGACGTCAGCCCAGCTGCCGAAATTGTCTGAGAGAGCTTCAGCCTTCTCCGCTTCATTCTTATCAACATATTTGTCGGGAACGCCTGTAGTCCACCCGATCTGAATATTGTCTAAGAAATAGTATGAGCTATTCACATTAGGGCCGAATGCAAGAGTCATCTCGGTGGCGCTCTTGATATCGTCGGTAAGCTCTACCTGGGTAAGGTCAAGAACCATCTTGTTCATCCATGTCTGCAAAGGGCAACCTCGTTTGTCAGGAGTATCTCCTGTATAATTGCAACGAACATCGTTTACAATAGCTACGAAATTTCTCTTCTGCGACTTGTCATCAGGGCAATAAAGGTCAAAGACAACTGAAGTCACATTACCTACAGTCATATTGTTGGGAAGGGGTATGGTAAGCACCGGATAGCTGTTTCTTGCCTTGCTTTCCTCCGAGCCGATCTTAAGTACGTGTCCTTCGGCACCAGTAGGATTCTCAGAGACCACAGCCACGCTGCCGTTGCTCATAGTATATTCCTTCCCAAGCTCATCATCGTCAAAATCCTCAAATGCGAAGGTTCCCACAGCGAGGTCTCCCTTGATGAAGGTCGGGGAGATAACTTCTTCAAGATGAGCTGTAGGAAGAGCATTGTAGGCCAGCATCGCTCCGCCAGCTACCTTCGGTCCATCCTGCAGGAACATGTCTGTCACGGGGACAAGAACGAAATCTCCGTCCTCGTTGAGAATTGTCGAGTAGGCCAGCGTGTTGTAATCGGTCACAAAATCGAAATTAGTGACAGCTACGCTGTATGTCAGACCCTGCGAAGCATAGTCGGCCGATGAAACTGCGAGACCGAGCTTGAAGTTGGGATTCGCGGCGCGGTCGATCACGCTGTTGAGGGTTCCGAGGGATGCGAGATACTCGGCATGCTCCACGCTCTCTGGCTTGTCCATCTTGAAATCACCCTCATAGCCATCGGCACAGGATGCTACTCCCATGGCGAGGGCGGGCAGAGCGTAAATAAATATCTTCTTCATATTTCACTAATGTTGAGGGTTATTTCCTTTCTATGCTGAAAGCCTGCGCACCATAGACATTTCGGGTGCGGATTACGAGTGTATCGCGCGACTCGAACTTCATGTTCATCTCGGGAAGCTCCATTGTGTACTCAAGATACACTGCATCTCGATCCTTTCCTCCAAGACTCTGTTTCTCACCCTTCGCCACAAACTTACCTGTACCCGATACCACCGCTCCTTCGCTTCCTGAAGAGAGTGTGCATGAGTTGTCATCGCTGAAGGTAAGCACTACATCAACTGTGTGGTCACCTCCCTGGGCATCCTTTACCTTTACAGGCAGCACATCTTCCTTAAACGCGGTAGTGGAGAGATCGACCACTTCATCGTTCTCAACATACTCGCTGTGGCGAACGAGCTTGGAAGTCTGGCCATCGATAGTGGCGTTGTCCACACCTCTGCGGAGATACTGACCATGCCATGGATTGACGAACTTCACGCCATAGAGCATGAAATTCTTGGGCTGTTCCGACCAGTGGGCGTCATTAGTGAGCACCGGATTCTCCTCTGTAGCTGTGCCCGTGAGAATTCTATCGGCTCCAGCCACATCTGTCATGCGTACGGGAATGACATAGCAGTTTCCGACAGACTTTCTGTCAGCAAAGAACTTGTCGGTGAGACGCACCTTCACTCCCCCCATCGTCTGACCGGAAGGGATGCGGATCTTGTTCTCCTCTATCGTATAGTAGTCGGAAGGCATCACCTCCACGAGCTGGTCGGAATCCTTGAAATAGAATTCTTCTACGATTGATGGATCCACTACGTAATCAATGACGACATTCTTTCTGTTAGTATAGCCGCCGCCCCAGGTGGCTACTATATTAACCTCGTGGTTGTTGTCGGCGGTAAGGTCGACAAACTCATCGGTACCAAGCTCTATAGTACGCATTCCATACTGATTGGCGAAATACACTGTCTGGTAGTCGAAATCGGAGAATTCCTGATCTCCGTTATGGCAGGCAGTGAAAAGCGCCATGGCAGCTAAAGATGCCGGAATTATAAATTTACGTTTCATAAGATTGATCAGATTATTGCAGTATTAATGCCAGCCGTAGTTCTGCTGGAGATTGCTGAATTTAAGGATTTCAGACTGCGGGATGGGAGGATAGTTCATATAATCCATATAGTCTCGGGTCTCGACATCAATGATCTTATATGTGCCGTCTTCCTGCCAGTCTATACCCTTCACGGTCTCGTTAAGGTTAAGTTTCCAGCGGCGGAGGTCCCAGAAGCGTGAGTTCTCGAAGCAAAGCTCGATGCGACGCTCGTTGCGGATGAGCTCGCGCATCTTCTCCTTGGAAGCGGCGCACTCCTCAAGATATCCGTCGCCGTCGGCATTGCCTAAGCCGGCACGCTGACGGATAGCCTTGATCACGTCGTAGGCGGAGAATCCATTGCCGCCGTCAGCCTTGGGGCCATATGCCTCGTTGGCCGCCTCAGCGTAGTTGAGGTAGATCTCAGTGTAGCGTATGCGGGGAGTATAGTGAGCCTTATTAGTCTCGGAACCCGGAGTACAGTTCACATCCATGCGGAGACGCTTCTTCATGTAGTAGCCTGTGCGTGACGCACGCTGCTCCACACCACCTATGCCGTCGCCGGAACCGGCTACCGTGGAGACAGTAGCATTGTTCACACCTATCTTCGTGCTACCGTTGTAGATGATATAAGCGTAGAAGCGAGGGTCGCGGTTGGCATAAGGATCTGCCGCGTTATAATCAGCGTCAACTGAGATCGGGTAGCCGCTCGCCATCGGGAAGGCGTCCACAAGATTCTGTGAAGGGTTCATGCGTCCGTTGCCGTTGAGCGAGGGAGGAAGATTGTCTTTCTCCGTACCATTGTTGTCAGCTACGTTCTCACGCCAGATAATTTCACCCGGATTCACGCCCTCCTTGAGTTTGTCGGCATAAGTTCCGGTATAATATTCATAAGAACCTACCTTCACTCCGTCCACGCCGTTATTTTCCTTAAGCAGGTCAGCTGCAGCCTTGGCCGCGTCACCCCAAGAAGCGGTGTTTCCGAATCCGTCACTCGCGGCAAGCAGCGTGAGACGCGAAAGATAAGCCTGCGCTATACGTCCGCTTGCGAGCAGACGGAAACTTTCACCCATAGCTCGATTGTAGATGGCTATGTCCTTTGTATATTGCTGATACTTGGCTGGAACCTCAGCGACATCCTCATAATCAAGCGGTAAAATCTCGATAGCTTTATTCAGATCACCCTTGATTTTCTCTACACATTCCTTGAAAGAAGGGCGGGTCATCGCCGCATTGATATCATCATTGGCACCGAGATAGCTTTCAAGATAAGGTACGCCAAGCAACTCGCCGGCCACGTTATATCCTGAGTGTGCCTTGAGAAGCTGATAGTGAAGAATTCCACGTAGACAATAGGCCTCCCCTTGAAGACGCAACGCCACCATCTTAGAGCGTTCCGGATCAGCGCTCCATTCCACATCATCTATCTTGGAAAGGAACTGGTTGATATACTGTATGCCTGTATAGGCGCCACTCCACTCGTTGATGCCGGTCCATGAAGATGCTGTCCAGCCGCCGGTAGCCATATTACGGAATGCGTCACCGTTGTCGTTCACAACGGCATTATCAGTGGCATACTCTGTATTTGTGTAATAGCCTGAGAGCGAACTGTAGGCCCTTGTCAGGAATCCCATCGCGAAGTCCGGCTCGGTCTCCATCTGGCCAAGATCCTTGAAGTTTTGCTTGGCCGGATCAAACATATCGTCGCAGCTTACGAGTCCGATCGACGCTACAGCCAAAAATGCATATAATAGTTTTTTCATACTACTTCAGATAATTACATGTTAAGTTTGCAACCTATGTAGATGGTACGGTACTGAGGTCCGGAGAGGCTTCTTTCCATGTATTCACGTTCTTTAGAGATAGTGAACAGGTTGTAGGCTCCGGCGTATACGCTTATGCCCTTGATGAAGCACTTACCGAGGGACTTGATGTCGTAGGTCAACTGCAGGTTGTTGAGACTGAAATACTTCCAGTCGGCCATCCAGTAGGTGGAGTTCTGATAGTTGTTGTCGCCGTTCTCTGTTGTCAGGCGTGGGAACGTGGCTGTCTCAGCTGTCTCTGAAGTCCAGCGTCCGAGAGCGACCTCAGAAAATTTGCTTGTACCGCGCAGCCAGTAGTAGGAATTGTTCTTGAAGAACTTACCGCCGGTCGTACCAGTACCGGAAAGATAGAGGGTGAAACCCTTATATTTGGCTGTAAAGTTAACTCCGTAGTAGTAAGGATTGTTGGTCTTGAGATCGATCTGGTCTTTAGAGTCAATTACATTGTCGCCATTGATATCTTTGTACTTTAGGTCGCCCGGACGAACCGTGCCGCCGAAAGACTGTTTAGGAGCAGAAGCAATCTCAGCCTCAGACTGGAAATAACCTTCACATACATATCCCCAGCTGGTTTCGAGGGAATGACCCTGACGGTAAAGATAATCTTCCTCCCATACCTCGTCGCGGAGCTTGGCCTTCGAATTATAGACCATTCCTACCAATCCAAGCGTGAAATCCCAGTCGCCGAAACCTTTGTTGATATTGACAGTGTAATCCACACCTGTACGCTCATCCTTATTATAGTTTATATAAGGCAGGAAGTTACCGGTACCTGAATTGTAGAACGAAGGATAGAGAGTGCTCGCACCCTGTGTAAGCAGACCGTTTGTGGTCTGGTTGAACCAGTTGGCGTTCACATTGATCATTCCGTTGAGAAGCGAGGCGTCAAGACCTACACGGAATTCCTTGCGCGTGATGAAAGTCAGCTCGTCGTTGGCGCCGCGCTTGGAAGTGGAAGTGGCACCTCCATGTCCGGATGCACCGTCATACCATGTGTACCATCCACTGCCGGGATTAAACTGATAGTCTGCCTTATACAGATACCAGTTGCTGATATCTATATCCTGATGGAGGTTGGCATATGAACCCATGATCTTGAGGTTGTCGAGCCAGTTGCGTGAACCCTCCATAAAATTCTCGTTGGCGAGATTCCATGCCACAGATACCGCCGGCGAGAATGCGTTGCGTTTACCCTCCGGAAGCTTGGAAGAGTGGACTACCGTACCGGTGAGATCTACATAATAGCGATGCTTGTAGTTGTAATCCACCCTCAGGCCGGCATTGACATTGCTCGGACGATGGTAGCCGTCTCCGTCACCACCTTCGATATTATGGTTTTCGTCGGAGGAGAAATTCTGCTGATAACCCCAGCCTACCAATGTTGCGTTGACATTATGGTAGTCGGCGAAGGAGCGGGCATAATCAAACTGAAGGGTTCCCATCATAGTCTGGTGGTAGGTCGACTGCCCTACATACTCGGTGGTAGAAGACTTGTCCTCGTTGATCTTATTCAGACCGATGATCATGTCCTGTCCGTTGATATTTCCCCATGTAGGCTGATATACGGCGTATCCGAGTGCATATGCCTCTGAATAGTGAGCATTGTAGTCGACGCTGAAGGCTCCTTTGAATGAAAGGCCTTTAGTAAGACCGGAGAGATCCGCATTCAAAGTAAGGTCGAAAAGAAACTTGCGGTATTTCTGACGGGTATATCCGGCAGCCAGCGCCTCAGAGAAGGCATTAGTCTGGTCGGAAGTCGTACCTCCAAGAAGATACTGACCGTCGATGAGATGGGTGCTGGTGTTGATGTAGTCCTGGATCGTCGCATTGTTGGGATCCATCATACTGACGGGCAGCCATGGCGAGAACCAGTTGGGACGGAGGCTTGAAGCGCCACCCCAGAAGTCACCGCGTCCGCTTGTATTGTCATTGACGATGATGGCAGCGTTCGTGGTAGCGGTCAGCCACCGGGCTATCGTCATGTCTACGTTGCCGCGCACATTGAAGTTGAATGAGTTCGACTTGCTGTGCTCCCCGTATTTGATCAGGTTGTTGGTATAGTCTACACCGAGGTTCAGATAATACTTAGTTCTCTCGGTTCCGCCATATACCTCACCGGTGATATCAGTGGTTGTCACGAAGCTGCGCAGATAGTCGGATGAATAGAAATCGATGTCCGGGTAACGGTAGGGATTCGTGCCCATCGCGGTATTGTAGATGGTAGACTGGTCGTAAAGGGGAGTACGTCCGTCGTTGACACAAGCCTCATTGTAAAGGCTCATGTAGGTAGCGGCATCAAGATACTTCGGATAAGATTTGGGGAGCATAGCGCCAACATTTGCGCGCACATCGATCTTCATCGGTGCCTCCTTGCCTCTCTTGGTGGTGATAAGGACCACACCCTTGGCTCCTTTGCTGCCGTAGAGGGCCACAGCGGTAGCGTCTTTGAGAATAGACACGCTCTCAACCTCTGAAGCCTTTACGAGCGATGCGTCACGCGGCACACCGTCTACGAGGATCAGAGGTCCCTGTCCCCAGATGCTGCCGTTGTAGCCGCCTACCAGCGACGCCACATCGGCAAGCGGGGCGTTGTTGGCGGTCTTTTTGCTTAGATCGTTGATATTGACAAACGAGGCGGCAGAAATCACGTCTCTCTTGTCGATCTTACCGAAAGCAATATTTACCAGGCTGTCCTGCTCTTCAGCCTGCGCCCATGCGGGAGTACCACAGAGCGTCAGCGCGAGAGCCGTAAAACCTATATGAAGTTTTGTGTTCATTGTTGTTTCTTGTAAAAGTGTGAGACGAAAATTTTACCATCCCGGGTTCTGCTCAAATCCCTCGTAGAGATATGTATCGTTCTTGTTAGGAAGCGGCAACCAGTAGTGACGGCTTGTGAAATTACGCTCGCGCAATACCTCTTCACGAAGGTTGAGCACCTGATTCTCGGTTGATCCCTGAGTGAAGCCGGGACCACGGTCAAACTGGAAGCCGGTCTTCAGCGTGTAAGGACGCTGGGTGATGAGCATCCAGCGGCGGAGGTCGTGGAAACGCATTCCCTCGAATGCGAGCTCTACGGCGCGTTCGCGACGGATCTCGCTCAGGAAGTTGTCTTTAGTATCTGTGAACTTCGAAAGCACGTGTGCCACTCCGGCACGGTCTCTCACTACATTGATGGCATCTTCAGCAGTCTTGCCGTAGCCGGGAGCTGCCTGCTTCACGCCGTAGCCTACCGCTGTAGCTTCTGAATAGAGAAGATATACGTCGGCAAGTCTCATAAGAGAGATGATGCATGCCCACTGGTCGCGCACGTTGCCATTGTGGCAGGACTTAAGGCAAAGCTTCGCGTTCATCAGGCCGGTGTAGCAACCCTTCTGAGGATTTGCCCCCTCGCGGTCGGCGCCACCTGTGTAAAGCGTAGCTTCAAGACCCTGACCGCCTGTTCCGCAGAATTCTCCGTCGAACACGTACGTTTTATAGAAACGTGGGTCGCGGTTGCTCCAGGGATATTCCGGATCGTAGCCCGATTCCTTGTCCTTGACAGCCGAATCCTCGATTGGATAGCCGTTTGCCATACCGAAATAATTGGAATAGTTGGCGGTAGGCCAGCACTTGATGCCTGCGGCGATATGTGTCTGCGGACGGAAGTCCGTATTCATGTTCCAGCTCCAGCGGCCGCCGTAGTCGCGCATGTTCTCCTGCAGGATAGTCTCCGTACCGCCGGGAAGCGCCTTGGAGTTGAATACGAGCGTGATGTCATTAAACTGGTCGATCGGTAGAAGCTTGTATCTTCCGGTCTCCTCGGTTATTTTCAGTGCCTGTCCGAGTGCGTCGGCAGCCTGCTTGCAATAAGCCTCGTCATAGACGGCATATGCGTTGTTGCGCTCGTGGGAATCCCAGTTCATCAGAGGACTGCCAGCCCAAAGAAGAACCTTACCCTTGTAGGCGAGGGCCATGATCTTGTTTGCACGCATGTTGTTATTGCCGAGAGTCACCTTGCCTGCTGCAGTGGTATCCCAGTCAACAGGGAGAAGGTCGGCTGCCTTCTGGAAGTCTGCGGCGCACTTGTCGGCACAAACCTGCCATGTCTCCCTTGGAAGATCGATAGTCTCGTCAGGACCTATGGCATAATCGATATATGGGAGACCTCCCCACCATTCCATGACCATATAATGATAGAATGCACGGAAGAAATAAAGCTGACCTTCGATAAGGTTGCGTTCCTCCTGAGATGCGTCAACAAGCTGGTCGAGCTTGGAGATACCGATATTGCACTTTCTGATTGCATACCACGCGTTAGCCCAGATATTTGCTCTGTAGCGACGACGGTTGTTCGGATCGTTCCAATAGGTATTGGGATATGAATAATAGCAGGTGGTGAATCCCCAGTAGTCACCATAGTCGAGGCTGCGGGCGAAGAGGCGCGTCTCCTGCGGTTCCCAGTAGTCTTCCTCCCCATAGTTGAAGGTAGTATGGTACTCGTTGTTCGAAACCACGGGCATACAATCATACATCTCCTCCACGAATCCCTGGAAATTTCGGAAGTTCTGATATGGAACCGACTCGTCGATATCGCTTTCAGGCGCCTTGTCGAGATAGTCGGTGCAGGAAGTCACACCGGCGGTCGAGGCAGCCAGAGCCATCATTAATATAAATTTGGAAATTTTCATATTTTGGAATTTCATGAATCGTTAGAAAATGATCTTGATTCGCTGTATTAAAGAGTCAGGTCGATACCGACGTTGAAACGCTTAAACGAAGGATAGACACCATCGCCGGAACTGCCTCGCTCGCAGTCGTCGGGCATCTTGGTCCACATAAAGAGGTTGTTGCCGTTGACATAGAGACGGAGCGATTTGAGGCCGGCCTTAGCCATCCATCTGCCCTGGAACTCATAAGAGATCTCGACGTTTTTCAGTCGCATGTAGGAGCCGTCATAGAGATAGCGTCGGCCATCGGCACACTCGTCGATAGTCGTTCCCCAGCGAGGTTGCGAGAGTGTTGCGTCGTTCCACGGAGTCCAGTATTCACCCTCGTCATATGCGACATGGGCGGTAGATCGGAATGTCGGGTACTTCACGTAGCGCATCACGTTGGAGACACCGTAGAATTGAGCGAAGATGCTCCAGTTTCTCCATTCGAAACCGATCGAGGCATTGTATGTATTCTGCGGAGTAGTTGAATATCCGTAAGGAGCTTTATCCTCGGTATTGATCACACCGTCGCCGTTGAAGTCGATGATGTTGTAGTCACCGGGGAGTTTGAAGTCGTTGCCCGTGTTCCACACAGTGCTTCCGAGCACGTCGTCCCATGAGGAAAGGTTGCCGTGGTCAAGGTAGCTTGTCACCTGTCCCCACTCATGTCCGGCATATTTCTGATAATCGGGTTTCAGAGCCGGGTCATCGCGGAATTTAACTTCGTTGCTGGCATGAGTCATGCTGAGGTTGGCCCATACACGCATATCCTTGCCGATCTGCTTGTTGAAGCGGAGTTCAAGTTCGTAGCCCTTGCTGTCCATGCGTCCGAGGTTTGCTGTAGGAGCCTCTGCACCGAAATAGGAGGGAATAGAGTTACGCTGACCGCCGTTGAGGACGATATCCGTACGTTTGTCGCGGAAGAAATCGACAGATCCGGAGAACATGCCGCCGAGGAACGAGTAATCGACACCGATATTCTGCTTCTCTACGGTCTCCCAGCAAATGTTCTCATTACCGAGACGGGAGATTGTATAGAAAGTATAGGGAGAGTTCTGCGGATTGATGGTACCCATCTGTACATTACCGCCGTAGCTGTACTGAGTCTGATAGAGGAAGCGACCACCGCCGCTGTCGTCGCCGACCTTACCTATAGAAGCACGGATCTTGAATGTGGTAAGGGCATTGTTGGCTCTTGCCCACTCCATGAAAGGCTCGTTGGAGAGCATCCAGCCCAGCGACATAGAGGGGAAGAATTCAAAACGGTTTTTCGGACCATACTTCTCAGATCCGTTGTATGCGCCGTTGAACTCTGCGAAATAGCGGTAAGCCCAGTTATAGGTCAGACGGAACACCCAGTCTTCACGATATGTAGGGAAATCCCATCCGCTCCAGTAAGTCTTCTCTCGGCTGAAGAGTCCGAGAGCTGAGATTTCGTTCTGTCCGAAAGAGCGATTGTAGTCAAACTGGAAAGAATAGTATATCTTTCTGAAAGTCGCGCCAATATCGGCGGATCCTGCCTGATATCCCCAGAGGATAGGGTTGACAGTGACGTCAAGACCTGTCAGAGGATCCGGATTCTTGGGGTGTGCGTCGCCGGTGGTGGGGTTCACCCAATACAGCTGCCCTTCGTGATACTGGTCGTTGATACCACGGTTTTTCTCCACGAACTTATAGTCGAGAGCTAACTTCGCACGGAAGCTGAGACCTTTGGTCACGAAATCAAGATTCTGCACGAGCGCGAGGTCACTGTTCATTCGGGTAGTGGTGGTAGTCTTGTCGCCGCCGGTTGCAAGTATTCTTACAGAGTTGGGGACGTCGGCGTCGCGAGGAGCATACCAGCCCCACATACCGTTTGAATATATCGGACGCATAGCGTCAGGTGCTGACTTGTAGGCAGAGCCCCAGTAGGAATTGCCGTCGCCGTTATAGTCCCAGGGAGTCTTCTGAGTCGCGTTCGATCCGAAGAGGTTTACTGTCAGCTGAGTGGTCTTGGTCAGGGTGAAGTCAAGGTTGGAGCGGACATTGATACGGTTGTAACCGAAACCTGTCTTATAACCTCGGTGGTTATCATACTGCTTGAAAAGGTCACCCTCATGGGTGAAGTCGGCAGCCGCGAAATACTTCACGAGCTTCGTACCGCCGGAAGCTGAAACGGAGGCATTGTAGGAGATGGCGCTCTTCTTGAAAAGTGCGTCCTCCCAGTCGGTGTTGGGATAACGGTCCCATTCCTCCATATTGGCGGGATGGCGGTATTTGTCGATGATGCCTACCGGAGTGTAGTCGCCCCAGCCCATCTGGTTGAGAGCGGCCTCGCGTTCGATAGAGTTGTTCATCAGATAGAATGTATCGTATGCGTCAAACTTATCCGGGAGCTTGGATGCGACCTTAGCCGTCATGTTGGCCTTCACAGAAATTACAGCGTTTCCTTCCTTGCCGCGCTTGGTAGTGATGAGGATTACGCCATTTGCACCTTTCACACCATATACCGCAGTAGCGGAAGCGTCCTTGAGGACGGAGATACTTTCTATAGAAGAGATATCTACCGACGACATCTCACGCTCGATGCCGTCTACAAGGATAAGAGGGTCACTGCCGTTCCATGTAGAGGCGGAGCGGATAATGATCTGCGGGTCCTCTTCACCGGGCATACCGGATGATGCCATAGTGATCACACCCGGAAGGTTACCGGTCAAAGCCGCACCTACGCTCGACACACCGCCGGAGCGTTCGAGCACCTTGCCTGTAGTCTGGGTGATTGCGCCTACTACAGAGGCCTTTTTCTGCTGGCCGTAGCCTACGACCACGAGTTCTTCAAGTGCGGAGTCTGCACTTTTCATCACAACGTTAACGGTTGCCCTCGAGCTGACTTTTACAGTCATTGTCTCCATTCCAACGTAGGTGAACTTCAGTTCGTTTCGCTTTGGATTAGGCACATCGATCTTATAGTTGCCATCGAGGTCAGTGACCGTACCGCCGGGCATACCTACGACCATTACGGTGACACCGATGAGTGGCTCTCCGGTGTCGTCGGTGACAGTTCCTTTCACTGTGTCGGCCCTGGCCGCCAGTGCGGAAGTCATGATGAAGATCAGCATCAAAGCAATGTAATGAGGCAGTCTGTATTCATTTTTCATCGCTAAAAATTTTTGTTATTGGTATTAATGGAAAATTTTCATGGTTTCTGAAATGTGCAAGCCGGGCTTTTCACATGTCGGGGGCTTAACAGCGCAAAATTACCGAAATACATCACTGACTCTTTTATAATATAGGTCAAATGGTTTTCTATTAGTTGCACATTCATCCCGGCTTTCTCTCATAATGATTAATATCCGTCACTTGATATATGGATATCAATGCGTTATATGCTATCATATCTTATATCATCGTCGCTTTCGCCAAGTTTCCCTTCTTTGGCGAGAGCCCGATATTCAGTTGGTGTATGACCCGTATATCGCTTGAAAAGAGTGGAGAAATGAGACTGCGCGTTGAAGCCAAGAGAGTAGGCTACCTGCGCGATGTCGACATCTCCTCCGGCAAGCATTTCGCAGGCTTTGCGAAGCTTTACGTTTCTTATATAGTCGCTCGGAGCCACCCCCACGATCTCTTTCATCCTGCGGTGGAGCTGCGACCGGCTGAGTCCTACATATTCACTCAAGGCATCCACATTCATAGCGGCCTCGGATATATTATCGTTGATATACCTATTGACCTTGGCCATAAGATCTTCATCAACACCTTTCACCTTTGGAGCGACAATCGCATTGGCACTCTCATGGCCACCGGAGAATTTACCCTTGAGCTTGCTTCGGGTATCGAGCAGACCAAAAATCATACCTTCAAGTTCTTCGATATTGAATGGCTTCGCGAGATATCCGTCGGCACCTCTTTTCCAGCCTTTCGTCCGGTCGTCGGCATCGTTTGCAGAACTGAACAGAATGACTGGAATATGCTGGGTAGACATGTTGCCCTTGACTCTCCGCAGAAGCTCGAAGCCATCGATTCCGTTCATCCTTATATCGGTCACAATCAGGTCCGGATGCCTGTCGGCAAGTTCCTTCAGGGCCTCTTCCGCGCTTGAAAGTGCAGTCACCTTATACGATGGGCCGAGACTGTTGCGGACGTATTCCCTTAACTCCTCATCGTCATCGACCACCATTATACGAAACCGATAGGAGGATTTTCCCATCCGCTGGATGTCCGCGCTTCCGGAAACCACATCAGGCAGCAGCGGACGCTTAACGTCGCGGTCGGTCTCAGAGCCCGTTGGAACAGCCGGCAACAGGGGTAGAGATAACGAGAATATGCTCCCTTTCACTCCGTCTTCCCGATTGCGGGCCGAGAGTTCTCCTTTATGCAACTGCACGAGACGCATGCAGAGATCAAGTCCTATACCAAATCCGGAGGCGGAACCATGATGATGCTCGCGGTTGCGGTAGAATCTGTCAAAGAGATGGGATATCACCTTATTATCCAGACCAATACCTGTATCAGTCACCGTGACCGCATATCTTGGAGAGCCGGTATCGTCTGTCGTTCGGAATAGCTCAACTCTTACCTCTCCTCCTTTTGGGGTGTATTTAATCGCATTCGATATGAGGTTTACGAGAATCTTATCGAGATTATCTCTGTCCGCCTCTACCCAAAGATGATCGAAGCCGCATGTGAAAATCATCGTAAGTTCCTTTTCCTCTGCCATAGGCCGGAACATCTCCACAAGTTCCTCCACGAATGCCTTTATGTCTACCGGCGAGAACACCAGACGCATCTTTCCTTTCTCGATCTTCCGGAGATCGAGCAGCTGGTCTACGAGATTCAGAACCCTCTGGGCGTTGCGCCTCACCGTGAGAAGCTGGGATGTGGTCTCAGGAGAATGATCCTGCTTGAGAAGGGTCTCTACCGGGCTTATCATGAGAGTCACCGGTGAGCGCAATTCATGAGAAATATCCATGAAATAGCGTATCTTGGCCTCATACATCTCTTCCTCCCGCTTGTTTTTCCACACCTTATATATAAGAGACGCAATCATACACAATACTATGAGATATCCTGCATATGCCATATTCGAAAGATACCACGGCGCCTTGACATCGATCTTCAGCTCCGAAATATCGGAGACCACGTCATTTTCACATCCCCTGATGCGGAGAAGATGTTTTCCCGGCTGAAGAGGAGGCAGATATATAAGGCTCTCGCCGAGCGACGAGGAATGCCACTTGTCTTCCTCTCCATCTATCTGCCATTCGTAGCGAAGGTCTGAAACATCACGGAAATCCATCGTGGAGACCCTCACCACAAGGGCGTTATCCTTATAATCAAGAAGAACTGCCACGGGACTGGACGGAGAACCTGATTTAACACAGAAGGAAGCCGACTCATCTCCGGATATTATACGCTTGCCGTTATGAAAAAGGCCTGTGACCTTAACCGCTCCTCCAAAAGTAGACTGCCTTACTGAATCCGGATCAAACAGCACAAGGCTGTCATAGTTTCCCATTACGATCCTACCTGAGGGCAGTTTCCCTGAAAACTTATATTCAGTTCCTTTCAAACCTTGATTGCCTCCGAATGTGCGTATGCCTGATTCAGAATCCCTGTAATAGGCAAGTCCATTCATGGTTCCTATCCATATTCCACCCGACGCATCGCGTTCCAATGTACACACTCCATTGTCCGGCAGGCCGTCGAGCATTGTCATCTTTCTTATCTCCCCACGGTTACCTGAATATTCTACAAGGCCTCTGTCTGTGGCGAGCATGACACCTCCGTCTGACTCGCATATATCATTGATGACTTCTTTGAGGAAAGGAGTCTGATCCATAGGCACAAGGCCGTCGGCATCGGGATCATAGCAAGCGAGCCCGCTATAACCTCCAATCCATATCTTGCCGTCGGAGACGGCCTTAATGCCGGCATAATAAAAGCATGACAGCAGATTGCTGCCACCTACAGGATAAAACCATTTTTCTTCCTTTGTCGAAGGATCATAGCGCAACACTCCCAATTCACCGAAAGCTGCGACTATCTCTCCTTTTTTGCCTACAGATATCACAACTCCGGGATATGGACTTGATGGCTTCACAATGGAAGAGACAGCAAGCGACTTCGTATCGAGGCTCCAGATTCCTTCCCTTGCCACTCCCACAAGCACCTGCCCCTCGCGATATGAAGCCAGTGAAGTCACAGGAGCTCCATTCGAAACCCTGACGGTTTTGACTGAACCGGAAGGTTCAAGCACCATCACGCTCCCATTGTTAAGACCAACCACCATATTCACTCCAACCACCGCCATACACATCATTTCGGCTCCGCTCTCGTTCCTGAGAATTTCGTTGAGCGCCTTACAGGTAAACGAACCATTGCCGGAAGGGGCCATCGCTAGACCTTTATGGCCGCATCCGAACCACAGATTATCCCCCTTATCAGTGAAAACACATCCTACCTTTAAAGACGAGAGGTCGAAAGTAGATGAATAAAGCCCATGCACACGGCTTATTTTAGTCGAGCCCCGGCGCACCGACCACATGCCGCTGCCCGCCGTAGCGATATATGTCACATCTCCATTTGAATGAATATCAGTAATCTTTATCGTTTCATTGCCATCTATCGAAAGAGGAACGAGAGTTCTGTTTGACATATCAAGTCTAAACGCCTCATATTGAGTGGTCACAATAAAATTACTTGAATCTTCTGGAGAAATCTGAGTCACGTTACCGTCAACCCTGGCAAGTATCTCGACTTGACGACCGTGGCTGATACTCGCCACCTCGCCCGAACGGGTTGATATGGCCAATCCTTCTTTACCAAGATTTACCATCTGGCTTATTCCGCTCTCTTCATCGAATCCGATTTTATATCTCTTTGCCTCCACTACATCATCCGAACCTGTTGAACAGGAGGGCGCTACCGTGTATAGACCCACTCCCGCTACAAGAAACAGGATATCTCCTGCGGGAAGTTCCGTTATATCGGTAATAAATCCGTTTAACGACACTCCCGGAAGATTTACAAGCCTGAAGGCGTCGCGGTCACTGTCAAAAAAATTTAGGCCATTGGCTGTTCCTATCCACATTCTGCCATGGCTATCACAGAAAAGACTTACAATTTTGTTGTTGCTTAACGACCCTGCGTCAAGTTCGTCATTTCGGTAAATGTCGCATCGGTTTCCATCAAAGCGTTTAAGCCCTGCATCCGTACCAATCCACAAAAAACCTTCATGGTCTTGACAAAGAGCGGTATAATCACCGGCCATTATTTCACGTTGGTCGTACAGCCTTACAGTGACGTCGTTGAGAGCTGAAGCACTATTCACTCCCAAAAGAAAAATCACCATATACAACGCCAGGAAAATATAGCCGTTTCTATTTTGAATATAGGTAGCCTTCATGTCGATAACTTTAACAATGCGAATTTACTCATTTCACAAATGAAAGGATTTATAAATCGTTGCATTGTCTTATCTCTTAGTAGGCTGCCATTTTAAAATTTATCGCATTATTATTAACATACGTATTATAATCTAACCAAATTTGCTTACAACCAATTCTTTACACCCAACACAATTCCCATCTTGTCACAGCCACCCTCACTTCAAAATATCCCGCGCACTTACGCCTCACCGATCCAGACTATTCCCGCGAGTAACCACGTCAAGCATACACTGGGGCAATTACAAAAAAAAGAGCAGCACGTGACCTAAGTCAACAATGCTGCTCTTCCTCTCTCCTCGGCGGTGCGGACGGGACTTGAACCCGCGACCTCCGGCGTGACAGGCCGGCATTCTAACCAGCTGAACTACCGCACCAGGATTTCTTTGTGGGAGTTACTCTCGGGCTTTATTCCCGATTGCGAGTGCAAAGTTACTACAAATTTTCCATTCCCGCAAATTTTTCCTTATATTTTTTCAAAAAAATTCAAAATCCAATTTTCATCTAAATCGACATAAAAAAAGAGCAGCACGTGACCTAAGTCAACAATGCTGCTCTTCCTCTCTCCTCGGCGGTGCGGACGGGACTTGAACCCGCGACCTCCGGCGTGACAGGCCGGCATTCTAAC
>JAIECF010000251.1 GCA_029068655.1 Muribaculaceae bacterium | reverse complement strand
TTTGTTGAAAATCAAAGAAATTGATATGTTTTACAGCATGCTTTTTCAAGTCAAAATTTTTAACGAACTATTGTTTTAAGCCTCTTCTGTTTATAAATAATAAAAAAGGTCCAAGAATTTAGTAGCTTTTGAATATTTAACATTTATTTTTTACTATGTCCTTTTTTATGGACTTCCTATTTTCAATCAAGGGTGAGGATTGTTAAAGTCTGTTTCTGTACTAAATTTTCAGTCTCCTTTTAGTATATATGTAGGGTGTTCAGTTTTATGTCCCTTTATTTTATCAGCTTTTTCAGCTCGGAGAGCTGTTATTGTGTTGAAACCCCAGACTTCAGTCTGGGGAAACCCCAAAGAGCTCAGTAGCCTCGGAGAGGCGCTTTGTGGTAGAATCATAATTTAGCATACAACTGAACACCCTATAAAATCAGTAACACCAAAAGAAAAAGATGAAACAGACTGTAATAATCTTCACCGGACTGCATCACTTTAAGCCAGTAGATAAGTCTACTCCTAAAGGCTTTTATTATGAGGAGGCTCTTATGGAAGTAGTACATAAGTGGTTCAAATCCGATAGGTTTGATGTTAATATCATTGACTTTCCAAAATGTCGATGTTTCTACAACTTTGAACAAATATGGAAAGAGGTCAGACTGCCTGTATTGATTGGCTATAGAGACGGTGCCAACTACATTGAGCCAATCAAAAACTTCAAACGAAAATATCTCATCTCTCCTTCAGTCTATACCGATAGTTTCGATGAATCTAAAGAGATAGATGAATATGATGAAGAAAACACCATATGTCTTTTTGGAGGTGATGAAAAGAGCGTTAAGAACGCGTATCTTTATGAAACGCTCTATCCTCATACTCATTACGGTCTTACGGACGGTAAGTTGGATCTATGCAACGGAATAGATATCGCTATGATATTTGAGACAATGCGAATTATTGCTAAACGTTAGCCACAGGCTAAAGGGTTGGGAGGTTAGGTCGGTCTGATGCTTCCCACCTTTTCTCTGACCGCAGAGGTGGACTGGCATATTGGCGCAGAAATCATTCAGTAAAGGAAACCGAAGAGACAGAGGGGAATCTTATTGCCGAGTCTTACGGGAATATCGTCGGCAGCAATAAAACTGTCGGGTATATCCTTTATTTCCCGAACATGTTGAGTTGAGGTAAGTTTCAGAAGACGAAGATATTTGCGTTTGAGGGTTTCCATGAGTTGGATTTTTTTAGACCGCAAATATAATACAAAATGATTATTGCAATAATCATTTTGTAGAAATCATCATTGCAATAATCATCGAGGGATGGTAAATCTTCAGATTGAAAGCAAATCAAGGATGTGTCCGCGGATGATACATCCTTGATTGTGTTTTGAAAACCGTTGGGGTTATCTAACCATCACTTTTGTGCTGCTTTTCGGTTGATTGTTGTCATAAATGGTCACTATATTCATTCCGTCGGACATTGACTCGGAAGGAATGGCCAGACTCTCTGCGCCGGAACTTACGGATCTGTTGTAGACTATCTTCCCAGTCAGATCCGTGACAGATACAGAAATCGGATCGTTGTCGGGATTCTCAAAATCCACCATCACGTTTTGGCCTCTCATTACCAATGTCGGATGTACTCCAGTCTTGAACGCACCTACCTGCCTTACGCTGTTCTCTCCTTTTACTATCTCATACAAAACCGTATATGAGGTTTTGTCGTTCACAAGGTTGCAGGATAGATATTTCTTTTTCCCGATGATAATTATAGACATGAAGCTTTCATCTTGAGGAGTATAGCCTTCCTCAAACTTTACAGTCTGCAATTCGGCCCCGTTCTGATTCCTGATTGAGAAGCCTATGCATCTGCTGGGTACACTGTATGCCTTTATATAATCAGCCTCCCATCCGAAATAAGATCCGAAGTCATATAAATAACCATAGGGAAGATCTTGCCATTTGTATCCACTTAAATCTAAAGGACTATTATTTCTCTCATATAGAGGAGATATATATTCAAAATCCGGAGCGTTATTGAAAAGAGTTTGAGTTACAGTCACCATCCCAATTGAAGATGTTCCCTTATCATAATCAAAAAGCGACATCAGCATCAATGGAGAACCTACATAGAATCTTTCTGTACTTTCAGCATCGAATGTTATATCTGTCTTACAGTTGCCGCTGCATGTTACGTCAACTATCTCTTTTCCTTCTTGATATACAAAATGCTTTAATACCTTTTCTCCTGAAGGTAGTACTTCAAAAGATGTCTCCTTATTTCCCCAAATAATACCATTCTCACTAAAAGGAGCCTTAGCCAATACATCAAAATCAAGTTTTGATAAATACTCCTTAATGATATCTTCATCCTGATAATTACAAATCGTGTTTCTCTCTATCTTCTCCCAATCCATGTTCTGCATTATTGGCCCGGCTTTGTAATCATACAATGCGGAGGGATCGGCAGGAATCGTAAACGATGCTACAGACTCTATGGATGCATCGAGGACCTGAACCTCTGCTGTGCCTTCGGTTTTATCAAATGAAGTGAACGACAGCATTGGGTTCCCATCAGCCGAGAATGATGCCGGGACAAATGAGTCTGACCGGTTCAGCACGATAGGAGATGTGATGGGTGAGGAGACAGGGTCTGTAGCAAAAGCCGATATGGCGGCAGAGGCTATAGACGCAAAAGTTAAAATTTGAATTGATTTAAGTTTCATAATATCATAAAATTATCAAGATTTGGTTGTTTGTAAATTAGTGGAAAAGCAAGTGAAGAAGTCCTTATTCAGGGCGATGCTTAGTTTGTAGAGAAGGTCTGTGTCAATACTGGTGCGTGAGAATATATCGTATATGTTGCGTCGGTCGCAATGTATCTTGCGACTGAGCCAGGTGATAGTCCGCTCCTGACGGCGGAGTTCTTCTTCAATTATTTTTCCTATGAATATCGGCTCGTTTTCGAGCTTATCGTCTGCATCCTTTTTCATATCAATTGCATATTTTACATCTGCGTGCGACACGTCCAAAAGTGAATATACACTTTCAGCAGCATCGTGGCTGATTGTCAAAATATTGCAAACGGGATGCAATTGATGTATGTCTGTTTAGGTGCCGGATCGCACCAGGGAAGAAGAGCCGTTCCATCACTTTCCGTTGCCTACGCAGCCGAATTGCCGAGGTGATGTAATCTTCCCAACCGGCCTGGGTATGTACCCCCGATAGGTTTTGCGATACAAAATTACAGCAATTTTTGCAAAACACCAAGACAAAAGTGTGTAATTTTATTTCACACTTTCGGCTTTTTAACATCATCTTATTTGAGTATCGGAATCGGAGGAAGGGTCAGTTGCTGAGTCCAAATTCATTTCTGCAACGATTTTCTTTAGAATATTGAGTTTTACGTTATCAGCATCTGATTTGTCATACGCATAGATCAGATACAGACAACCATTGCGTTCCACCATGTCGAACGTAATTATCCTCGCTCCTCCAGACTTTCCCTTCCCCTTAGACGCTATAGCCATACGTACTTTACGATAGCCGTCTCCTAAGTCGATGCCTAAATGTGGATCTTTTTCCAATTCATCCAATAAATCGTTATAGTCCTTCTTGAAACTGCGATAACGTTTGGCCAACGGTTTCACACATTTCCGGAATATTTCGGTAGCCTTAATTTCCATCAGAATTCGATATCTCTTGCATTTGGAAGATTGACTTTTCCTTCGACATGGGCCTTTACTTCTTTCATTGAAGCCCTTAAGTCCATTTCGATTATTGTGTCATCATCCGTTATCGGGACAATCTTGAAATTCCCGACTCTTGATGTGAGCATAACTGTCTGTCCCTTTCTGGCAGCCGTTAGAATCTTTGTCTGATTTGCCCTGAAATCTCTTGCCGATACTACTTGCATAATCTTTTGTTTTACATATACAACAAAACAAGATACCATTTTGGTATTCAAATTAACATAATTTAATAAAAATAAGGAGTTGAGGCCCAGAACCTTTCTTTCTTCCGACAGCAGAGGGAACCAGCTAATGGGGCGCAGAATATAATGTTTTATTCGTTGGATATTAGGGATTTATCGGGACAGTGGCAGTGGTCTGTCTCGGCCTCTACTGTGGAGTGATGGATACCTGAGTGAGAGGCTGCCTCACGTATTCCGGAAATAACTGCATCGAGCATCGCAGGATCATTAATTACGGCGTGTACTGTCATCGCGTTCTCGGTGGTCGACAATGCCCAGACATGGAGGTGATGGATGTCTGCGACACCTTCCACAGCCTGAAGGTCTTCCTCCAGCCGCTTCATGTCGATAGATTCCGGAACGGCGTCAATCGAAAGCTTGAAACTCTCTGAAAGGAGGCTCCATGTAGACCATCCGATCATGATGGCTATCAATATACCGATAATCGGATCGATGAAATACCAATCGGTAAAGTGTATCACGATTCCAACCACGACCACTCCGACTGATACGAGCGTATCTGCGAGCATGTGCAGGTACGCTCCCTTCACGTTCAGGTCTTTTTCCTTATCCTTCAGGAAGAGCCATGTCGTTATGCCGTTGACTATCACACCTGCTCCGGCTACCCATGCTATTGCGTCGCCGTCAACTGCCGTAGGATGAATGAGTTTATCGATGGATTCTATCAGTATCATTCCGACGGCTACGAAGAGCAGCAGGGCGTTTAGCAAGGAGGCTTGGATGGAGAACTTCCGGTAGCCGTAGGTGTGGCGTTCGTCAGGTTTCTTCGACATCAGCTTGAACGCTACCATAGAGAGTATCAGCGCGAATACGTCTGAAAGGTTATGCCCGGCATCGGATAGAAGTCCCATTGAGTCGTAGATGAAACCGAAGGCGGCTTCCACTATGACGAAGCCTACGTTGAGTGTTATTCCGAGTTTGAAGGCGGTGTTGAGCGATGTATTGTCAATGCTGTGCTCGTGATGATGATGGTGATGGTGTGCGTGACCGTCAGTATGTGTATGTCCCATTTTCGTGTTGATTTAGAATTGTCATTTTACTAATAGAACAATCCGCATATCAACATGAATGTCAGCCGACGATGTTTGCAACCCGGTTGCATCGACTACATGTGGAGTTCGGATTTATGTCCGAGCGTACGGGTATAGCTGAATATGCCGGCGCAGAGGGCAAAGGCTACGGAGATGTAGAGGCAGACAGTGATGGCGGTCGACTCTTTTGCAAGCAATGCGAAGACGGAGCTGACGATTGTGGCTCCGAGGGTCTGACCCACAAGCCGCGCGGTGCTCTGCATGCCGCCCGCGCCTCCCGAGCGGTTGACCGGGGTTGCCATTACCATCACGATGTTGTTGGGTGTCTGGAACATTCCGAATCCCACGCCGCATACCGCCATACGCCAAGCTATGTTCCATTCCGACGGCTCACTGCCGGTGAAGAGCAGCAAAAGCACCCCGGCAATGAAGACCCCCATTCCCAAGGCGGCCGTCGCCCCCGGGTTATGCTTCTCCACATACCTTGCGGCGATAGGGGAGACGATCATGGTGGCCAGAGGCCACGGCGTCATCAGCAGACCGGTGGATATGGCTGAGAAATGATAGCCGTTGAGATAGAGAAACGGCAGTGCGATCATCGCGATATTCTGCGCCATGAAGGAGCATACCGATGTGGCGATGCTCATGGTGTACATAGAGTTGCGGAAGAGGTCGACAGGCAGCAGCGGTTGCTCATGTCCGAACTGACGCTTCACGTAGAAGATTCCGATAACGATTCCGACAAATAGCAGCACGCCGCTCAGCATCAGGTCTCCCTTTCTCGAGAAGTTGCCCAAGGCGAAGAATATGAGTCCGAAGACAATCATGTTCTCCAGCGCGCTCTGCCAGTCGAAACGGGGTTTGTGGTCGACGGGCGGATTCTGTGGCAGAAGTTTCCATCCCATGAAGAATGCCGCGATACCCAACGGCACGTTGATGAGGAAAAGCCAGTGCCATGACGCTATGGAGAGGATGGCTCCGGCGATAGTCGGACCTGCAGCAGTGGCGATGGCGATGCACATAGCATTGAGGGCCATTCCCCGCCCGAGTATCTCGCGCGGATAAATAAGCCTCACAAGGGCAATGTTGACACCCATCACGCATGCCGCGCCTATGCCCTGGATGGCACGGGCCACGACCACCATAGTAAAGTTCTGCGACGCCGCGCATAAAGCCGACGACAGTGTGAAGACAACAACGCCTATGAGGAATGTGCGCTTATAGCTGTGGAGGTCTCCTATCGAACTGACAGGAAGAAGCAGCATGGTTATCACCAACTGATAGATGGTGACAATCCATACTGCCGATGAATTACTTATACTGAATTTTTCCGCCAGAATAGGAAGAGCGACATTGACCACAGTCACATCAAGGACCGTCATCACGAGCACGATCTGCAACGCGATGACGGCTATGTACTTGCGGTATGAGAATCCTATTCCGGTCATTTAGCTTAATGATAAATTATCAATGATCAATGATCAATTGTTGGCGAGCGCGGTCTGTGCGATCTGATCGGGAGTGAGGCCGCATTCCTTCTGGAGGGCGGAGTAGTCGTAGCGGTTGAGGAATATCTTCGGAAGACCGAGATTTACGACCTTGACCGGAGCCTCACCGAGATAGGAAGCTACCTTCTGTCCGTAACCGCCGTCGATGATGCCGTCCTCAGCCGTGATCACCACGCTGTAGTCCTTGAGCGAGTCAAGTGTCGCGGTATCGAGCGTAGAGAGCTCACGCGGATTGATAAGTGTAGCATTGATGCCCTGCTCGGCAAGCATATCGGCAGCCAAGGACATGTAGGTGAACATCGACCCGGCTCCGATCAAGGCAACTTTCTCTCCTCGACGAACGATGTCGTATTCCGGTTTTGAGTAATCATCGAGAACCTTTATCTCTTTGTTGGACACAGCAGAAGAACCCGGAGTGCGGACCACAACAGCCAACTTATCCTGCTTGATAGACCAATCGAGCATTGCCTCGAACTCCTCCTTGCATGTCGGGGCGAGATAAAGGAGATTCGGGATGTTAGAGAGGAGCGCGATGTCGAAGAAACCGAGGTGTGTCTCGTCGTTCATGCCGAACATCGAGCCGTAGAATACCACGAATGTGGCTGCTTGCTTGTTAAGCGCTATGTCCTGACTGAATTGGTCGAATGCCCTTTGGAGGAAACTGCTTACGAATCCTACTACGGGACGCATACCACCTTTCGCAAGACCGCTTGCCACGTCAACGGCTGCCTGCTCGGCGATACCGACATCGACAAACTGCTTGCCGGCTTCAAGACGGCGAGCTTTGTCGAAGCCGAGCACACCGGGAGTTCCGGCCGTGATGGTCACAACCCTGCCGTCTTCCTTCATCTTGGCGAGCATCGTCTTTGCGAAGAGGTCGCCGTAGTCTTCAGGGGCATCCTTAGGCCCCTCATAACGAGGTGCACCGGTCTTAGGATCGAACGGACCTGCGTAGTGGAAATCTTCCTTATCTTCTTCGGCTACCTTGAGGCCCATACCTTTTTCAGTGTTGATGTGGACCACTACAGGATAGTTAATGTCTTTGACAGACTGGAACATCTCGATAAGGCTCTTGAGGTCGTTGCCATACTTCACGTAGCGGTAGGCATATCCCATCGAGCGGAAGAGGTTGGGCTCTCCCTCGCCGTTGGTGTTGCGGAGCAGGCGTAGGTCGGCGTAGATGCCGCCGTGGTTCTCGGCGATGCTCATCTGGTTGTCGTTGACCACGACGATGAAGTTGGAGCCGAGAGTGGCACCATAGTCAAGGCCTTCGAAAGCGACACCGCCGCTCAGCGAACCATCGCCGATCACTGCCACCACGTTCTCCTTGTCTCCCTTCAGGTCGCGGGCTTTGGCAAGTCCGGCAGCAAGTGCCACGGCTGAAGATGTGTGGCCGAGCGAATAGAGGTCATATGGGCTTTCACCTGGGTTGGTGTATCCGGTCACATCGTCGTAGTGCGCGGGATCGGTAAACGCCTGCATACGTCCGGTGATCATCTTGTGGGGGTAGGTCTGGTGTGACACGTCGAATACTATTTTGTCTTCAGGTGTGTCAAATACGTAGTGGAGTGCAATGACTGCCTCGACCATACCGAGGTTGGGACCGACGTGTCCGCCGTGGACGGAGAGTTTCTCAATAAGTGTGCCGCGGAGTTCGGCGGCGAGTTGTTTCAGTTCCGGAAGACTCATTTTGCGGATGTCTGCCGGAGATTTTATTTCTGTCAGATCTATATTTTCCATGATTATTTAAAGTATTTCTTTGTAATTAAAACGTCTTTTGCCGCATGAGGGTTTGAATTTATTTAGTATTTCCTGTACCAATTTTTCGGATTCTATGCCCAAATTTCGCATCCAGATCTTATGGGTCGGCGGTTTCCCAACCGCCTCTTAGCCGTCCCACCCACACTATGGCGATTATATATACAATGATTCGGTAAAAAATGCCGAAGTTATTG
>JAIECF010000250.1 GCA_029068655.1 Muribaculaceae bacterium | reverse complement strand
ATGATAAACGATGATGTATTAATTAAATATAGCATATCCAAGAACTACGGAGGCTATGGAGATTGGGTTTCTCATGTGAAAGTCCTAAGTCGACAGATAAGAGACATCCGGGACAATGATTTTACCGGAATTGGACTTGATGATCTCTCTTTGACTGCCCCGGGAGATGTGAAAATTGGAGATAGGATAATACTTTGTGATTACCTAGACCAGAATGGAGGGGATCAAGAGAATGCTAGTATCCTGGGGTTAGTCATCAGAATTTCCCCGGAGGATCCATGGATTATCGAGATTGAGATCGAGGGGATAGGACGTCGGAGTGACTTCAAGAGAGATCCGGAGAGAAGTCTGAGGTGGGGAACTAAAATATACCCAGATTTAAGATCCTATCCGACACTCCTGAGATTGGACACAAAACCGAGACCAGACGGAGGGGCAGTCTATTATTATTTTAGTAAATCCCCTAGAGACCTCAGGGTAAACTATCTCCCTGGCAATATCTTCAATTCTAAGAGGGCCATCCTAGGAACTCTCATGAACACAGCCCAAGAAGATTTATCTCAAGTCCGACCTAGAGCTCAATATATGCACACCTATCGGAGGGTTTCCAAAGAGATAGGGAAGCTTCTGTCGGAGATTGATTATAAAGATCTTTGGTGGGAAGACCTGAGGAGACTTATCTCTGGGGCAACCTCTGAGAATTCACAAGAAATATCAAAAGTAGTATGGGAAAAACTGAACGCCACCAGAAATTAAGAGACAGAAACCTTCGGAAGGCCAAGGAAATCCATGAGACTTCAGGGCGGCTTATCGAGGAGAATCATAATGGCCAAGATTATAGCCCAGAGTACGCCCAGAGAGTAGTGGCCTGGAGATTTTTTGAACTCTGGATGAAAACTCGGAAGTACAAGAACAGGCCGGAAGAGCTTTGGGCATGGTTTGGAAGGCTAAGAGAAGGCCTACAGACACTCCTCCTTCACTGGCCCGATGGTAACCTGGGGAGAGGGGCCGAATTTTGGTTAATCTATGAGCTCCTCGGATACTGGAGATCCGGAAATAAAGAAGAATTAACCCAGAAACTCTATAAGGTCTTCGGAGATGTCAGGTGAAGAGTATGTCAAGAGATACATCGAGTGGGCTAAGGAGATCTATAAAAATCGAGATTGGAGTGAAGTTTCCAAGAAAATGGCAAAAATTAATAACAAGATCATTGAAAAGTATTATGGACTCTAAATTTCATCTTGTCCACGACTACTGTGAAATTATGACTGATCACTATGATGATTTCTTGAGGAGGAAAAGAGAAAGAGCCCCCTGGATAATCAAAGAATGGACTACCGGAGAGGGAATCTTTGAAGTTGATCACTACATAGCTCGACTTCCACAATAAATCTTACCTTAGGGTAGGATTTTTTTTATTTTCCGAGGACAAAAAAAAAGAGACCCGAAGGCCTCTTAATGATTAGTGAAGGTAAGTTACTGAGTATCCTTTTTTGATAATCAAGGAAATAGTAAATCCAGTGTTGGTTTTAACTGTCTCAATCCTCTCTACACAAGGATCTGTATTAACTAGAAAGTTATGATAGTTCCATTTAAAAAACGTTCCAAGAGATTCGAGCACTTCGTCTCGAAGATTCATGTGTTCAACTTCATACTTATCCGTGAGTTCCTTAGAGAGTTTATAGTCCTCTAGTTCATAATAGAACTTCTGAATTTCGAAGGTTAACACAAGTTCTCCCTTTTCGTTTACCGAAATATTGGAAGTGTAGATTGGATAAAATTTGATTTTTTCGTCATGATCGGGGTCATCCCAATCAATACCTACAACCGGAAAGGAGATTTCTTCCTGTTCTCTTCCTTCACGATCATTGATTTCAAAATCTAAATCGTAAATTTTCATGTGATAAAAAATTATTCCCACAGTTAAACTGCGAGATAGGTTAGTTGGTTATTTTCTTTCATATATAAGGCTTTGAGGGGATTTGAACCGGTCTTTAGGTGGGCGGAGAAAACCTCGGTGCCTATTCTCGCGTGGACCTTGAAAAACGCGATAAACCTGGAAATTCAACCCGCCCAAAAAAAAGACCGACCTATCCCAGGCCAGTCTAATCACAATCACAAAATATCATTTTTTACATATATAAGGGTTTCAGGGGTTGCCTAAAGGGATCTCAAGAAAAGCCCAACGAGAGAACTACCGGAAGAGAATCGTTGGGAACCTACGCTAAAGCTCCGGTCCACCTCCCCGTTGTTAAATTTTCTTAAAGAGACCCTTCGGCTTAAGCCTCCGGGGAAAAGGATGAGAAAGGCAGTCGGCTTCCGAGATAAATCTCTCCACCCAACAGACCCCGGTATTCTCTGCCGCTTCGCTCCACAGAGAAACCTGGAAGAGAGCATAGAAAAATATCAACAGGTTGGACCCTTCGTCGGCTCACAAGTTCACCTCCTTGCCTCCCCCAGGAATCGCTTTGCTCATCCTGGCCACAACCTGTTCTCTTCGAGAGATCAAACAGTAGATATATATATATATATGATTATGAAAATTTTTCCAAGGATATAATCTCTCTGCCGAAGGAAGAGAGGGGCTGGGGCTGATCTTAGGG
>JAIECF010000025.1 GCA_029068655.1 Muribaculaceae bacterium | reverse complement strand
TTTATCAAACGATAATACACCCCACCTCCAAGACTCTCAACGCCCGGTTCCTGCGCTTTCTCTTCTATCCACGCTCTGTTCTTCTCTGCATATTCTTTTCTGTCTTTTCCCATATAATAAATTTTTATTTGTCTATTAAGTTGATCGGATTAAATTGAATTTGTTTAAATTTTTTTTATCAAGATTTCGTCAGGTTTGCTAGCGGTTTTTTCTTCATGAAGATGGAGACAACTCCATTAAGCGGGGGCAGAAGCCGTACTTGTATGGATTATTCCGAGCGTGGAGGAGTACCTGAAAGGAATGCGGGCATCGTGACTGATGAATGAATGAAAATACGCCGTAAAGATGGCGGAAGATTGATAAAAAGAATCTTTGGTTTAACTCTTCATTACAATTTTAAGATTCGTAAATAAGTTGAAACAACTTCTTTTAGAGCATCTTATGAATAAGACTACTGGAAGGTTATTTTAGAGCCTTCCTCTTTATTCTCGATCAAAGAGTCGTACTTTGTATCGCTCACCAATACAGTACTATAACCATGAGCAAAAATCTCAAGTTTATTCGCATGGCTTATACCAGATTTCTGGGGGCTATAGATATCGATAATTGAGAGATTTCTTGCCGACATACTCATCAGTGGAGTGTCGACAGTAGAGAATTGAACTACGGCACTATTTGCGAATACCGAAATTTGGGGAGCCGAGATACAATCGCGAAGCATAATATTGGCTTGGCCTGAGGCAAAGACCACTGTCGGAGATTTGAGAGTCTGATTGCCGACAGTCGTCAACATACATTTTGCATTCGCTTCTATTCTCGTCAATGCCGGTCCGGTAATATTAATCTGCAATTCATTGACTCCCGGCGCATTCATATATTCGGGCAGATTAAAGTCAATAAACAGTGTGTTGCTCTCGACTCTGACATCTACACAGCCTACATATACATCCAGTCCGATAGGTTTCACCGAGGGGGCTAATGTGTCATTGACAGTGTAATTGACATAAACCGGGATAGAACAGCGAAGCTCGTGAAAGGCGTCTTTGTCAAAATTAAAGACCGCTTGTTTAAGTGGTGTGTATTCATCCTGGGCCCTCGCAATCAGAGAGCAGATAATTGCTAAAAATAGAAGTATCTTTTTCATAATGAGCTTTATTTAAATAAACCTTTTACTTGTGGCATGTCATTCGATTGTTTGATTATTCCTCCGCGTGTAGTGTGACGTACAAGTGATTTCGGCTTGACATAATAGCCGATCTGACTCATATCGGTAGCATTAAAATCTGCCTTATAAACGATAATATTGGTGGTATAAGCAGTTGAGCCACCGGTTGCATTGATATTGAGAAAGTTGATCATACTCGCTCCTCCTATATATCCCTGTGAGTTCTCATTAAGAGTCAAATTCATTTCAGCTGACTTAACGGTGTTGATGATGAAAGTGGAGCCTGCAGATACTGTAGCAGTGACAGTGGAGGTTTCGATAGGATTGTTGAAGAGCAGATGAGACTTCCCCTTGACATTGAGACAAAGCGACTGAGGAGCCGAATAGAATCCCTGAACGGCTATGTCGCTTCCATTTGTCAATGTCATCGAAGTCAGTTTCGGACCTGTAATCGACACCTGCAGATCATTCTGCGTCGGCATTTTGAGCCATGAAGGGAGCTGTAAGGAAATATTCAGTGTATTATCTGCTCCCTTAGATATCATGACACGCGACACATAGACCTCAAGACCGGTGATCCTGATAAAACGATTGTTGGGAAATTCCTCGTCAACGTTATATGTGCCACAAAGTCTGTCAATGCTTACTTTGCCATTGAGAATACCGTTGAGCTTCATTGTCTTGACAACAGGTTCCGTGTCGGCTGCCATAGAGGGGAACCCAACTATGGCAAGTGCTGTAAACAGCAATAGAGTTAATGGTTTCATAATAAATCGAGATATTGTTGTTGGTCAGACGCCGTAGCCTCAGACGCCTGTATTTTCTTACGTATACGATGTTTCTGCGCGTAGACAGCACCCGGAGTCTGAGAGGTGAGCAGGCAGATGACACGGGCAGACAGGCCGGCTGCACTGTAAAGCATAAGAACCCTCTCTGCATGACTTAGTGTTGGCACATCCTTCTCCAGGCGCGTGATAATATTGTCAAAACATTCGTTGAGTGTGTGAGCAATCTCTTCGATGACCTCTGCAGAGCGAAATCGTTCTATCTCATCGGCGAGTGTTGCCGAGATTCGTTTTGTCGCCCCCTTGTCGCTTATCGACGCGTCTATCATAAGATTGCCCATCAACTCAATGGAGCGGTTTCGTTCACTGAATAGATCGGACATAGCCCTACGACGCTCTATGGAGAGCATCAGCAGGTCGTTCTGCTTCTGCAGCAGACGCCGGCGCTCGGAAGCGTGACGATAAAGTAGCCCCCATGTCACCATCCCTGCGGCAAGGAGTAATAGGGCCACACAAAGCGACAGCACCACAATACGGTTACGGTCAAGTGTCTGTCGTTCAGTGCGGGCTGAGTGCTCTATCTCATAGAGGCGTGAATATACTTCTTGAGATGATGCCTCAGCCAAGAGCGATTCAAGGACTGATGCAAGTTTACGGACAGTCACCATTGCCATTTGCGTATTGCCTGTCAAGTCATAGTATTTCACCATTGATTTGAGATCGTCCGGGTCACTGAGTTGGGTCGGGTCTATGCCGTCAATAACTGCAGAGGCTCTGTCATGCATTCCATCGGAATAGTAAATCTCAGCAAGCATTGCCATCTGCGACACAGGCATCCATAGATCGTTTGAATAAAGATGCACAAGCGCATCACGTGCCAAGTCAGTCTGGCCGGTCTTCATGGCAGGCAGGGGCAACATATGGAGACGGAACTCATCGGTCGAGTCCATTAGTTCGAGCTGTTTCATGGCAAGTTCGTGTTGTCCTGCATTGATAGCGGAAATTACGAATTCCTGACGCACCAGACTGTCATTCGGCGCCCACTCTGCCGCTTGCTGCGCATACGACAGTTCCGCCTGTGGGTTGCCCGCACTGCGATGGCATCTGGCGATTATGTCATACAGACGTGCGAACACAATGGAGTCTGTTTGCGGAAGGTCGAGGGCAGATGCTGCAATATTCATTGCTGATGCATAATCCGACTCATAGAACGCCTCCTCGGCTCGGGTCAGTTCCGCCGATGCCGATTCAGATCGGGGATATGAACATGCTGCCATAAGAGCTGTCAGAATTATAATGATGTATGTGCTGGGCTTTTTCATCGCGTGTCATTTTGGGTCTGTTGTAGTAGAAAATCATACCGCAAAATTAGGACAAAAAATACAAACATACAACATTCGCGATGCCAAAAAATCTAACACGCTGTTTTATGATTTCCAGTCTATCAATACTTTAGTTCATATGAGATTTTCAAAATCTAACGTCTTACCTCAAACGCTGACGCGACAGGTTATTGTATACAATTTCTGATATCTTAGCGACAATTTCTTCTGTCTGCTGCATGTCATAGCCGGAGTTCTCAATGAAGACAGCAATGGAATAGCTTCTGCCGTCGGAAAGATGCATATCAAGATACCACAGTGCATCCTCCGTCGGAGTCTTTCGTCGTTTCACGGCAATCCAACACTCTTTTTCCTTTGTGCAGTTGTCGGTAAGCCACTCGCGAAATTCTCCACGATTCCGTATGTCAAGAATATTTTTCATTACTATATCCCGCTAATGCAACGGCTGTTACTGTAACCGCTGTTGCAAAGATAGGAATAATTATTGAATTGACCAAATCTTATTCCTCACCGGATTCTTTCAATTTTTCGTAGAAAGTATGACACCTCCGATTATCATGGCGGTTCCGACAGCCATAATTAGTGTGAAGGGTTCGTCGAGGATTACTGTTGATGCAAGTATTGTGACAAGCGGTACAAGATAGATGTAGTTCGAAGTGCGTTCCGCTCCCAAATGTTTGACGGCGTTATTCCACATGAGATAGCACAGGAATGAGGCTCCGACACTTAGGAACAATAGATTCGCTATGATTGATCTGATGCCGGCCAAAATGATTTGAGTGTCATTACGGAATAAGATATAATACAGGATTGCTGTGATCACACCGTAAGCGAAAACCTTTCGTGTGATAAAGATATTGCGGTATCTGCTGTTAAGCCTTTTCAGGATAAGGCAGTATCCTGCCCATGAGAGTGCGGCCAATGCTGTAAGCATATCGCCGGCGGGATTGATGCCGAATTGTTTGGATCCATTCATCACAACTGTTGCAACTCCCATAAAAGCCAACACAGTCCCAAGCCATGCCAATGGCTTTATTGGGTCGTTGAAAATAAGTTTGCCGAGAATCATCGTGAAGACAGGGGCACAGCAGATTATAAGGGATACGTTTGATGCGAATGTAATGCTTAGCGCTGAATTTTCCGCTATAAAGTATAATGATCCTCCTGTAATTCCTGCCGCCAGCATAATGCATTCGTCTTTTATCCCGTCAGCCCAGAGCCTATTGTGTGAAAACACGAGAGTGCATAGATATGCTATCGCAAAGCGGATGATAAAGATTTCTACAGGACCCAATCCGTCTGCGATAAGGACTTTGGTTGAGACAAACGTCACACCCCAGACAATGATTGTGGCCAATGCCATGATGTTGTATAT
>JAIECF010000249.1 GCA_029068655.1 Muribaculaceae bacterium | reverse complement strand
GTAAATAAGGAATGAAAATCACCACCATTATTAGGTAAGCATCCTCTTGTAAGTTGGTCTAAAAGATCTATAGGGATATACCTGCTTAAACCTAATTTTGTTATCTGGGTGTAGATATCATCCTCTTGGGTATAGTTTGCCATTAGAAGTCCATAACCTATACATATTTCTCGCGGAATTTTCTTCAAATATTCCACAATATCAGGATGTGGTAAGGGGTATATATCCTCATAACGTCGAATAATTCTAGTTACATTCTCCATATTACGATTTATTGTTGGCGTTCTAACAATATGATATTATTACAGTTGTCCATAAGTATATAGATTAAAGGATTCGTATTCTTCACGTGAGATGGGAGTTTCTGGATCAACAATCAGTACCTCGTCATAGGTAAGATGGTAGAGATGGTAAACAGTAAGATTTAATTGAAGTTCCAGCTCGTTGAAGATTTCACCTTTAGCCGCTACTGCCATTATATGATTCACCAGAGTCCCTATTTTATCTTGAATTGCTTTGCTCGCTTTGCGAACGGGTAATTCGTAATAGTGATATATTTTTGCTTTAGTGAATGCACCTTTGGTTTTCTCGAATGTAAGCTTGTTCATCAAATGCTGAAAAAGTTCCGAGTTAATAAGGCCAAGTATATATTCCAAACTGTATTCATTTGACGTTAAGATACAATTATAGAGCGAAGACATAATATAGTTATTATCATAGTCAATTGCCGCAGTAATTTTAGCACCTGCTTCTCGGATGAGTATTTTAGGCTGCTCAAAGATGTCGGGGGTACGTGGACAAGCAAGGAAACTTCCATAGTGTAGATAAAGATTTGGCTTTTCGATGAAAAACCGTTTAACATCTTTTCCTCGAAGTATCGGCTTATACTCATTCGAAAGTTGTTCGTTTACGATGTACTTCTTGTCGTCACCAGACTTTATGGCCTGTCTTATATTAAGAACGTCTTGAAGATTGACACTGTCAAACGCCAATTTTTCATAGATTGCGCGTGTTGCCCACGAACGTATTGAAAACAATGTTTTTTGTTGTTTTGTAAAGAAGGATGCATCAACATAGAAAACATCATCTACAATCCTTTCGCCAATATCACACTTTATTGTGTAGTCTGAGGTCATGTCTGTGTTCTGGAAGCCTAATATCATTGAATGTACGATCGCATTTTCAAAAATGCTGTCCGACAAATCGTTGAGTTCCAGAACACGCTTAGACAGAAGCTTTTTTCTTACAGTTTCCTCAAAGTAGTTATCAAGAATAGTGTTCGGGATGATGTAATAAAGCACCCCCTTCTCTTTAAGAAGTTTGAAGGAGAGTAATAAAAAGAGAGCGTAAGTATCTATCTTAAACTCAGTTTCGGGATATAGTTTTCGATAAAGTTCTTTGTCTGTTTTAGATATAGAGGCCCCAAACGGCGGATTACCAATGACTATATCAAAGCCGCCATTTTTGAATACATTCGCAAACCATGTATGCCACAGGAAGAATTTTTCGTTTGAGGATGGATCGAGCCCAACGAGCTTTTCTTCCGGTATGCCGGCATTGAGCAGTTGACGCATAACGCTATCGTGAATCTCACGAGCGATGCGGTCTCGGTCGCGGTGGTCAGTAGTACCATAGTAGGCTGCAAGTCGATTTTGCAGCATTTGGGCTTCTGCTTCGCTCCACACAAAATCGAGCATGTCTGGCGAAGGCTTAATTAGTGAAGTAAGGTCGAAGCCCTCGTATGTTTCAAGCAGGGAATTGCCTTGCATGATTTTGAAATGAAGATTTGGCAGTGGTTCCGGCTCTTTTGCATCAACAACCATTGCTAACCAAAAACGCAGACGAGCGATATCGACAGCTCCTTTTTCGATGTCAACACCATAGATATTCTGCTCCATAATGTGTCGTTTCATTTTTGAACGGTCATGTACGGGTCCAAGAGCAAGATATATTTTTGATAGTATGTTTATAATTCCCATTGGGAAAGCGCCGGAACCAATAGCCGGATCGCAGATTTTCACATCAACAAGTTTTTTAGCAAGATATGTGCGTTGTTCATTGTTGAGTGAATCTGCGTCAAGTGTTTCTACGAAATTTCGAATAAGTTCATGGGAGCGCTCCGGTATGCCGTTGAGAAGATATGCTATGATGGACTCCCGGCACATATAATCGACAATCTCTTTGGGGGTATAGAAAGCACCCTTATCTTTGTTGTCTTCGAGCAGATTTTCAAAGATTCTACCGAGCATTTCAGGGTCAATACCTACCTCAGCATCTTCGGGGTCGTTTTCGTCTATTGTGAAGTTATATTGGTCAAAGAAGTCAAACAGACGTTTGAAAAGATCTGCGGGGAGGACGCAGGTTCGTTCGTCTATTTCGTCCTGCTGAAATAGGCCACCGTTTAAATAAGGGATTTTATCGGAGTCTGGCAAAGATGCGTTGTCTGCTAATCTATGTTCGTGACGAGTGTTCAAAACACCGAAAAAGAGCGGCTCGAGCACACTGTCAAGGAAGTTGTCTTGCAATTCAGAGTTATAAAATAGGTCGTGCATGTATTGTCGATTTCCGGCCAGCCAACCTTTGCGTTGGAGAAAGTAGAGAAATACAATGCGGCCAAACATCTTCTTTATATAATCGCGTACAAGTTTATCGTTTCCATCAAAAGACGTTTTAAGTTGCGGATTAGCATCATGTATTTTCTTTTCTACCAACTTCCCCGATTCTTTTACATAACGTTTGCCGGTAATGTATTGCACGAAATCAGCATAAAGTTCTCTATATCTGTCAAAGAACTCATCACTGAGTGTTTCGACAGAGAAGGCTCTTGCAAAATCTTCATCGGTCTTAGGACTTCGAGCAAGTACGATGAAGCGCTCAATGGCGGTACGACTACGATAGTCCTTACCGAAAACGTAAGTGTAGCGCTTTGCCACGGCGCGTGTGGCTGAGGTGGTACGCTCCTTGTAGACGTAAGAGAAACGCCAGGGGCGTTCTGCCTCGTTGTGGTAATGGAACAGGATAAATGCGTGGGTAAAAGTCATTACCTCTGAGGCGATGAATTGCTTTATCGCCACACGTGAGTGTGCGATATTACTGCCCGGACTTAGAGTTACATCATATAAGGCAATCGGGTCGGAGTCAACACGGTCAATGTCGGCGACGTGGATGGCCGAAAGGATATTGGCATTGTCGGCTCGCCGACGCTTTTCATGAGAGTCAATGATGTCAATGTCAATATTTGTAATGACATCGTAAGAAAACATTGGCTTTAGAACTTTTTCAATAAAGACATCTGAACCGGGGTAACCGTTTTGAAAAATATGTTGGAGTTGTTCTTTCATGGGATACAAGGTTATTATTTAATAATTGCGATAGCGACATTTGACTGGCCACGACGTTTCTGTGCTTGCGCGGCGATATGAGCGAACGTGGTCTGTAGCCAAGAGTTGATCTCAAAATCCGCACCAAACAAAGAAAGTTGACCGGAAGCATCGCGTTTTTTCTGTTTTAATAGGGTCTTGATTACAAAATTATTTTTGTTGCGCACGAGAGAGTTTACTTGTGCCAAAAGTCGTTTGGTTTCATCGGTAATGTCTTGACGTCCACGAAGCTCTCGAACATATTCTTGAGCGTCCTTGATTCGTTCATCGTTGTCGCGACCGCCCAAACGATGGGTAACATGGTTTTGATAAGCACGAAGCGCGTCTTTGTAGTCAGCTCCATCTTTGTCAATTACATAGCTCGTAAAACGAGCTTCGGGTGAGCAATGAAGATATTGCATCGTAAGCAATGGCGAAATTATGGAGGCTTTTTGTGTAGAGTCTTTATCGATGAGAACTGAGACAAGACCCTCGCTTTGGTCTGTGAATATATATAGACTGTTGGAGCATTCTTCAGTCGGATAGTAGCCGCCGAGACTATCAAGCGGCAACGATTTGACTATATCAAATCGCTCCGGCTGCTCCGCTGCAAAATCTTTTAGCTCGCGAATGTATATACCAAAAGGTGATTCTTCGCCATCTACGGTATGAGAG
>JAIECF010000248.1 GCA_029068655.1 Muribaculaceae bacterium | reverse complement strand
TGTATGCCGTGAAGATTTCTGTCAAGAATGACGGACGGCTGAAACTCGGCCAATACGGAGAAGTGAGGTTATGAATGCTGCCATTGAAGTGTCAGGCCTGTCGAAACGCTATGGGAATCTGACAGCTCTCGACAATGTGAGTTTCACGGTTGAAAGAGGAGAAATGTTCGGTCTGATCGGACCTGATGGATCCGGGAAGAGCTCACTATATAAGATACTCGCTACGCTTACCTCTCCGGATGCCGGCTCGGCTACCATCTGTGGTCTTGACACAGTGAATGACTATGTCAAGTTGCGCAAGCTGATAGGCTATATGCCTGAGAAATTCTCGCTTTATCAGGATCTGACCGTTTCGGAAAACCTTCATTTCTTTGCCTCCCTCTTCGGAGTCTCCATAAAGGATAATTACGACATCATCGCTCCTGTATTCGCTCAGCTCGAGCGTTTCCCAAACAGAAGGGCTGGGGCTCTTTCGGGAGGAATGAAGCAGAAACTCGCATTGAGTTGTGCGCTTATCCACAGACCGAAAATATTGCTTCTCGATGAGCCTACCACCGGAGTGGATGCCGTGTCAAGAAGTGAATTCTGGGACATGCTCTCCACATTGAGAGAGAAAGGGATCACCATACTTGTCTCTACCTCATATATGGACGAAGCCACTCGATGCGGAAGGATTGCGCTAATCGACAAAGGTAAGATCCTGAGGGTAAACACACCCGACGGGCTGGTTGCCGGACTCGATGAAAACCTTTACAACGCTTCGGCAACCCGAATGTTTGAGCTTCTTACCAGGATCAGGCAGTTGCCGGAGGTAGAGGACTGCTACACATTCGGAGCGACCCTTCATGTAGTGGGTCGGAAAGGATTCAATCTATCTTCTGTCATGGACAAGCTCCGTCTTGAAGGGCTGCACGATGTGAAAGTTTACCCTGCCAAAGGTGACATAGAAGATTTATTCATAAAACTGACAAGATGATAAGTGGCTGTTCAAATTATAAATATATTATCTTGATGCATAGACGTCTGAATTTCAATGACTGATAATTATGCATTATGACTTGCGTAAGCTTGAACGTAGTTAATTATTAATTATGCATTACTACAATGACAATGCGATATCGGTAAGGAATCTTACCAAATGCTTCGGATCGTTTACAGCCGTCGACCATATATCGTTTGATGTGGCCAAGGGAGAGATATTCGGATTCTTAGGTGCCAACGGAGCGGGGAAGACGACCGCCATGCGTATGCTTTGCGGCCTAAGTGTCCCGACTGCAGGCAATGGTCAGGTTGCCGGTTGCGACATTATGACCCGGGCTGAAGCCATCAAGCATAGAATCGGCTATATGAGCCAGAAGTTTTCTCTTTATTCTGGTCTGACTGTAGAAGAAAATATCCGTCTATTCTCCACAATCTATGGTATGACCTCCGCCAGGATTAAAGAGGCGTCCGAACGTGTATTTAAGGAACTCGGCATGGAGGATATGCGAGGTGCCTTTGTGAAGGATATTCCGGTGGGCTGGCGACAGAAGCTTGCATTTGCTGTTGCCACTATCCACAAGCCGGAAGTCGTATTTCTTGACGAACCAACCGGGGGTGTCGATCCGGTGACACGCCGTAAGTTCTGGGAACTCATCTACAAGGCTTCTTCCGACGGTATGACCGTCTTTGTGACAACTCATTATCTTGATGAGGCAGAATACTGCAACCGCATATCGATTATGGTCGACGGCCGGATAAGCGCCCTCGACTCCCCGGCTGCCCTAAAGGAAAAATATCATGCGACTACGATCGACGAAGTGTTCCGCATCGTAGCCCAAGACGCCCAAAGAGCCGACTGACTTTAACCCTTAACCCTTAACTCTTAACCCTTAACTCTCAACCCTTAACTCTCAACCCTTAACTCTCAACCCTTAAATATGTCTATTTTTCAATCGCTTGTAAGAAAAGAGGCGTTACACATAATCCGCGACACGCGAACGATGGTGATAACATTGCTTATGCCGATAGTGCTCCTGCTGCTTTTCGGCTTTGCGATATCCACAGAGGTAAACGATGTCAGGGTTGTGGCGGTAGTGGATCAATTCACTGATGAGACACGTGATATCCTTCAGCGACTGCGAGTAAACGAATACTTCACGTTCCAAGGACTCACCACACCTGAAGATGTCGATGCGCTCCTGCGTTCCGGCAAGACAGATGCCGCTCTGTTCCTAAGGAAAGAAGAGGGGGTGCTTAAATCGCAGATTGTAGTGGATGCGTCGAATACTAACACCGCGCAGACTGCCACGGCATATATCCGGGGAGTGGTCAACGGCTCATCCGCAAAGAGTCTTATACTTACATCAACATTATATAATCAGCAGCTCAAGAGTGCCTACAATTTTGTACCGGGTATTCTCGGAATGATCTTCATTTTGATCTGCGCCATAATGACATCTGTTTCTATAGTGCGCGAGAAAGAGACCGGAACAATGAGCCTGTTGCTTGTATCTCCCGTAAAACCCCGCACGATTATCCTCGGCAAACTCGTGCCGTATTTCCTGCTTTCATGTGTGATCCTTACTGTGATGCTCCTGATGGCATATACGGTTCTCGGTCTCCCGGTTTCTTCAAGTGTAATAAGCGTGATAGCAGTGTCGTTGCTCTATATCATCCTGTCTCTTTCCATCGGGCTTATGGTCTCTACCGTTGTCGACACCCAGCTTACGGCATTGATAGTGTCGGCAGTCATGTTCATGCTGCCGGTCATAATGCTTTCCGGTATGATATTCCCTGTCGATAATATGCCTGTTGTCCTTCAATGGATATCCAACATCATCCCTGCGCGCTGGTACATAGAGGCGATGCGAAAGCTTATGGTTCAGCAGCTCGCCTTCAGCTACATTCTCAAGGATGTCCTTATACTCCTCATCATGACCCTTGTATTGCTTGCGGCATCTATTGTAAAATTCAGATCCTCCACCAGATAACAATCAGAAGCCTCGGTCAGGTCGGAGACCAACAAAGAAGAAAGAGTCAGACTCTCTGGTCAGGTCGGAGACCTGACAATTATTTCGAAACCCCAGGCTTCAGCCTGGGGGCTTAGACATAATCACAGTAGCCTCGGAGAGGCGATTTGTGGAAATAAATTAATAAGATATGAACCCAAGAATACTGAAAGCCCTCCTGATCAAGGAGATAAAGCTAATGAAGCGTAATCCGCTGATTCCGAAGATCATCATAGCTATGCCAATCATGGTGATGCTTGTGCTTCCTTTGGTTGCTAACCTTGATGTGAAGAATGTAGGAGTGACGGTAGTCGACAACGACCATAGCCAGCTTTCACGCCGGATGATAGCCGACATTGGAGCTTCGGAATATCTGACGGTGCAGAGTGTGGTCGGAACCCACGAAGAGGCGATGGCATCCATTGAAAGGGGAGTGGCTGACGTGATATTGACAATTCCGCCCTATTATTCACGCGATATCGTGGAGGGAAACGCGGAGCTGGACATTGAAGCGAACGGAGTGAACGCCACCAAAGGTATGCTCGGTGCGCAATATGTCTCGCAGTCGGCAATGGCGACCCTCAGTCAGTGGCGTTCTGAGAATGGTTTTTCCGTGGCAATCTTGGACACAAGCGTCATAAATCTCTACAATCCGACCCTTAATTTCCGCAACTACATGATCCCTGCCCTTATAGTGGTATTGCTGATCATAATATGCGGATTCCTTCCCGCACTGAATTTAGTCAGTGAGAAGGAATCCGGTACGATTGAGGCCATGAATGTGACTCCGGTAAGCCGTTTTGCGTTTGTGCTTTCGAAACTTATACCGTTCTGGATTGTCGGACTAATTGTCGTGACTGTCGGTATGATAATTGGATGGTTGGTATACGGTCTGAAGCCGGCTGGGAGTTTAGGAGCCATATATCTCGTCACCATACTCTTCAGTCTTACAATGTCAGGACTTGGAGTCACCATTGCCAACAAGTCAGC
>JAIECF010000247.1 GCA_029068655.1 Muribaculaceae bacterium | reverse complement strand
ATTAGGATATATGAATAGATATAAAGGTGAGGATGTAGGAATTCCTGATTCCATTATATTATGTCAGATAAGATATTTTGATAAATTAAGAACAAATATGTTTTAGAGCAGAGATGGGGTTTGTTAGGAATAGATGGTAAGAATAAGGGAGCGGAAGTCGCCGTAGTCACGGAATTTGCATAGTTTCTTCTAATTTACCTTCACATATTTTTTTGTGGATTGGAGGATTATGGTTATATTTGCAGTTTCAATTGCTAACCGTAATCAATCATGAAGAGATTCACCATAATGGCGGCATTGGGGTTGCCGATGCTGATGTCCGGACAATCATATGTCGGGCAGTTTGACCATAATCCTCTGGAGCGAAGCGCTGAGAGGATTATGCAGTATTCACCTACTTCAGGAGGATACATATACCGGAAGAATGGCGACAACCTCTATACACGAGCGCTCTATGGAGGGAATACCACTTTCCGTCTTGAGACAAGCGATCGACCGATTTTCGGAGCATTCCACGGCAAAGACAACCGTAACGTGCATTTTAAGATAAAGGTGGATGGAAGTTGGATGCGCATTGACTCAGTAGCCGAATGTCGAACATATTACCGGGGGGGAGAACGACGTTACGAACTGTCGGATCCTACATGGGGTAAGGGCCATATAGCCATCATTGCTCTTGCTCCACACGATTATGAAGCCGGAATCTGGAAGATAGAAGCATCCGATATGCCGTCTGGTTCTGAGATCAAGGCGATCTGTGTACCTACCATAAAGATCAAACTAAGTCGAAACGGCGATATGGGAGCAGATCCGGCAAACGCTTTCGCGCCTGATATGGATACAACTGCTGCGGAAACACCGGCTATGCCGATCGGAGGAGATCGAAAGACAATCTATGTAGAATACTCAGACAAGAAAATAGAGGCCACCGACCAGAAGCGAATTGCCGAGGAGTTCACCAAAGCAGAGAGACAAATGGAAGAGCTTACTGATATTCTTAAGATAGAGACCCCCGATCCGTATTTCAACGTGCTTGGTTCCGTCATAGCGCATGCTGCCGACGGCACGTGGGACGGCAAAACATGGCAGCATGGAGCAATCGGCTGGCGTATGCCTCTCAGCGGTTGGCGTGGAGCGTACAGCGGTGACTTCTTAGGTTGGCACGACCGCGCCCGTACACATTTCGATGCCTATGCTAAGTCGCAGGTAGATAGCGTGCCACCAATCTATTCTCATCCCACGCAGGATCCTGATAAGAACATGGCGAGGGCAGAGAAGAAGTGGGGCACTCAGATGTATAGCAACGGATACATATGCCGAAATCCGGAGCGCAACGACCAGATGCACCATTACGATATGAATCTATGCTATATTGACGAACTGCTTTGGCATCTGAAATGGACGGGTGACCTTGACTATGCCCGCAAGATGTGGCCGACAATTAAGTCGCATCTGGAATGGGAGAAACGCAACTTTGACCCCAACGACGACGGACTCTATGACGCATACTGCTGCATCTGGGCAAGCGATGCTCTTTATTACAACAGCGGAGCTGTAACACATTCGTCAGCATACAACTACAGAGCTAATAAAATCGCAGCGGAGATAGCTGAGAAGATAGGAGAGGATCCCACTCCATATGCCAAAGAGGCTGAAAAGATTCTTAATGCATTAAACTCCACTCTCTGGATGGAGGATAAGGGTGTTTGGGCAGAACATAAGGACTTCATGGGGCATCAAAGACTACATGACCATCCTGCTCTCTGGACCGTCTACCATGCCATAGACAGCGATGTGGCGGATAATTTCCAGGCATTCAGTGCCACAAGATATATCGACAATAATATACCTCACATTTCTGTTGTAGCTCCCGGGCTTGAAGTGGGGTATGCCACAATTGCCACTACCGACTGGATGCCGTATGCATGGAGCATCAACAACGTGGCCTTCGCAGAGGTGATGCATACCGCACTTGCATATTGGCAGGCAGGACGTGCTGAAGAAGCGGCGCGTTTGCTGAAGAGTTCCATGCTCGACGGAATGTTTCTGGGCAATAGTCCCGGCAACATAGGTCAGATAAGCCACTACGATGCCGCGCGAGGTGAATGTTACAGAGACTTCGCCGATCCTACCGCCATGATGGCAAGGGCAGTAGTACAGGGGCTGTTCGGTTTCGCGCCTGACGCACTCAACCATTCCGTTACGATACGTCCGGGTTTCCCGGCGGACTGGGATCATGCCTCAATTAAGCATCAGGACTTTTCGTTTGACTTCAATCGAGAGGGAAAAAAAGAAACGTATAAGTTCAATGTCGGTCTTGATTCCGTCAAGACTGCTAAACTGATTCTTCCTGCTTTGACTGATAAGGTGAATTCAGTGAGGGTAAATGGGAAGAAATATGATTGGAAGGTTGTTGAATCTTCTATAGGTCATCCCTCTTTTGCAATGAGCGTTCCTTTGGCCGGCGACATGACGGTTGAAATAGAGTGGAAAGGAAAACCCTACGCTGACTCGAAGACTTACGCTACTGTACAGGAGCGGTCCGGTTTCCGTGAGGTCAAGGGTGGTGACTTCACCTGGTGGGAGGAAACGGAGAGTTTCACCCATCCCAGGCCTGATGCGGCTAAGCTTGGATTATACCTTAAGATAGACCCATCCGATAAATATGAGACGATAGACCTGGGCGGCCTATACAACGGCAACATCACCGATATTTTCCGCAATCGGTATGAATCGCCACGGTCTCCGTATACCACTTTGCAGATACCTATACAGGGAATAGGTGAATGGTGCCACCCCGATGATACAGCACATGTCGACGACAGCGGACTCAGAAGGATGGTCGAAGAAGATGGTCGTCTGATGACGTCTATTGGAATTCCATTCGCGTCAAATAAAATAGGAAAGAACATCATATATACATCGCTATTTGATAATTATCCTGACCGAGTATCAGTGCCGCTTAACGGTAGGGCCAGCGCCATACAGTTGCTTCTTGCGGGGAGTACCAACCATATGCAGTGCTATATGGAGAATGGAATGATTAAAGTGAAATATACAGACGGATCGGAAGAGACCATGCCGCTGATAGCTCCCTACAACTGGTGTCCGATAGAGCAGGATTATTATGTAGACGATAAGCAGTTCAGTCTTGACACTCCAAGACCTTACCGGATGATATTCAAGGATGGGACGGTAACCGACGATGTTGAGGACACTCTCGGAATCAGGGGTGTCTACGGACGCAGAATCGACGGTGGAGCCGGAGTGATGCTTCGCCTTGATCTTGATCCGACTAAAGAACTGAAGGAGCTTGAGTTAGAGACGCTATCGAATGATGTGGTAGTTGGATTGGCGGGAGCAACGCTGGTTAAAGATTAAATATAAAAGATAAAATATTAGAGCATCTTCCATGAGAGGGTGCTCTTTTTGTTCTAAAGGCGATAGATGAAAGGGAGGAGGATGGTGAAGATAGTGCCGGAGTGGGTGGAGGCGAAGGATATTGAACCACCGTGCATGCTGACGATCTGGCGCGATAAGCTGAGGCCGATGCCTGAGCCGCCGCTTTTCGTAGTGAAGAATGGGAGGAAAATGCTGTCAGCGGCGTCTGGACTTATTCCGCATCCATTGTCCGCGACCGAAATCATGAATCGATGGTTCGGATGGTCTGCCTTCGTAGAAACAGTTATTGAAGGATTCTCTTCAACGGCTTCAACGGCGTTCTTTATCAGGTTGATCAACACTTGCTCCACCTGGTGACGGTCAAGCTGCAGCTGGATGTCGGGATCCTCGATCCGAAACTTAATGAAGGGCTCCGGGAAGAGCGCACGGAGTCCGTCGAAGATATCGCCTATCTTTGTCCATTCAAGATGCGGCTGGGATAGGCGGGAGAGTTTCCGGTAGTTTTCCACAAACTTCAGTAACCCCTTGCTTCGCCTGTTGATGGCGTTGAGTGCTTCAGTAGAGTCCTCGTCGAGCTGCCGGTTGGTCTCCGTCAGCATATCCGAAAGGGAGATGATGGGGGAGAGTGAATTCATTATCTCATGAGTCAGAACACGTATCAACTTACGTTGTGCCTCTATCTCGCTTTGTTGGACGAGAAGGTTGATATTCTCAATGGAGTAGATGCAGACATCCGAGCCTTTGGAATCGTAGGTTGCCATCGAAAGCTTCAGACGTTCCTCTCGTCCGTTTAAGTTCATCGTCAGGATCTTCGGCTGCCCCGGTATAAGGGACTTCAAACTTTCGGCGAGGTCGGGATGCACGGCGTCGAGCATCGACAGTTGCGTTATCTTGAAGCCGCAAAGGTTGCTGACGGCCTTATTGTTCATCCACGATACATTTCCTTCCGTATCAGCTACGATCAAAGCTGAGTCAACAAGATTCAGTATTGCCTCATATTGTCCATATTGTCTTTCCTGACGTATGAGGTCTTCACGGAAACCTGAAATCACGTCGTTCATCTCCTCGGCGAGTTTCCTTTCTGATCCACGCATTCGCTCGTAAGGAAAACGGAGGGAGAAATCGCGGTTGCGGATAGCCTGGAGCATACGCCTCAGGCGGTCGGCCGATCTATTGCCAAACCAGTCCATTACAATCCATATTTCTCTATCTTGCGATAGAGTGTGAAACGTGTTATTCCGAGCAGCGATGCAGCCTGCGAAAGGTTACCGTTGCTGCGGCTGATCGCCTTCATGATGGCATCCTGCTCAAGTGCCTCCAGATTCAGAGTCTCAGGTTTTGAGGCAGTTTCGACCATTCGTGAGAACTCGAAATCATCCGCCTCCAGGACGGAACCGGATGCCATGACGATGGCCCTCTCCACGACGTGTTGCAGTTCCCTGACATTGCCGGGCCATGAATGGCTAAGAAGTTTGCGTCGGGCGGAAGCTGCGATTCTCACGTCCTCAAGTCTATATCTTTGTGCGATCTTATGTGAGAAATATTCGGCGAGGAGCACGATATCTTCTCCTCGTTCTCGCAAGGGTGGGATATGAAGCTCGATGGTGTTGAGTCTATAGAGCAGGTCTTGCCTGAATTTACCTTCAGCCACCATACTTGCCAGATCTGCATTGGTAGCTGAAAGGATTCTTACATCGACTTTATTTACCTTAGTAGAGCCAAGATGTGAAATCTCACGTTTCTCTATCATTGTAAGCAACTTTTGTTGTGCTCCGGGAAGAAGGTTGCCGATTTCGTCAAGAAATGCAGTGCCACCGGCAGCTGATTCCAGACGACCGGCTTTCGCCGCCTTTGCATCTGTGAAGGCTCCTTTCTCATGTCCGAAAAGCTCGCTTTCGAAGAGGTGTTCCGGGATTGTACCAAGGTCTATGGATATGAACGGCTTGTCTTTCCGGTGGGAATAATAGTGAAGGAGATGTGCCACTACATCCTTCCCGGAACCGTTTTCGCCCGTGATCAAGATATTAGCGTCTGTAGCTGCGATTTTCGCTATCTGTTTGTTGAGAAGCTGCATCTGCGGAGATTCTCCAATGAGTACAGGGGCCTCTTTTGCCTTTACAGATGAATATATTTCCCTTTTTTCATTCTCAAATGATGAATTCCTGCGGGATAGACTAAGATCGATCGCACTCTCCACAATACCGAGGAGTTTTGCATTGTCCCAAGGTTTTGGTATGAAGTCTATGGCTCCTGCCTTTATAGCGCGGACTGCTTTTTCGGTGTCAACGTATGCTGTGATGAAAAGCACCACGGCTTTTGGATTCTTCTTTAGGATAAAATCGAGCCATTTATAGCCTTCCTCTCCACTGCTGGCGTTGCGGTGGAAATTCATGTCAAGAAGAATGACATCCGGGTCGAAAGTGTCCATAAGTCTTTCGATATCCTTCGGATCTGTCAAGACGCGCACTCCCTCGACATGTCTGCGGAGCAGCATGTTGAGCGACAATAATACATCCTCATTGTCGTCGACTACCAAAACCTTGCCTTTTTTCTCACTCATCGAAGTTCAAATGAATGCTTACTCAATTCTCCATTTCTTTAAAAAAGTCCTCAACTGATTCACAATGCGTCACTCGTCCGGCTTTGACATCTTCGATGGCCTCATCAAGGCTGGTTTTGCGCTTACGAGCCGGTCTGGTTTCCTCTGAAACACCGATAGAATGAAGATATTCAGGAGCGAAATCCACTTCATTTGGCCATTCTATAGTATTCAGATGAATTCTGAATTTTTTGAAGTAATTAATGTCGTGCAATGGTTGAAAAGCTTGTCCGATCAAAGAATCTTTTAAATCGACAATCCTTATATCTCCATTATTAAACCACAATTTAACCCTATAATGGTCCAAATAACAGGCTTTAACTATCTCAAGGAACATAATAGTTTTCATTTAAGAGGTTCTATTTTGTTTGGATGTTCTCCTCTTACGGTTTGTTCCCAAGCCAATTGCAACTCGTCACGATGTGTTTCCATCCATTCAAAAATCATCTTTAATGCCCTTGAAGGCATTTCTCCTTTGACTACTCCATCCTTAATATTAACAATACATTTATAATCTCCATACCATGCATGGAAGTGAGGTGGCAGATGGTCTGCGAAATTCAGGAAAATAATTATTCCGTAAAAAGAACTTATCTGAGGCATGATTATAACGTTATATTTTCCGGTACATTTTTATATTGCAAAAATACTAAAATTAGTATCAGAAACAAAATT
>JAIECF010000246.1 GCA_029068655.1 Muribaculaceae bacterium | reverse complement strand
AGATAGAAGCAACAGAACAATCAAAACTAAAAGCGTGTTATATGTATAAGACGTTTGTTCTACTCAATTTTATAGTCATTAGAACCGATAATAAATTATGATAAATTTTCCTTTGAAAGAAATCCGATCATATTTTTCTTCATTACCTATTGATAAGGTTTGGCTTTTCGGTTCGTTTGCACGAGGTGAAGAAACTGAAAACAGTGATATTGATCTCCTTGTACAGTTTACAAAAGGAGCTAAGTTGGGATGGCAATATTTCCATATTATCAATGATCTTGAATCGTTAGCCAAGAGAAGGATAGACTTTGTTGAAATATCCACACTTGATCCCTTTGTAGCTCCTTTTGTCAATAAAGAAAGAATACTAATTTATGAGAGAACCGCTTAGAGACCAACTTAGGTTATACATATTGTAGAGGCCTGTGATAGGATAAAGTCATATTTCCCTAACGAAGAAATTCCATTGTTAGATTCAAAATCTATAGAATTTTTCGGATTAGTAAAGAATCTTGAAATCATTGGTGAGGCGGCTTATATGCTTACTTCTGAGTTTAAGTCATCTCATTCTGCAACAGAATGGAATGATATCATACGTATGCGACACCTTTTAGTTCATGGCTATTATCATATAAGTCCAGCTATAGTAAAAGAGATTGCAGAAATGGAAATCCCCAAATTTCGAAATCAAATTTTTGCTTATTTATCTGAATTCAACTGAAACTTTCCGTCCTTTACTTTGATGGGTTAAGAACCTTAAACGATTTGTTGGCCTCTCCTATTCTATTTCCGTCTATTTTGTAAACAAGACATACTATACTGAACAATAAGGAAATATCGGAAGTGTAGAATTCAAATTCCATTTCTACACTTCCATGTCCTTGATTTCGTGAAGGGCACTACATCAAGGTCGCCGGGCTCATTTTCCATATTTCTTTTTCAAATATTCATGGCGTTTCGGAGAATCAATACCTTGATAAACGCGATTCCTGTTAAAAACAGTCCAACTGTTTTCATCCGGAAAATCTATCACTAAACCTTAGATTATGGGAGGGTAAGGGTGTCCGTGGCATACTTTGTACGGACTTCTATGACGGTGCCGGGAGAGATTGGGACGTTTTCCCATGTGAGGACGTTGACGTTATCCGGATCGGCTTTACCGAATTTTATACCGTTTACATAAAGTTCTCCTGCCCCATCGTTGCTGAAGGCCATGACAGTCATGGTATCTCCTGAATAAGGCTGACGCTTGCCGGCAATGTGCACGAACTTGTCTTCCTTGTTCCAGTTGGCATTATAGAAATAGAAGGCATCTTTTCGTGTATTCCTGTCGTATGTCACAAGACCTTTGTCGTTTCTTCCCGGCGTGTCACCCTCATTTCTTGAAGCTGCACAGAAATCAAACATACACCATATGAAGTTACACCATAGGTAGTCCCTTTCTGCAAGCTGTCTGTAACTGTCGATATGATATTTTGTCTGCCAGTTTTCCGGATGCCAGTGACCCCAGGGCTCAGGCTTTACCAAATCCTCGCTCTGTTGCAGAACGCTTCCTCCGGCTCCATACTCACTCATTCCAATCTTACGTTCAGGATGCGCTGAATGTTCACCGTCGAGCCAAGCCCCAAGCTCGGATGGATCTCCACCATACCAGCCGAAGTATTTGTTAAAGGCTATTATATCTGTAAAACCATTGAAATCATCGTTCTGATTGCTCGCACCCATAGTCATGCGTGTTGGATCAATGCTGTGAGCGATGCTGTCGAGTGTAACAACCATTTTCGACGGACGGTCAAGCCAACCGGAATTTATCTCGTTGAATAGACCCCAGGCGAAAACCGAGGGATGATGATGATACTGATAGATCATTTCCTTCAACTGCTCTTTAAGGTTCTCGTCGTATATAGGGTTATTTACATATACGTTTACGAACGGAATCTCCACCCATGAGGCTATACCTGCTGAATCCAGCATATTCAGGAAAACCTCAGACTGAGGATAATGACTCATTCTGACTGCATTGCACCCCATTTCCTTGATTATATATACGTCTCTCCTATGATCTTCGACTGTAAGGGCCGAAGCACGTTCAGAGACATCCTCATGACGGTTGACACCGTTCAATCTATGAGGTTTTCCATTCAAAAAAAATCCATGGTTTTGGTCAGCTGAAAAGCTGCGTATTCCAATCGGCACTTCACGGACATCGACTGTGTTTCCATCTTTTTTCAGCTCTACCCTCCCCTTATACAAGAAGGGATCGGAAGGGCCATCCCATAACCTGGGCTTATCAATTGAGACTGGAACTGTGATCGGATCAGTGGCATCGTTAACTTTAGACATACCCTTTGAAATCAATCGATCACCGTCCCAGACGGAAAACTCCACTTCATAGTTTTCCAATGGAACAGAACCATCAGAAGAAATATGAGCCACTGCATCCAAGGTAGCTTCCTTTTCATCCAACTTTTTCGGATAAAAGAATACTCCCGGAGACGCATAGTAGTCTGGAGCGATACATACCGGATCGGTTACTATGAGCTCCACTCCTCTCGGTAGTCCGCCATAGATGTTGAAATCACCGCATATAGGAGCGATATCCATTGTGGGAGCGTTGTTTACTCTTATTTCAAGCTTGCTTTCCTTTCCCGGAGTCAGAAAATCGGTAATCTCCGTCACAAAAGCCGTATAGCCACCTTTATGTTGCTTCACAAAATGATTGTCGATAAAAACGTCCGCCACTGTCTGGGCAGCGTTAACCTTCAAAAATACTCTTTTCCCGGGGCTCTTAAGGTCAGCCGGCAGTTTACGGGAGTAATTGCAGAGTCCCCTAAAATAATCCTTATTTCCGAACAAAGCATCCTTGCGGTTCCATGTATGAGGAAGAGTCACATCAGATATTTCATAGTCAGGAGCCTGAAATCCATAATGAAAACGCCATTTATCATTAATGGGTTTTACCTCGATGCTCTTAACATCCAAAGACGACGCAACAGCCGCAATTGCAAGACCAATAAAGAATGAAAAACGATAATTCATGATATCAGATAGTTTTAAAGACTAGGGATTGTATTATTTCACACAAGCTCGAAGACCTTTCACCACAGCTCCGGTAAATCCTGCTTCCTCCATAGCGTTCAGTCCTTTGATTGTCAGGCCGCCAGGTGTTGTCACCTTGTCGACCTCATGCTCGGGATGCAGACCGTTTTTCTCTATAAGCTCAGCAGCTCCCCGCATTGTGGCGGCGGCAGCTCGGAGTGCCGTTGACGCATACAAGCCAAGTTCAACACCCCCTTCTGTCATTGCCCTGAGCATCCTCATCATAAAAGCCATCCCGCATGAGGCAACTGCCATTCCGGCATCAAGCATTCGCTCCTCGACTATCTCGGTCAATCCAAGTGTCGAAAAAATATCGGTGACGACATGATCGGTGTACTCGTCCGGGAGCTCGCGACTGACAAACGTAACTCCATACTTCACACTTACTGCCGTGTTAGGTATGGCCTTATATATAGCAATACCCTCCCCTGCCATTGTGCGTAAAGCTGCTATATCTATACCTGCAGCCATAGACACCAAGATAGGCTCCCGAAGAGAGTCTCCAGATGACCATACTGTATGAAGCTCCTCAATGACTTCCGTCACTTTCCAAGGCTTCACACCAAGGATAATCACGTCTGCTCCAAGCGCACACTCATTATTAGATTGGGTAGTCATGACATGCGGGTATTCAGCCTTGATCGCTTCAAGTTTTCCTACAGAAGGATTTGATACCCTCACTTCATATTTATGAGGGTCTTCCGCCAGCCCGCTTGCTACAGCACCACCCATATTGCCGGCACCGATTATGCTCACTTTTATTTTTGTATCCATTTCTTGACTTTTCTACAAAATTAATGTTTTCCATGAATATTTCAAAAAATACATCAACATAATCACATATTGTATGAAAAAATTACTGATATAAGTTTTTTTTTCTCATAAGTAGCTGGTCAAATTAAACGCATATTAGCCGCTCTGGCGAATATGAGTCGATTTGGTTGCTGAGCGAAGCCATGCGGGCATCGTGACAACAAGGGAATTAA
>JAIECF010000245.1 GCA_029068655.1 Muribaculaceae bacterium | reverse complement strand
ATTAATCGTTTCATTGACAATTATTGTTGCATTAGTAAAGTTATGGATTAATAGTTAAATTAGGATTAGGACATACGACACCTCGCGAAGGATTTCGAGGGATGTCGGAAAAAAAGGATTCGTAGCGATACGAGTCCTTTTTTTCGTCAATAAAGTGTCTTGCTACAACTTTTTCGCCTATTTTACTTGACTTTAGGTGAAAAATGTATTATCTTTGCATCCGTTTCTAAGTCCGCGGGACGGACAATACAGATAAATCTGAACAATGAAACCGCAGAAAGAGGTAAAGATATCAAACTGGGCCGCTCATACCACTACCGGCGTGAGCGTTACGCTTGCGTTGCTCACGCTGGGCATCATTGCTGTAATCTGGGTGGCGGCATCTTCGGAATCGCGCCGCCTGATGGAAAAGCTGGAGATCAGTGTCGTGATGGCAGACAGCATAAGCGATGATCGGGCGAGAACCATATCAGAAGCTGTCGGTAAGGCTCCGTTCGCCCGCAATGTCCGTCTCATCACACGGCAGCAAGCCCTTGAAAACTGGAAAGAGGCTACCGGAGAGGATCTGGAACAGGTCTTTGGTGTCAATCCCCTATCGCCTGAGCTGGCATTCACTGTTGCTGCGGAATATTCATCTGTCAATGGAATCGCCGGTATTAAGAAAAGTATATCTGACATATCCGGCGTGGCGGAAGTAGGTACACCGGACAGCCACATGATAGAAACAATGAACTCCAATATACGTCGGCTGACACTCGGATTCATCCTGCTCGCTGCAATAATGCTCGTAATCTCATTCGTCCTTATCAATAATACCGTTCGACTCTCCATATATTCCAAACGATTTACCATACATACGATGCAGCTGGTAGGTGCTACCGATAGCTTTATTCAACGACCATTTATAATGGCAAACTCTGTGGTCGGAGCAATATCCGGTGTGGTTGCCGGAGGAGTACTGACCGGTATGCTTGCTGTGAGCGGAGGTTTTGGTCTCCCTGAACTTTTATCCCTTGTGGGCTGGACATGGATGGGAGTAATCGATGCAAGCCTCATAGCAGGAGGAGCTCTGATATGCGGGTTGGCCGCACTTCTGGCCACTACGCGCCATCTCAGACAGGACTATGGTGAACTCTTTAAGTAGTTAGGAGATCATCAACGAGAGAAGGTAATAGCATTAATAAAGGATAATCTCAATTCTAAATTATCAATTCTTAATTAGAACATGAAGATAAAATTGCCGGCTCCCCAGCAGGGAGACATAAAGAAAGTAGAAGATAGCCAGAGGGCATTTGGCCGAAAGAATTATATCGCAATGGCATGTTGCCTTGCTCTTATTGTGATAGGTTTCATTCTGATGGCCGGTTCCGGCAGTTCTGTCGAGGATGGATTTAATCCCGACATATTCTCGACTCGCCGCATTGTGATAGGTCCGTGCGTGACATTTCTCGGATTCCTTCTCATGGCCTTTGCTATACTCATAACTCCGAATAAAGATTAGAGCTCTGTATATCAATTAGAAAGTATCCTTAAATACTGGGATACTGGCAATCAATTATTAATAATTTATATTTTATCTTTACTTAAAGTGGATTGGTTAGACGCCCTGATTCTCGGCATTGTCCAGGGACTTGCCGAATACCTTCCGATCTCCTCAAGCGGCCATCTCGTTATTTTTAGGGAAATCCTCGGCCTTAAGCTTGAAGGCGATGATGCCCTTCAGTTTGACGTGATACTTCATGCAGCTACCGTCTGCAGTACCATTGTCATCCTATGGCCCCTTTTCCGCGACCTATGCAAGAGTTTCTTCACTTTTAGCAGAGACGATAATTTTTGGTATGTCATTAAGATATTGGTAAGCTGTATTCCTATTGCTATAGTGGGATTCTGTTTCAAGGATCTTGTGGAAAGTCTGTTTGCGGGCAATCTTACAATTGTGGGCATATGCCTGCTTGCTACTGCCTGCCTTCTTACATTCGCTCACTTCAGCGACCGTCTGATAAGCGGCCGAATGGTAAGTCCAAACAGTGGACGAGACATAACTTTTGCGGATGCACTCACCATCGGCGTGGCCCAGGCTGTTGCTGTTCTCCCTGGCCTCAGCAGAAGCGGTACGACAATTGCCACAGGTATACTTATCGGCGATAAACGTGACAAGGTGGCTTCGTTCTCATTCCTGATGGTGATAATCCCTATCCTCGGCGAAGCGCTCCTGAGTGTCAAAGACATCATTGCCGGAGAAGCCGAGGGTCAGACTCCGGTTTCGGCTACCTGTTTGATTATTGGTTTTGTATCCGCTTTCGTAGTAGGTTGCGCCGCCTGCAAATGGATGCTTAATCTTGTGAAGAAGGGTAAGCTTGTTTGGTTTGCCGTTTATTGTGCGGTTGTGGCTGTCCTTTGTCTTGTTTGGTAATATGATTTAATGAGATGGATTTTATTTCAGGAGAGATAATAGGGATCGACAAGCCTCTGCGTTGGACGTCTTTTGATGCCGTGAAGCGTGTAAGAGGTGCTATACAACGGCGTCTCAATGTAAAGAAATTCAAGGTTGGTCATGCAGGAACCCTTGATCCGCTCGCTACCGGTGTGCTAATAATATGCACAGGCCGGGCCACACGTGAGATCGAACGTCTTCAAAACGGCACTAAGGAATATATCGCCACCATACGTCTGGGTGCGACGACGCCGAGTTTTGATTTGGAGACGGAGATTGACGCTACTTATCCGTATGATCATGTCACCGAAGAGATGGTATTGGCTATCCTCCCGCGCTTTACAGGGCATATAATGCAGGTTCCCCCGGTCTACAGTGCTGTAAAAGTAGATGGCAAACGAGCATATAAATACGCTCGCAAAGGAGCTGAAGTGGAGCTGAAGGCAAAACCTCTCGTAATAGAGTGTTTAGAGATGCTTCCCTCTGAACTTCCGGAGCTTAGATTAAGAATCGTGTGTTCCAAAGGAACGTATATCCGGGCTTTGACAAGAGATATCGGTGAGGCTTTGGGATCAGGAGCGCATCTTACGGCTCTATGCCGTACAAGGGTTGGTGACATTAGGCTGGAAGACTGTATGACGGTGGCTCAGGCTGTCGAGAAAATTTCCGAATGTGAGGTGACCTATCCGGAAGATTTTAAATTAAAGACAAAAGATTAAAGGTAATTCATGAAGAATAAGGAGTTGTCATGTTTTGATTCTACAGACAACGCAAAACGTATGACGAAATAAATGAAACTATCACAATTCAAGTTCAAACTCCCCGATGCGCAGATAGCTATGCATCCATCGGAAAATAGAGACGAATGCCGCCTCATGGTGGTGGATGTGCGTGATGGAAGCATCAAGCACTGCATTTTTAAGGAAATCATCAATTTCTTCGAGGATCAGGACGTAATCGTCTTCAATGACACACGCGTCTTCCCGGCTCGCTTATTTGGAAATAAAGAGAAGACCAATGCAAAGATAGAGGTGTTTCTTCTTCGCGAGCTTAATGAGGCCAATAAATACTGGGATGTCCTTGTAGAACCGGCTCGTAAGATTCGAATAGGCAATAAACTCTATTTCGGTGAGGATGACTCTATGGTGGCGGAAGTCATAGACAATACTACGTCACGAGGCCGTACACTGCGTTTCCTTTATGACGGACCGCATGATGAGTTCAAGGAAGCATTATATGCACTTGGTGATACACCTCTTCCAGACTATATTACTCGTGATGCGGAACCGGAAGATGTTGACCGCTATCAGAATATCTTCGCTACTAAGGAAGGTGCTGTGATGGCGCCGGCAGCAGGTCTTCATTTTAGCCGTGAGCTCATGAAGCGTCTTGAGATAAAGGGTGTGGAGCGAGGTTTTATCACTCTCCATTGTGGTAGAGGTAACTTCCGTGATATTGATGTGGAAGATCTGACAAAACACCGTATGGACTCCGAGGAAATGTTTGTAGAGGAAGAGGTCGTTGAAATGGTCAATGCAGCAAAGGACAGGGGCTCTCGAGTCTGTGCTGTCGGTACTTCCACAATGCGCGCGCTTGTGACTGCAGAATGCATGAACGGTCATCTTATGCCATTTGAGGGTTGGACAAATAAGTTCGTTTTCCCTCCATATGATTTCACTGTGTGTGACTCCATGGTTTCCAATTTCCATCTTCCTTACAGCACCCTTCTCATGATGGTGGCTGCTTTCGGAGGCTATGATCTCATAATGAAAGCCTATGATATAGCCGTCAAGGAAGGCTATATGTTTGGGGCATATGGTGACGCTATGCTCATACTGCGTTAATCACGCAGTATACAGATCAGAGTTGTGAAGATAACTTAAAATCTTAAAAGCATAGCAACTCAACGACTTAACAACTATGTTGTAAAGTTAATTTAGTTTAAGGGCAGAATTTTTTTTGCCCTTAATACTTGACAAACTGGTAATAATGTATTATCTTTGCATCGTGTTTTTCATGGTATTAGATTTAAGGTTAGAGGATAGTTGTCGTGAGACAATTATTCCTTTTTTTTATCTGAAAATCTCCTTGAGTATCTCAAGTGACTTTAGATGGTCGCATCCCGGGAAATGACATCCATAATATCTAAGGATGTCGTCGAGGATCTCGGATCGTTCTCTTCCATTGAAAAGAAATCTATGGCAATTTGCGTAGTTTATGCGTGCAAGTTTAGGAAGGAAGGCTGCTCTTTCAGCATCTATCCTTAGTCCGCGAATCCTACCCTGAAGAGAGAACGGGAGAACCATTCTTCCCGATTTCATGTCGAATTCCATTCCTGTAGTGTAACTGCTCATGTCTGGAAAGATTCCTGTCAGACGCATCAGCCCTATAAGGAATGTAATATGGAAGTTAGCCGTGGATATATCATTATCGATTGTGTCGAAAAGTTTCATCGACTGCATTATGAAGTCCCATAAGGATGGTTCGGCAGGTGAATCGCGAAGCAATTTATTGAGAAACTCTGACAGGAACAAAGCTACAGTCATCTTCATAGGTTCGTAATAAATCGTTCGCCATACTGTTGTCCTTGAGACCGCTGTAGGTATATGAAGATCGCGGTTAGGATTTATGGTCACCTGAGCCTCAATAATGCTTAGGGGCTGAAAATAAGAGGCTATCTGCCGTGACTGGCGGGATGCTCCCGCTGGTGTGAGAAAGGCCATACGGCCCCGCTCACGAGTATACACTCCTGTTACATTATGACGGTCGCTGTGTTTCACAGTCCCCAATACTATGCCGGATATTTTCTCTTTCATATCAATATTCCACAACTGTATAAAAAAAGATCTAACTCTTTTCACAAAGAATTAGACCGAAACCTTAATCTTAATTTAATACTATGAAAAACACACTTGCAAAGTTAGTGATTTTTTTTGAATCTACAAATAAATTCAATGGAAATTT
>JAIECF010000244.1 GCA_029068655.1 Muribaculaceae bacterium | reverse complement strand
ATCCTCTTCGTCGGCTGCGTCAGTTGTTTATAAGAGACAGGGCATGTACCGGAGGACGTGAATCTGATTGACGTCCTGGAACATGTAGTCGACTGCACCATGGCGGGTATGGCACGTAGCGGAGAAATCTACGATATCGACATCGATCCCAATGTTCTGACGGTAGCTGTGCAAAACACATCCAAACTGATTCAAGATAATACCCGCGTTATCCAGAAGAAGGAAGGAGATACGAGATGAATCTGGTTCAATCAATTATGACCAATAACCCGTGTTACACGGGTGGAGTTAGACGGAAGCGGACACTTGGGCTGATGCTGCATTCTGTTGGTTGTCCGCAGCCAAGCGCTAAGGTCTTCATCAACAACTGGAACAAGTCAACCTATAAGAATGCATGCGTGCATGGATTCATTGATGCCAACGATGGGACTGCTTACCAGACGCTTCCGTGGGACTGGCGGGGATGGCATGGTTACCATGGCAACAAGGGAAGCGCCAATGACGATTATATTGGCGTCGAGATGTGTGAGCCTGCATGTATCAAGTATACTGGCGGTGCTAACTTTACCTGCAGCGACCTGAACACCGCGAGAGCGTGTGCTACTCGTACGTATAATACGGCTGTGGAACTCTTCGCTATGCTGTGCAAACAGTTTGGACTGAATCCGCTGGCTGACGGTGCTATCATTTCCCACAAGGAAGGATGTGCAAGAGGTATCGCTTCCAACCATGGCGATCCTGAACACATCTGGATTCAGCTGGGATTGCCCTATACGATGGATACATTCCGTCAGGCTGTTTCTAAAGCCATGAGTGGCGTAGCCGTATCGAGTGCCACGAGTATTACAACTACTACTCCCGCGGTAACTAATACCTCCAATTCCGGAGTCCCGTTTAAGGTTAGAGTTACTGCGGTAGTACTGAACATCCGTAGAGGGCCTGGTACTAATTACGGAACCAACGGAGCCATCCGCGATCAGGGCATCTATACCATCACCGAACTCAGTAATGGTCCAGGTGCCAATCAGTGGGGTAAGCTGAAATCCGGTGTTGGGTGGGTTTCCATGGACTATTGTAAGAGGATCTAAAAAGGAAGGAGGATGTAAAATGGATGTTGGAAAACTGATTTATGATTCCCTGGTCGCAGCAGGTTTCAATCCATTTGGTGCATGCGGTGCTATCGGTAATCTGTATGCTGAATCTGGGTTAATTCCCAACAACTTGCAGAATACTGGGAATACTAAGCTCGGCATGAGTGACAGTGAGTACACCACCAAGGTGGACAACGGGACGTATAAGAACTTCATCAATGACGGTATCGGGTATGGTTTAGCCCAATGGACATTTAATACCCGTAAGCAGGCGCTTCTGGAGTACGTGAAGAGCCTCGGGAAGTCCATTGGCGATGCAACTGCCCAGATCCAGTTTATGATCAAAGAACTTCAGGGCTATCCGGAACTGATGGTTATCCTTAAGACTGCGACCTCTGTTAAGCAGGCTTCGGATGCATTCCTGAATCAGTTCGAGCGGCCTGCTAAGCTGGAGACTGCTAAAGAAGAGGAAGATCGCGCTAATAAGCGCGCTTCTTACGGCATGATGTACTACAATAAGTATGTCCCTGCTGGATCCGCTACCGCCCAGAGTACCGTGAAGTTCAATCCTCGTACCACAGCTCCCAGCGTTACAGATCCTTACTGGATTCACACTTCTAAGGGTGGCAAGAACGAGTGTATCCCTATCAGTGGAAACAGCTGTATTCCGAACTGTGTAGGTTATGCCTGGGGTAGGTTTTATGAGATCACCGGGCAGCGTCCCCGCCTCAGTCGTGCCAATGCGGAAATGTGGTATGGTTATACTGCAGACGGATATCGTCGCTCTAAGACTCCCGCGCTTGGTGCTGTGATTTGCTGGAGCAAGGGTAAAGTCGGAGTATCTTCCGACGGAGCTGGTCATGTGGCAATCGTCGAGGAAATTAAATCCAATGGTGATATCGTAACATCCAATAGCGGATACAAATCTACCCGCTTCTGGATGCAGACGTTTACCAAGGCATCTGGATATGCAATGAATGGTTATACATTCCAAGGCTTCATTCTTCCTCCCGATGCTACTCCGATTGCAGATACCGGAAGCACTACGATCGCTGGACTGTCCACCAATACTGGAAGTGGAACGACTACGACGGTAAATTACCGCGTGAAAGTTACCACGCAGGCATTGAACATCCGTAAGGGTCCTGGCACTGGATATGCCCTCAACGGGTCTATTCGGGATCAGGGGGTATATACAATCGTTGCTGAGTCCGATGGAGCTGGAGCAACGAAGTGGGGTAAACTCAAATCTGGAGTTGGGTGGATTTCTCTGGATTACTGCAAAAAGATATGAGCGACGGATGGCCGCGGAGGGAACACCCCTCCGCGGCCATATCCGCACATTAACGGTCAGGATAATCGTTGAACTTCCACTTCAGTTCGAAGATATTCGACAAGGTTTCCAGTGACATTCCCTGCGTAGCTACACGGTGTGCAATTGTGGATACAGCATCAATGACTGCCCAGTCCTTCTGGCTGAGACGAGAACTGGGACGCAGAATCATGTTCTCAAGGGC
>JAIECF010000243.1:2151-2928 GCA_029068655.1 Muribaculaceae bacterium | reverse complement strand
TTCCGGCTGATCGTCTTCTGGCAGATTTTCAAGATTACTGAAGTCGACGTAGTAAGCGGACTTATCATACTGAAGCATGGCTCCTATTCCTCCTTAATGATTTCTTTGAATGTAGTGTAGTCTTTGTCTTCAATTCTAATGTAGCGGAAGACATTGACCAAAGTACGCATCATTGCATCCTTAGCTTCATCCTTAGCGCGGCTCGTGGGATTCTGATACTTGGATCGGACCGTTGATTTGATCTCGATTTCCAGAGACAGTGATGGGATGAATGCATCCGGAATGTAAAAATGCTTCTCCCCATTATACTCATAAACGTATGTATGCGGTGACGGGGAGATAATATCAGAGGCGGGCCAATGGAGCTCAGTGTCCAGCCACTGGAAGAAGTCTTTCTCGTATGATCCAAGATACGCAAGCTTGGTTACACCATCACTCCAGTTATAGATGCCGGAGATCTTGCGATTAGCTTGCATCTTTTTCTGCTGCTCTGGATCATTAAGCAGCGTGATCTTACCATGGGTATTGATCATTCGATCCATGAACTGCTGACGATACTTCTGCTTGCACATTGGGTTCTTACAGAACCTGGCATATTTCATAGTAGCCCTGTTGAATTCCGTATCCTGATGACATATGCAGCAGCTGCCTTTCGTTTTACCGGTCATAAGATAGTAGAACCATCGATAGCCATCCATATCAGAAGGGAGCAATTCCTTGTGTGTTGTCTCATAATGCATACCCATCTTATTTCTGGCACTAAGAGCACCTTTGCGG
>JAIECF010000243.1:0-2141 GCA_029068655.1 Muribaculaceae bacterium | reverse complement strand
CACCTATATATTTTCATAGCGTTTAACCACCCTTTTAACTACGTAAATTGCCTCACCTATTGTGACTTTTTATAATAGGTGTATGGAACACTGAAAGGTAATTATCGCAACGATATTAAAGGAGGTTACCGATAATGAGTTTGGAAAATACTGTACAGCGTCGCTGGTCCAGTGAGCTGCTCCAGTCAACCAGAGGACTGACGGAAGAGTGTAGTCGGTTTAAGAATGTCCTCTTCCGCGGTGTCATGGGGAATGGACAGTATGGTGATCGCGACACTGACCGCTTGCTCACTGCATTCAACCGCTACTTGAAGAGCTGGGAAGACTACGGGGAGCAGATTGTCAATGGGCTGAATGAAGCATCAGATGATCACAAAGACATCAGCTCCAACGTCGACTATAATGACATACGGGAGTTCGTGTATGCGAGTTATGACTATGCGTCTGTACTCCAGTATGCCGACGGCGTCTTCAAGGGCATCGGCGACGATAAGTTCAAGAAGGCAGATGATGTGCGCGACTTCTTTGATCATACCATCGGAAAAGCATTTGATGATCGGCCTGATACAGTAGGTGGCGTTTTGGATGTCTTCCTTCAGTGCGAGGGACCTGAGTGGAATATTATCGACACTATGGGTACGTCCAACTTTAAAACGCTGAGAAGTAACCGCCGGAAACTGTTCAACCCCAGCACCCGCACTGAACTGTACCGGGCCATTGATAAGACATTGAAGTACCTGACCAATCATGTTGAAGATCTCAAAACAAATTCCTCTTACGATGGTACCAGAACTCTGATCTCTGCCATCAACACTATCGTTGATTATGCGCAAATCTCTGTAACCATCTATGCATCCCGGATCTATGTCATCGGTACATATGCGCATCCCTATATGATGTACAAGGGAAAGCGAGAAGATCGCAATACTGGTACCACCGCACCCATGACTGAAGCGGCCATGAACTACTACGATGATGCTCGCTATCATGTATTCCGTGATGCCGATGATGGTGCTCTGCGGGATCCCAACAACTGCGAGCAGCTTTGCAAGCTCTTTGAGAAGTTCCTCAAGGAGATTGGAGTTCCTGACCTTGGGAACAGTCGGCGACGGTGTACTTGCTCCTTCTCTGCTCCGTATATTGGAGATAATGCTCTTCAGCAGAACGTTTTCTGTCAGAAGATGTTGGATGATCCCATCTTTAACAATGTTTCCAGCTGCCGTGCACGATACTGGCGCAGTGGGATCGGTTATAATGAAGCCTCTGTCAATGAGCTCAATATGGTACTCAAAGGCTCCGTCTATAATCGGATGCAGGGGCTGGGAGACACGTCTTCGGACAAAAACAACATCCTGCATATCATCCGCGGTACGGAACCCAAGACGGAAAATGTCAAGGGATATATGGACTTGGCGGAAGATCTCAACACAACGGCGCTGGTACTGCTGATTGGAATTCGTGAAGTGCTGAATGAGTTCGCTGGGATTGCAAGTGGTGAGCTGAATAATCCTACCGGCCTTGGCCTTCCTCAGGTTAATGCTGCTGCAGAGGTCATGCGGATGCTCAGTTTCTTATACAGAGAGATTGCATTCGCTGTCATTCAGAAGGCCCGGTATATCGAAATTAAGCTGAATGAGATGGTCGATGAAGATGCCACCAGGATTGCATCTGAGCTCTCCATCAAAATCCCCGGCAAGACGGATGATTCTGTTAAGCTGAATGATGCGATGATGATGTCCGTCCCGGATACTTCCCGTATGCCTATGGAGCTTATCGATCTCTATATGCTTCCCACCTTTGAGGCATTGGAGATGTACGATGATGCTCTGCGGATGGATCCGATGTTTGAAAGTGACATATATCTCTCCGAAGCTGTGAACATCTCCTCCATTATCAATGCTATCATTGCCTTGATTCAGGGGAGCCTCCGCCGCTTCCAGAGCTTCTGGAATAACGACGGAGTAAAATCTGCCGTCAAGTGGGTCACAGATCACGAGCAGGAGATCCTGAAGATCGATACGACCGGCAAGAGTATGAAAGTTCTTCCCTTTAAGGTGAACGCAAGTGGGGCGGAAAGTATCGATATCACTACGGTCTCTGATAACCTGATCAGCAAACTGAACCAGTTCCCTGCTAATGGG
>JAIECF010000242.1 GCA_029068655.1 Muribaculaceae bacterium | reverse complement strand
GTATGCGAAGCTCATGAGGTTTGACTGGAGGTTGAGGAGGTTTGTGCGGAAGTTGTTGTTGGATGCCATAATGTTTAGTTTTTTAAGGGAACCGCTTTCGCAGATTCAAGGGTTGTTAAAAAAATTGAAAGTTTAAAAGAACTGGTCTTTGTCAGTATAACGTTAGCAAATTTTTAAATGTTTCGACAAAATTTTGCAACAACGGCAACAAACCTTAAACAATTTTGTAACACGCTAAGGATAAGGGTATTACGGGCGATTAAATTAATATATCATTATTGAAACAGGGTGTAACGGGCATGCAACAATTCTGCAACAGAAAGGTTCATTGCATTTTTACACTTTATGCTTAACTGTCTGGAATCAAAAGATATGGGACCATGACATTTTGTAAAATCCGTCTGATTCCGTACACTAAAATAGAGAATGAAGGAAAAGCAAAATGAAAAGAGATTTTTGGAGGGGTGGACCTGAGAGATTTTTAGGTGATGTATTGATAGATTACGATAAAACAATGTCCGGATGACATCGCATCATCCGGACATTGCCTTATCTGAATCCTTCGTATGTTATCGAATCACTACCTTTTCGGTCTTTGCGCCCTGCTTGCGGATATAGATACCGTTAGCTGGTTCCGATACCTTGACGCCGTTGATGTTATAGAATTCCACGGGGGCATTGGTGTCATCGATTGACTCAACTCCTGCTGCGACATAGTCTGTGACTTCGTCTTTAGCGCAGTTGAGCACCTTCCCATTTCTGTCGACAACGGCCGCGATAACGCGCAGCTTGTTCTTGTCTTGAAGGAGGCTGGACTTGACTTTGGAAAGATCAAAAGTGTATGAGTGCGACATTTCTTCGTATGCCGCCAGCTTAGATGGTACACTTCCTGCAATTCCAGTGAATCCTTCTTTATAGATGACAACATCATCGAATTGGAGTCCCGCCACGCGAGCCTTGCCATATTCTCCTCCCCTGCAGAATTCATTCAGTTCTGCCACGTAATTGTTGCTTGGCATGCTGCTGGCGTATGCGTTGCTCTGGATCCAGTCGCTACCGGTCAATCCATCAGCTACCAGAACATAGGCAATCTTATATACTCCGGTCTCATATCCAAGTACATTGCATGCATCTACAGTTGCAGTCAGAAGGTCGTCAGAGTCCCATGTATGGGAAACTTTGAGCTCCCAGGGAGTGAAGGAGGCATTGATGGCAAGGATCTCGTCTACGATAGGAATCTTCGAGTTGTAGACCTGATTACCGTAATATGGGTCGCAAGTACCGTTTCTGTTAAGGGAGGCAGCCGGATAGCCACTTACGGCTACAGGGAAGCTCGAGACTACCGTCATAGGATCAATCTCGCCGTAGTTTGTATGATATGAGGCTGTCACAAAATCAGGATAGTTTTCCTTGATATACGCCAAGGCGGCATATCCACGTGTGCAATATTGGCAGCCCGTGCTTGTAAACTCTTCAAACAAAGTCTGATGAACAGGCATCCTCTTCAGTACATTGACCTTGGATGTCGCTAAGTCGTCGCCATATGGATTATCCTGGCCGTTTACTTTCGCAACCTTGAATTGAACGGTCTCCGCGAATGGCTCGCTCTGAGCGGGAATCTGCAGGCTGGCATTGAATTGGTTGCCTATGCCTTCAGCTACAGGTTCAGGAAGGTCATAATGATATGACTGGGGTTTGCCGTTGAGCGTATATTCAAAATCCACGGAAGTAACGGATTGCAAACCTGTTGCCGAAAGAGTGAGATCAACCGTTTGCGGAGTGTCAAGCGCCATGTATATGTTGTCTGGAATATCCACTATCCTGACAGCATGGTCGGGCATGGCGTCGTTCTCAAGCGTCACGGTGATGCCGCAACCATAGCCGAATTTTCTGAATCCGTTGGTCCAGCTTGCGTAGATCTGATATGACGGTATATGAAGCCAGAAAGATTCATTGTAGTCGGAGGTTCCAAGAGAGATCGGATAGTCCGTGCTGTCATCAGATGCGAGGACATTTATTGTAACTCCTACATATACACCGTTTGCTCCGATTGTATAGGATTCAGGAAGGGTGCCGGAAAGTATTGCCTCGTCGCCTACCATAGATATCGAGGCATCGTAAATGCCCAGATCCGGAGTGTTGATGTTTGACTCCGCATATAGATCGGTAGAAAGCCACACCTTTGGAGCACCATAGTTCTCAATACCGGATATGCTGCGTACGGGCATTTTAATTTCCTTGATCTTATACCCTTCAAACGTGTCTCCGGGCAGCAGAATGGCAACGTCATAGACGGGAGTGTTGTATTTTGGTCCCATTCCGAAGAAATCCTCGACACCATCGATATACGAAAAATCGGCTGTAGTGTTCTCCGCGTTGACCAGCAGAGTCCCACCCAGCATTAACGTAAGTAGAAGTTTTTTCATCTTTATGATTTTTTTGTTTGTTAGTCAACATATGTCTATATATTAACGAATTGGCGAGCTTTTTATTATTTCAGCACAATGAATGGAGAATATTTTTGCAATTTCATATGGTTTTGCGACAAGTTTTCCGGTATGCAAACACGTGGCAGGACACAAAAAACGCACCCGCCTTCGTTAGAAGGCGGGTGCGTTTTTTTCACAGTATTGATTATGTCTCTTATACACATCA
>JAIECF010000241.1 GCA_029068655.1 Muribaculaceae bacterium | reverse complement strand
CGTTCGGCTGGTTCGATATCTGATGAGTCTCTACCGGAGAAATCCAACTCCGGCAAGCAATCCCGTAGCTGGCATAGTGAGAAGCCGATTCGTTTCGGCGAGTACGAAAGTCCTAACTTCCTCATAGTCACTGATCCGAATGACTTTGCATTGATCACCGGATTGTATCGTTCGTCGATTGATGGACGCCGATTCATGTATGAGGCGATTCTGTCCCAGGATGGCATGTATAACATCCCGGATGACTTCACATCCCGAACAGCCGAGATCATGCAAGTGTACCTGAAGTCACTGGGTATTCGGATGGAAATGATCGATGATGAGGATGAGTACATTGGAGAGCCGGAACATGCCACCGAGATCGTCGGATACAAGGTAGGAAACGGACTCATATTCTGTACACCGGACGAAATGTACTATCTCCGCAAGCTACGGAAAATTTACCACAAATACATCAAACGCCATCCTGCTGCTGTGGACGATATTGATGTTGTGTGGGATTACATTCTAGATCATATCCCGTTCAAGAAGAAACATCTCACGGATAACATCATCAATCTCTTCCTCAACAATATCGATGCGTTTTCCATTATGGAGGATTGATTATGTTTAATGCAGAATTCGCCGCGCTACTCATCATCGGGATTAGCGCTTTCATCGCCCTCGGCATTATTGCATTTGGGCTGTACAAGTTCGGCACTGGTTATCTGGAACTCAAACGAATCGAGGTAGATCGCCAAACGGCCAGTGATAATCTGCACAAGCAGATGGATGAGCTTGGACCGAAAATCATGAAAGCGCGAGTGGACGCGAGTCACGCATACATCGAGCACATCCAATATTTGATATCGGAGACAGCTGTGCTCAAGTTCCAAACGTTTGTCAGCGAGCATGATATGAAGAAGATCAATAAAAGCCACGCAGTAAAGCTGATTGAAGATGTAGTAAACGAAGTGCGAAACTCACTGGGTCTTACTGACACGACCGACTACTCCGTTCTGCTTACAACCAAAGAGTTTATTGATCATCATATCATCTCAACCGCCAGCAATGCAGTACGTAAACTGCTGGAAGATTATATCGCAGCGAATCAAAATGATTAAGGAGGAATACACACATGGAGTACGAAATCAACCCCACTAACCCCGAAGAGGGTAATAAGGTGATTCCATTTCCTGGCGCTCAACAGGAGGGGAATACCGCAGCGGAGCCTGAAGCCGCTACTGCGACGGCACAACCGGAAGCTGATCCCGGCATCCGAGAGGTGTTCCAGCTCAAAGAGGGAGAGGACATCACCGAGGAGCAGTACAAGCAGATTGGCAAGTTGGTCGCCACCGTCCGTGACAATGTTCGCATCATGCAGGACATCTGGTTCTCTACGATGCGCGAGTACGGCCTCAAAGACGAGCAGATGAAGGCCCTGTACCAGTTCAATCAGCAAAACCGCGATCCCATGCCGGATGGTCTGACTGCTGAACAGAAAGCCCAGTGGGACTTCTCCAACGGTATCCAGAAGATGACCCAGGAGGATATGGATAAGATCTTCGAGCCTGGTCATCCTATCTGGGGCGTCGATATGACGCAGACGATTGATCGTGTCAAGCAGACGTTTGATGAGTTCGTGCAGTGGATGTCTTCCGTCCAGGAGCTCCGCAAGGTCACTGATGCCTATGCGGAGCTGGGTGAGCTATATGAGGAGCAGCAGTTCGCTGAGCTGCGGAAGATCGCTGAAGCGGAGACCGATCCGGAGAAGAAAGCTACCAAGCTGAAGGCTATTGACGATTACATGGACAATAAGACACTGGCCTTCATGGCTGCGCCCCAGAAAGAGGAGGATATCAATCGCATCCTCCATGCTCTCACGGATACCCGCAAGGTGGAGTATTGGTTGAAGCGCACTGGAGACAAGCTGAAGCAGGTGAAGATTGCTGGTACGTTCGTCCCTGAGATCTATGGCTTCGAAAAGATGCTGGACGAGAAGTACCACAAGTGCAAGGACATCATCCTGCTGTACTTTATGCAGCTGATCATCTACTGCGACTGCCATGATCCCAAGTCCGAGCGCCGGATGCAGGTGCTGTACTTCTTCCGCACTATGGACGCTTACATCCAGAATCGTCTGGCTCCTTCTGTTAAGGAGAAGACCACCCAGAACCTGTATGCCTTCCTGGATCAGTTCATCGATAAGATCCCTGATGGCGTTAACGGCGCTACAGCGCTGCAGAAATAACAGCACTGCGGCCGGGAGGGGATCTACCCCTCCCGGTCCATCAACGTATTTCTTCGGTCACTGGATATATATTCTAATAATGTACGAGAGGAAGTGATGACGCCTCCGTAACGTTATTAGAAGGAGTGATGACGAATGAAAATCGTTATCGGCGAGTGGCTTAAGTGCAAGAAAGCAACACTGATGCTGCTCATGTTCATCGTATGCAATGTGGTATGGTATGCCGCAGATGCATACATGCTGGTCTCCATTACCCATGCGCTCAACGATGGGAACTTGGAGAAAGGCCTGCTGACGGTTGGGGTACTTTGTATGATCCGAACGGCTGCATCGATGCTTCAGGAGTACTTCGAGCATGGTGCTACACACAATTGTTTCGAATCACTGCACAACCGTCTGACGGATAAGTTGCTGGATGCTGAGTATGACATGTTCACGAAATTCTCAGTGTCAAAGGTGACTACGCTGTCGCAATTCACGGGTGATTGTACGCATCTAGGAAAGAGCACTGCGCGCACAATCATTCATCTGTCCAGGGTACTGATCACGCTGTTCTCTATGTATGTGATCGCTGGAGATCTGATCCTTCCAATCGTGGGTTTGAATCTGATTTGCGTCGCTGCTTGGAAGTTTATGTTTAAGAAGTTTGATGAGGTTGATCAGAAGCG
>JAIECF010000240.1 GCA_029068655.1 Muribaculaceae bacterium | reverse complement strand
CCATATAGGTATGTTATTGCTTTTGAATGCAAAAGTAGGAAAAATTTATCTAACGGCCAAAATCTTCCGAATATTTTTGTAACTTTTTTGTAACTTTTTTGAAACTGTTTGAATATCCTTCAGCCCCTGTCGTTCAATTATATTCCCAAATTCCGATTATACGCCAATCAGTGAATTTCGGCTACGTTATCTTCGTTGCCGTCAGCAAGTTCCTCACCGCCGAACTGAAGAATCCTCTGGAATTCCGGATCTGAGTCGATAAGCAAGGGATTTTCTATGAATCGGTTCATCTCCTCAGCCCATTTACGGTGAAACATCGTTTTCAGCAGGATGTCGTTATAGCGTTTTGCAAGTGTGATCTCTCCACGAAGCAGGGCATTCTTTACCATATATTTGAGGAAGAACACACGTTTGCCATATTGCACGGTATGCTCCATTGCCCAACGGTAAGACTGACTTAGCCTGCCGATATTGTAATAGACAGGTACATGGACGAAGACGGTGGCTGTAAACTTCTCTGAATGGCGTCCGTCACGACCTTGGGCCGGAGAGTATTTAGAGATGGATTCTCCCTGTCTTCCCTGATTGTAAAGGGCGAGATTGTTCAGGAGACGCATGGTATAATTGGGTGGTTCCTTTATGCGCGACATTATTGCCGTCATGCCCTGCCAGTCGTATTTATCAAGACGCTGTGTCATCAGTACCGTTGCCCTGAGTTGCTCGCTTTTGCCAGATGCCATCACTCCCCATATGCAACCGAGAATGATAGCGGCGAGGCCGGACGCTCTGACATATCTGTTAGACTTTTTAAGGAATGTCATGCCGTTTGTCCCGGCCAGAAGCAGTAAGATAGCCATTGCCGCTATAAAGGGTATCCACAGGTAATAGTCAAAACTCTCCAGTAGAATTTCGGGCAGACCTTTCAGGTAAAGGAAGTCGTTGTCTACTGTGTTTCCCTTAAGATATGTGTAGTATAGTGGCGGTATGGCCGCTATTGATGCGATGATAAGCGCTCCTGCGGACAGAGGAAGATAATTTTTCCGGACTATTGCTGTGCGCACGCACATGATCAGACATATCACAGACGCAAAGAGGGCGTAGAACCCTGCTGTCACATAGCACAAGGCGCTCAATACTGCTATCAATGCCGATATCCGCCATTGGGATGAAGCAATGCGGTAGAGAAGCACTACAGTTGCCGTGAAGATAAAGCCGAGTGTGTTGGAAAATATATAGCCGGGAGTTTTCAGTGTGAGCCACGCTTCGTCGAGCTGTACGATCGACACAAGAAGGGCTAAGGGCACGAGAAGGGATAGGGAGGCCGCATCCTTTGACAGACAGAAAGCCTTACTTATGATACGGCTTAAAAGGATCCATAGGGCGATAAGCGCCGTAGAGCCAAGCCATGGATAATATAGCAGCTGTGTCAGCCATGTGCCAGCATAGCGTAGCAGACCTCCCGGGTAGTAGAGGAATTGACGGTAGAAAATTCCGGTAGGCTCGAAGAGCGACATTTCATCATACCATCGGAGCATATACCCGTTCCTCACTGCCAGCAGCCAGTAGGCGAAGAGCACGAAGACTATATCAGCGATCAATCCGGGAGTCAAGTATTTTTTGAGTTTCATAATGTAATTATTCAGGTTTGTTCCTATTGGTCAGGATCACGCCATTCTTTTGCTACTGCAAATTTACACAAAAAAATCCGTATATAAGGGAATAGTACAAATTTTCTTTAACATAAATCGAAAACCCGTGTTAATACAATATAAGTTTTACCGATATGAATCCTCAGCAATCAAATTCCTCTGTCTCAAGACCGACGGACAGTGTCTCACAGTCAGCCATAAAGGCTGATAAGCATGGCCGACTTGTCGGGAATGTCTCAATGTTGGTCGCAAAGACCTTCTCCGGCCTGAATGAGAATGCCCTCAAATATCTTCTTCCCGTGTGGATGAACGCCTATACGGGTGTAGTGCTGCGTCTCGGCTTCGGTTCCATCTTCTTCTGGATTCTCGGCTGGGTACGTCCTGACAAGACGGAACAGGTGACGATGCGCGACCGTCTGCTGCTACTGCTGACCGGAATCATCGCCGTTTTCGGATATATGTATACCCTTCTGATTGGCCTTACATACACGACCCCGATATCGTCTTCGATCTTTATCGCCCTGCAGGCTACGGTAGTATATATAATCTGTCTTTTCCTGCGTACCGACCGGCTTTCCACCGGCAGGCTTATCGGAATCGTATTAGGCATCGGTGGAGCCCTTGTCTGCGTCTTAACCCAGAAACATAGCGACGTGGCCTCAAATCCGCTTCTCGGAAACATGTTCTGCCTCATGTCCACATTCCTTTTCAGCGCCTACCTTGTGATCGAGAAGAAATTCCTCAAGCGTCTGAGCAATGCCACCGTCAGCAAATACACTTTCTCCGGTGGGCTTCTTGCTGGAATAGTGGTGGTGCTCATCACGGGCAAATGGTTTGCTCCGGTACTCACTTCAGGAGTCTTTACCACTCCTTTCCTGGTTCTGGCATTCGTGCTGCTCTTCCCGACATCGCTCAGCTACCTGCTTACTGATGTGGGCCTTAAGAAACTCCCGGCTACCGTAGTAGCTCTTTATTCCAACTGGATTCTTATAGTAGCCGCCATTGTCAGCTATGTTCTCGGTCAGGATAAGTTTTCCTGGTGGCAGATTCTATCGATAGTCCTCATTATCGCCAGTGTCTTCCTCGTCGAGTCAGCCGAGGCTAAAGATCGCAAGCCTACCCCCAATCCGAAATCAGAATCTTTAATGAAAGGGCAGTCATAAAAAAAGGCATCCCGAGTGGGATACCTTTTTTCACGGTCATTTCGGCACGGATAGGCCGATGGATTCAATGTAGCTTACCTGAGGCGTGCAGTTCTTTGTCTTGCACTGCTCGAGGAATTTGTCGAGGGCCACCTGCGCCTTGGCCCGGTCGGGCTTGGCGTCGCGGATCTCGGCGAAGGTATGGTGCGGTCCTTCGGCAAACCTTACCACTTCCTCCCATTCCTCCGGCAATATTATGCCCATCATGCAGCTGCCTCCCTCTTTCTTGTAGGGCCAGAAGGTATAGCCGATATTGTTGTCCTTCATTACTTTCACGAAGTCGGCCTGCCACTCATCGGTATTATGGCCGATCTCTCCCATATACATCGGGCGGTTGCTATTCTCCTTGAAGTCGATATATGACTGTATTGCCTCCGCCGTCGCCGGTCCGCCGTAGCGATGGCATGTAAACATCAGCTGCGGGTCGTAGTCAGTGTCTTTCAGAGGTTCGAAGTTGCTGTTCCACTGTGGGGCGCCGATGAGTATTATATGGTCGGGATCCACCTCACGTATTGCCGCCACGGCACGCTTGTGAAGCGGTTCAAGCTTCGAGTTCAACTCATCCTGATTCTCGAAATATGTAGCGATAGGTTCGTTGAGCAGCTCGTAGCCGAGAATTGTCTCCTCGTTCTTATAGCGGTCGGCTATGGAGCGCCAGATCTCGCAGAACTGCTGCTGGCTCCTCTCGCTCTCCATAAGCCAAGGATAGCCGTAGGAGTCGTCGATGTTGTCGCCGGTTTGTCCGCCGGGAGCGTCGTGCATGTCGAGGATTAGGTAGAGGTCGTTTGCCTTGCACCAGCTTACTACGCTGTCGATGCGTGCGAACCCGTCCTGATCCTTTGTCAGTCCCAAGTAATCTTCATCTGTGAATAGCTTATAGTGGAAGGGAAGCCGGATTGTGTTGGCTCCAGTAGATGCTATGAAGTCTATATCATCTTTTGTGATGTAGTTGTCCTTGAAGTCTGCCCAGAACTCAGCCGCCTTGTCGGGGCCTACAAGCTCACAGAAGAGCTCGTTGATCTGGCGCGGAGCGTTCATGCGCTGGAATCCGAACATGTATCCTTCCGGATTTAGCCAGTTGCCGAGGTTGGTGCCTACGATGTTCAGTTTGGTGCCGTCGGGCTTTACGAGATTCTGTCCCTTTACCTGTACGAAACGGTCTTTGTTGGAGACGGGGGCTTCCGCTGTCTTGTCAGAGCAGCTCCATGTAAATGGGGTGAGAAGAAGGGAGAGAAATATATGTTTGAGTTTCATCGTTGTTGAAGGATATAAGAAAGGACGCACGGACCGTGCGTCCCTACGAAGTTATCGGTGGAAGGGAGACCGTGAAGTCTCCCTTGGGTTGTTATTCGCGGTGTTCCTGAATGATTATGTCCTTGATCTGTATTTCTGTTCCGGCTGCATTGCCTCCGAAATCCAGGAATACACTCATCTTGTCCATATCGATACCGGGGAGTCCTATCCAGCTGTAGGTCTGGTCTTCATACTCCGTCAGTTTAAGACGATCCGCCATGTAGAAGATATTGTCGTTATCGCCACCGCCGGAAAGCACACACTTGAATGTCACTCCGGGATGTTCCTTATTGGAATAGAACGTTACGCGGAAGTCGTAGAGTTTATCGGCTGAGGTAGTGATGTCGGTGTGGAACGCCACCTGTGCCTGCCATTGGTCGGTCGTGGCTTCCGGTAGAGTCACACTGATTGTGTTGCCGTCTACATTCACCACCGGATCAGCTATCTGCGCCCATCCCGGAGCATAATAGAATGTATTGGTCCATGTGCATCCATGGAACAGATTGTCGGGACTGTCCACATCCACCCACTTGACGGGTTTTTCCGGTTCGCTCGGAAGGTCGGGAAGCACGGTGCCGTCATCATCCGAATGCTTTTTGAAGACAATGTCGGTGATAGTGAAGTCCGTATCGGGATATCCGGCAAAGTCAAAGGCTATCTTCAGCAGTCCGTCGAATCCTTTCAGGTCGGAGAAATAATAGTAAGATCCGCCTGCGTCAAACGCTATCTGATCCTGGCCTGCGAATGAGACACCGTCATCACCGTCCATCTGGACCTTGACAGTCACCTTTGAATCGACATTAGCCTCTACCTTGCAGGAGAAGTCATAGGTTTCATCAGCTGATACCTGGATGTCAGTGCCCACATGCACCTGTCCTTTCCATTGGTCGCTGCCCATGGCCGCCGGAGTGTGGACGAGAATCTTTTCATTCGAGACCTCTATTACGTCAGGCTCAAGTCCACCGTCCCAGTTTTCACCTGTGAAGTACGTGCTCTGCAAGGTCACAACGGCGCTTTTCCACATATTATATTCGCTGTCGTATTTGAAGCCCTTGAATGAGGTGTCTTCAGCCTTAGGCGCGATGATATACTGCCAGGAAATGCCGTCGAGGTCCTGGACGAGGGTTATCGAGCTCTTGCTGAAGCTTACGATTCTATACTTAGGATTGTTGAACGCGTCTTCTGACGGTATATATGGGAACGGCGTATGAGGAGGAAGCACGAGATACAGGTTCGCTCCTTCGGGAGAGAGGGTGAACTCGGTCGCCATCTCTTGGGTATCTACGCGGAAGTCAGCATCGTTTCCCGGATTATTGACTGTGTATCCCTGAAGGGTGTGAACACCCTTATTTACATACATTGTTCCGGACTCTCCGGGGTTGTAGACATATGAGCCGGTGGTCTCTGAATCGGTGTATCCGAAAGTCAGCGTATTGGCATATACGCCTTCAGCTTCCTTCTCATTTGGGCCTGAGCTCCACCATTCTGTCGGATTGGTAGCTGGGCCGCAGCCCATATTGCCCGGAGTCTCGCCATTAACTGCCCACTCCTTAGTTTCGTTGTCGGTAAGGGCCTTCATATAGGGGGTGAAGTCGAAGATGGTCTTGTCGACATGGATTGTGCCTGTCACTGAGCCTTCCGACACTCCATTGCCGTTGCCGACCTTCATCTCTACCGGATATTCGCCGGCGATGGTGATGAGGTCGCGGTAGGTGAGGGCTGTAGAGGGTCGGGTACTTTCGTTGACATACCATACGGGATATACCCCTTTCGCTTTATCCCCGTTTTTGTCAAGGATATTAAGTTCTACGTTGTTGAATTCATCGACCGAGATTCCGATCTGATAGTCGGATGCCTGAGGAATTCCAGCCATCGAGGGCTGGAAGTTAGGCTCTGTAGAGCAGGCGCCCAAGGCGAGCATCACTCCCGCCATAGAGGCGAAGCCTAAGATTTTATTTGTAGTCTTCATTTTGTCTTACTGTTGGGTGAGAGTGGATTACTGGAAATAAGCGTCGTTCTGCTTGAGTGTGCCGTGGCATATGTCGATCTCAGACTGCGGGAAAGGTAGATACTTCTTGTTGTCTGTGTAGTTGCCTGTGCGGTCGTCCGGGTACTCGCTGCCCTTTACAAGATAGTCTTTTGCAAGACCTGTGCGGATAAGGTCCCAGTAGCGCTTGCCTTCGCCGAGGAATTCCCATGCACGTTCCTGTATGATGTTGTCGAGAGTGGCGGGAACTGATCCGAGCCCGGCGCGTGCGCGTACCATGTCGAGATATTGCTGAGCGTTGGGCGAGCCCAGCTCCGCTGCGTTGAGCAGAGTCTCAGAGTAACGGTAGAGACGGAGGTTGTTGTTGTAGTTGAGCACTGCATCTGCCTGCTGACCGGAGTTGCCGCCGATTATGCCTGCATATTTTGCGAGGAAGTAGCCGGTGTCCTGATAGCCGACAGTATATGATCCGGGTGCGGGCTGCCAGATGGAAGCGTCGCGGCGTGTGTCGGCGGGATCGTAAGAGTCATAGCATGACTTGCGGACTGTACCGAAGCCCCAACCTGTGTTGTCGTGAATGCCATCAGAGGAATCGTAGCCGCGAGGAAGAATCATACATGGAACGACAGTGCCGCCGGCTGTGCCACCCCAGCTCCAGTTACGTGTAGCCTGATAGTCGGAATAGTTGATCTCCCAGACCGATTCGCTGCCCCATTCGCCTGCGACATCCCAGATGGATGCGAAGTCACTCACAAGCTGATACTTGCCTGAGTTGATGATTTCCTCCATATATTTCAGGGCTGTCGGCTTGCGGGAAGCGTCGTTCTGATACATCACCACTTCAGCGTAGAGCATGTAGACGAAATGCTTTGTCACGCGGCCGAGCTCTGCACCAGTGCATTTTTCCGGAAGGCGATTCATTGAGATCACTTTCTCCAGATCCTGGATGATGAACTCATAGACTTCATCTGCCGAGTACTGTGTGGCAAGATAGCCGTTGTCGGCGCTGAGTGGTTGGTCGTAGTAGGGGATGTTTCCCCACCAGTGCCACAGGTAGTTGTAGAAGAATGCGCGGAGGGCAATCACCTGAGACTCATAGTATTCACGGTTGGCAAGCTCCTGGTCGGTTTTAGGCTCCCAATAAGTGTACATATACCTGAGGGCATCAATACAGCGCTTCACGCCAGAATATGCATTGGAGTAGTTGGTGTCAAGCACTACAGTGGCAGTCGTGTTGAAGTTGAAGACTGTCTTCCACTGGTTCATGTCGTTGACATCGCCACCGCCCGGCATGACCTGATCAGCAAGCACTTCAGGATATATGTTTATGCCGCAGTAGTTGTTGGCGTAATCAAACCAATGCAGTGGGTCATATGCGGCTACGACTGCCTGCTGGATATTTGCTTCCGTCTTATAGTAGTCCTCGACGGTGTCCTGTGTATTGTTGGTGATATCCAGCCATTCACTTCCACACGAAGTGAGGCCGAGACCCATAGCCGCAATAGGCAGGATATATATTTTTTTATTGAGTTTCATTTCGATAATGCTTATTGGAAATTAGAGAGAAATGTTGAAACCTACTGAGAATGTGCGTGCTTCGGGATAGTTGCCGTAGTCGATGCCGATGTTGACTCCGTCGCCGACCTCAGGAGTGAAGCCATGATATTTGGTGGCTGTAAAGAGGTTCTCGCCCATTACGAATACCCTTACATTGTCAAGACCGATCTTCCTCACTATATTGAAGGGGAGAGTGTAGGAAAGGGTGAGGTTTGCGCAGCGGAGGTAAGCGCCGTCATGGATGTAAAGGTCGGAGCTCTGCCAGTTGCGTGTGTCGGCGAGTCGGTAGATAGGAATTGTGTTGGAGCTGCCTTCTCCGGTCCAACGGTTGAGCATCCAGGAGGGCATGTTCTTCGCAGGTGTGTCGCCGCGGAGCGATGCATCGTAGATCTGGTTGCCCCATACGCCTTGGAAGTAGGCGGTTAGCTGGAATCCTTTCCATCCGAGTCCAACGTTGAAACCGTAGGTCCAGTCGGGAAGACCTTTGCCTATCTTGGTGCGGTCGTCGGCGTTGATGGTATTGTCACCGTTGGTGTCCACAAATCTCACGTCGCCTGGTTGTGCGAACCATGAAGTCTGTCCGGAGGTAAGTCCGTATTTGTCGTTGTAGGCGTCAGCTTCAGCTTGATTCTGGATGATGCCGTCGGTCTTGTAGCCGTAGAAGAAGGGGAATACCTCGCCGTTCATCGAGCGGGCGATGTCGCCGGCAGTTGCATTGGATACCTCGGATCTCCAGCCGTCGGCGTTGCCGAGATTTACGAGTGTGTTCTTTACGTAGGAGAGGTTACCTCCAAGGTTCACCTCGACTTCGCCGAAGCTGTGGGCCCAACGGAGATCCATCTCTACGCCGGTGTTGTCCATGGTTCCTACGTTGCCGATAGGTTTAGTCTCGCCTACATATGTCGGGATCATCATGGTCATAAGCATGCCTGTAGTGCGCTTCTTATACCAGTCGAAAGTGAACTGCAGGGAGTTGTCGAGGAAGCCGAGGTCAAGACCTATGTCGGTCTGGGTCGATTCCTCCCATTTGAGGTCCGGGTTTGCAAGACCGGATGCCTTTGAGCCGTAGGTCTGGCTTGATCCTTCAGGACCGAAATAGTAGTTGTTGTTGCCGTCGGTCATGACTGTATAAGCGAAGTCGCCGATGGCTTCGTTACCGTTCTTACCCCATGATGCACGGATCTTGGTATTGCTCCACCAATGTGGTCTTGTCTCGAGGAAGGGCTCATTGGTGATGTTCCAGCCTGCAGATAAGGAGGGGAAGGTTGCCCACTTGTGGTTTGCGCCGAAGCGAGAAGAACCGTCACGGCGGACTGTCGCCTGGATCATGTAGCGGCTGCCGAAGTCGTAGGATACGCGTCCGAAGTAGGATAGAAGTTTAGGCCATGCAGAGTTAGGACCGGCATCACCTGTACGATTACCGCCGTCTTCCTCACCCGGAGCACCTTGTGCCACTGTCACCCAAGGCTTTTCGAAATTGTAGAGCTTATTTGCAGAGGCGTTTATCCACCATCCTGTGCTTTGCTTGCCCGACTGGCCGAGCACTACATTGATATGGTGGTCGCCGAATGTCTTATCGTATAGAAGGAGGTTTTCAAGCTGCCATGTCCATCCGCGGTTCATGCTGGATGATGCCGAGGCATGTATAGCGTCCGTATTGCTCAGGTTGCTGTAGTAATTCGGTTCAGAGTGGCTGTCACTTCCCCAGAATGCGAGGTCACCGCCGAAGCTGATTCGGTATGAAAGGCCATCCCAGATCTGGAGTTCGCCGATAAAGTTGCTGACGATCTTGTGACTCCAGTTCTTGCCTGACGGGAATGACCAGCCGTAGAAGGGGTTCGTAAGCTCCTGGTAGCCGCCCCCGAAAGACTCGGGTACCATATAGAGGTTGCCTGCCGCATCGTAGCGGGGAACGTATTTATCGTTGCCTGCGTAATAGTCCATCTGGTGCTGGTATTCCGGGCTTCCAGGTGTCAGTGTCGGGGTCAGGATAGGCGACATGCCGATAGCGTTGGTAATGGCGCCACCATAGTAGCCGCCGCCACCGCCGAATCCCTTGGAATGTATGCGTGCATACGAAATATTGGTGGTCAGGACAAACTTATTGAGCCAGTTGCGCTTCTTTGAATCGTCGAAGAGAGTGTAGACATTGTTGGCGCGCAGAGTCAGACGGTTGTAGTTTGATTGATCATAGTTGCCGCCGATGATACCCTCCTGATCGAAGTAGCCGAAGGAGAGGAAGTAGTTGATTTTCTCGCTTGCGCCGGAGACTGACACCTGATGGTTCATCATCGGGGCGTTGTCGTTGAAGATTGCGGCCTGCCAGTCGTAGCCCTGTCCGTAGCTGTATGGATCTGCATATGGAGCCGGCTGTCCGATATTGAGATAGCCCTCGTTCTTCATGATGGCATACTGCGTGGCGTTGAGGATGTCTATCGATTTCAGCTTAGACTGCCAGCCATAAGTGAAGTCGTAATTGATTTTGGCGCGTCCCTGCTCACCGTTCTTTGTAGTCACAAGAATTACACCGTTAGCGGCACGTGCACCGTAGACTGCACCTGAGGCTGCGTCCTTGAGCACCTCGATACTCTTGATATCGGATGGGTTAAGATAGTCGATACCTCCTTCAATAGGCATGCCGTCGACTATATAGAGAGGGTTGGAGTTGTTTATAGTGCCGACACCGCGCACGCGGATCTGGGCTGCTGAACCGGGCTGTCCGTTGGCGGTCGTGGCGGTCACACCGGAGGTGATACCTTTGAGTGCGTTCTGCACGTTGGTAGGAGCGGTCTGTGAGATTGTTTCAGAGTTGACGCTTGATATGGCGGCGGTCACTACGCTCTTCTTCTGAGTGCCGTAGCCTACTACCACTACATCGTCAAGGATCTGGGAGTCCTCGATCATCCGGATCGTGATATCGGACATGTGACCTGTGACTTTCACCTCCTGCGGTGTGCATCCGATATAGTTGAAATAGAGGGTTGACCCTTGCGGGGCATTGATGGTGAAGGCTCCGTCAATGTCTGTTGCGGTACCTGTGGCAGTGCCCTTCACCATTACAGTCGCGCCGATCAGCGGTTCTCCGTCGAGCGAGGATATCACCTTTCCGGAGACTTTGACATCCTGGGCGTAAGAGCCGAGACACGTCAAGATCGCGATTAGAAGTAAGGTTAACTTTTTCATCTGTTAGTTATTATTGGGTTAATTATTTATTTCTTCTGGAAGATGCGTACGTAGTCTACTACCATGCTGACGGGAAGCGCGTTTTCGTCTACACCCTTGTAGCCGCCCCAGTCTCCTCCCCATGCCAGATTGAGGATGGGATAGAAGGCATAGTGGAATGGCCAGCTGTCGTGGTCTGCCCCCATCGAGGCTTTGGTGGCGCGTAATTGTACCTTCCCGTCGACGTAGGTGACGATCTCGTCTTCAGTCCATTCGCAGGCATATACGTGGAATTCTCCCTCTGCACCTGCGCAATACATCTCATGGGTCTTCTGTGTGCCTTTGGTGTGGTTGTAGTTGCCGGTGTGGAGCGACGAGGAGACGTAGTTGGGATTGGCTCCGACCTCCTCCATTATGTCGATCTCGCCGCAATATGGCCATGGATTCTTGTTCCAGTCTACATTTGACGGCATCATCCAGAAAGCAGGCCATGTTCCTTTGCCTTTCGGGAGATTGATGCGCGCCTCGAAGTATCCGTACAGCCATCCTGTGCCTGGCTTGGCATTCATGCGGCCCGAATAGATCTTACCGTCTTTCCCTTTGAAGCAGTTGATGTAGAGAAAGCCGTCCTTGACTTCAAGGGTACGCTTGCCGTCCACTTCCTTGTCGGTGTAAGTCTGCAGTTCGTTGTTGACATGTCCCGGTGCCCAGTTCTCCTTGGTCCAGTCGCTTCCGGGTACCGATCCGGAATTGAACTCATCGCTCCATACGAGAGTGTAACCTTCAGGAGTGTTGACGACGTCGCTGAGTTGCAAGACTTTTATTTCTGTCTTTTCAGAACCGCATTCAAGCGTCACGGTTGCCTCGCGGTTTGCGTCGGAGTCATTGGCTGAGGCCTTAACTTCTACGGTTGTGTCTCCTTTGGCCCCCTTGGATGGTGACAAGGTAAGCCATGTTGCGGCAGATGCGAGTGTCCAGTCGGCATTGGCGGTGACGGTGATGGAGGTGGAAGATGCTTGCCCTCCCATCGTGATGGATTTTACCGACGGTGTCGCTTTGGTGACATATCCCTGGGTTACAGCGACTGTCTTGACAGTCTTGCCCCCTGACACTATATTAAGGGTAGCGGAACGTTCTTCCATTCCGGAGTTGGAGGTGACCGACACCTGAACCTTGATGTCTGTGTCCTTCACTCCTCCGCTGGGGCGTAGCGTAACCCAGTCGGCGTCGGTGCGGATAGCCCAGTCGGCGTTAGCTTTTACTGTAAGGTCGAGAGTAGCTGCTTCCGGACCGGCCGAAAGCGATTCAGGGGTAACGGTGGCGGTAATATTCGTGACGGAGGGTGTCGGGTCATCCTTGGAGTCGCTGCCGCATGCAGTCAGTGGAAAGATGACTGCGAGTGAAATAATCCAGGTTATGAGTTTAGTGTTCATTGTTGTTGGGTTGTGAGTTTTTTTGTGAGAAGGGAGGGTTGACGGATGCAAAATTAATGATTCATTCCGTGTCTTGATCGCGTGAGAGCGTAAAAGTAAAAGACAACAATATTAAATTGCTGTCTTTTATAATGTTAATAAATGTATATAAGTAAATGCAAGTGTTGTTGAAATTAGGCTTTCTACCCTGCTCTCAAGCCTCAATACTCAAGCCTCAATACTCAAGACTTAAGACTCATTGGTACGGTTATTGTAGACCGTACGGATGGAGACATTTAGCATCTCGGCGATTTCCGCGCTCTTGGATATGCCGAGACGTCTGAGCGCATAGATGCGTAGCTTTGTATTGAGAGTCTTTGTCTTTGCTATTGCCTCCGGTGACACTCGGGAGTCTTCCGGCACGGTCTTGTTGTAGTCTTCTACGAAATCCGGATAGATCGACAGTACGGTTCTGTCGAAACTCTCATAAAATCCCTGATACTGCTCCTTTATGAGTTCGGGATCGTTGATCAATACGCCGAGGTCTTCTATCTGCTTCACTTTATATTTCTTGAGGAGCTTCTTGCGGTAGCCTTCAAGAGCGTTGATATACTGTGTGGTCAGCTTGAAGGCATATGCAAGCAGGCTGAGTTTCTGCTTATTGGCCTCGTTCAGTTCGGTGTTTGCCTTCTCAAGCGACGCTATGGCCTCGTCACGCTGGAGTATCGACCTGTCACGCTCCTTGACAGACTGATGCAGTTCGGTATTGGCCTCTTTCAGTAGGTTTCGCATCTTCTTGAGCTTGCGAAACTCAATGACTATGAAGATAATGCTGGCAATCAGCACTAAGGATAGGATTCCAAGTATCAATACGAAGCTCGAGAGGCGGCGGTCGCGCTTTTCCAGTTCCTCCCTGTAGGCGTCACGCACGGTGGGAAGCACATCGGATAGGTTGACCATGCGGTAGCGGTTATGGTATAGGTTGGCCTGCTCTACTGTATATATAAGGTAGTTGTAAGCCCTGTTAAGGTCTCCTTTACCGAAAAGATATGTCGCGAGTTCCTGAATGGCGGCGATCTCACGGTTCACTATGAGCGCATCGTTGATAGCGGCCATAGTCTTGTATTTCACCATAGAGTCTTCGTCTCCCAATGCCTCGTAATAGCGTGAAAGCCAGTAGGCGTCGATAGCGTTGTCGCGTGAAGCTCCGGTGCTTTGATCCACTTTCTTTTTGAGTCGCGAGACATTAAGGGCGGAAATGTCAACTCCGTCACGGTCGATTGCCGCCGCTATCGGTACCCATAGAAGTCCGTGGGTCTCCGGGAGCTTCATAGCCTGTATCGAATCCCGGTATTGGTTTGCTATGGCGAGGTCTTTTCTCGACATCTCCTTATTGGGAAGAAGATAGACTGATCTCATCGAATATATATAGGAAAGGTTGCCGTAGAGCATAGACTTCATGTCGTCGCTGAGGCGTGATGAGTCGATGCCTTTAAGGAGTTCCATAGTTGTGTCATAAAGTCCCTGCACGGTATATATGAAAGCTTCGTTAAGTTTCCACTCGGTCTGTTCATCATAGTTGTCGGGCATCACCTTTTCGGTCAACTTTCGGGCTTCCGTTGCATAATAAAGCGCGGAGTCGGAATCGAATACTATATATTCGTCATAAAGTTGTTTGGATAGTCCGAGCCGTTCGCGGCTCTCTTTCGTCTTTGCGAGAGTCTGGCGTAGTCCGGCGATGCGTATTTCCTTTTCCCTGACAATGTCTTTCTGGTTTGCTATTATTGAGTCGAGTCGCTGAAGGAGCCGGATGTTTCCTTTATCAGCCGGCACTGCGGCATATGCTGTAAAATAGCCGGTGATGACGGTTGCGAAGATAGAGATGAGATGTAGGAATGTCTTGAGATTCATGATTTATAGGATGATTTGCAAAAATAATTATTTTTTTGCGACGAATTAAGGATTTTTATTGATTTTAACATATGTTAATAATGAATACTCTGTCCTGAGCTTATTCTTTTAAAGATATGTGGGGTTGCTTTCAATATTATCAGTCTGCCAGTCACTGACGCCGATTCTCTTTAGGCTTTACTTAATGTAAATTGGTGATTTGTTTGTAAATTGCATTATTATAGTCGATTATCTTGCATTGAGGAATATCCGTTTTTTACTCTATGACTCTCGCGTGAGATTTTGACTGGATTATTTAGTAATTTTGTGGTCGAGGATTTATAGCCTCTTTCTCAATATCAATTAAACTGACCTGATATGAAATTCAAAGCAGAGATTTTAGCGGCATCAATGATATGCGTCGTTTTCGGTAGCAGCGCTGAAAAGACGGTCCCTGTCTATCTTGACGATTCGCAACCTATAGAAACCCGTGTGCAGGATGCACTCTCAAGAATGACCACGGCCGAAAAGATTGCTGTCATACACGCTCAGAGCAAATTCAGCTCCCCGGGTGTGCAGAGGCTCGGTATCCCGGGTATATGGTGTACGGATGGCCCCCACGGTGTGCGTCCTGACGTACTGTGGGATGAATGGGAGCAGGCCGGCGCTACCAATGACTCCTGTGTCGCGTTTCCGGCTCTTACTTGCCTTGCGGCTACATGGAATCCCGAGATGTCTGCCATCTACGGACAGTCGATAGGAGAAGAGGCACGCTACCGCAATAAGAATGTGCTCCTCGGTCCGGGTGTCAATATCTACCGTACTCCCCTCAACGGCAGAAATTTCGAATATATGGGAGAGGACCCGTACCTGACTGCCGAGATGGTAGTGCCGTACATTCAGGGTGTGCAGAAAAACGGAGTTGCCGCCTGTGTGAAGCACTACGCACTCAACAATCAGGAGGCTGACCGTGACCATGTCAATGTGCTTGTCGACGACCGCACGCTGCATGAGATCTACCTTCCTGGGTTCAAGGCAGCCGTCAAGGATGGCGGAGCCTGGAGCATCATGCCCGGCTACAACAAATATAATGGCGACCATGCCTGCGAGAATCATACCCTTCTCCTTGATATCCTTAAGGGAGACTGGGGCTTTGATGGCGTGGCCATCAGCGACTGGGGTGCCGTGCATAATACTGATAAGGTGGCGCAGAATGGTCTTGATATGGAATTTGGTTCCTGGACCAATGGCTTGAACTGGGGAGCCAGCAACGCCTATGACAGTTACTATCTCGCCACTCCTTATTTGAAAGCTATTGAGGAGGGACGCCTTCCGATGAAAGACCTTGACGACAAGGCGGCACGTGTGCTTCGCCTTATCATGCGTACGGAAATGAACCGCAACCGCCCCTATGGTTCTATGAATAGTGACGAGCATTATGCCGCCGCTCGCCGTATCGGTGGGGAGGGTATCGTACTCCTCAAAAACGACCGTAACATCCTTCCTGCCGCCGGTAATGCCAGGAAGATTCTTGTGGTAGGGGAAAACGCTATAAAGATGATGACCGTAGGTGGCGGATCATCTTCGCTGAAGGTGCAGCGCGAGACGCTCCCGCTTGAAGGAATCCGTAAGGCTGCCGCCGAAAAGGGAATCGAGGTGGTCTATGAGCGCGGATATGTCGGCGACGTGACCGGCGAATACAATGGAGTGAAGACAGGCCAGGACCTCAGCGAGAGCCGTAGCGCGGAGCAGCTGATAGCCGATGCCGTCAAGGCTGCCAAAGAAGCCGATATGGTGATTTTCATCGGTGGTCTCAACAAATCCGACCATCAGGATGCCGAGGGGGTCGACCGTCTTGATTTCAGCTTGCCTTACGGCCAAGATGCTGTAATCGAGGCTCTTGCTGCCGCCAATCCGAATACTGTGGTTGTTACCCTCACCGGCAACGCATACTCGATGCCTTGGCGCGACAAGGTGCCTGCCATAGTTCAGGGCTGGTATATCGGTTCTGAAGCCGGCAACGCTCTGGCAGACGTACTCTTCGGAAAGGTGAATCCCTCAGGTAAGCTTCCGATGACATTCGCGAAGTCTCTTCAGGACTATGCGGCCCACGCCAAGGGAGATGCTGAGATGTATCCCGGTGTAGACGGCGACGTGAAATATAAGGAGGGTCTGGACGTAGGATACCGTTATACCGACAAGCTGAAGAAAGACCGTATAAACTATGCCTTCGGCCACGGCCTCAGCTACACTTCATTCAAGATAGGACAGCCTACCTTGTCGTCGAAGACATTCGACGGCAATGGGAATGTCACAGTGACAGTGCCGGTGACCAATACAGGTGATCGTGAAGGTTCTGAAGTTGTGCAGCTATATGTGCGCGATGAAAAAAGCTCCGTCTATCGTCCATATAAGGAACTCAAGGCTTTCGGCAAGGTAAACCTCGCTCCCGGAGAGACCCGCGACGTTAAGCTTACTCTTGACAAAGACGCCTTCGCATTCTATGATGTGTCGGATAAGATGTGGACTGTAGAGCCCGGCAGGTTCGAGCTCCTCATCGGCAATTCCTCCGACAATATCTCCTACCGCCTCCCTCTGGAATTTAAGGGCGACCTCCTTAAGACTCAAGACTGAAGACTGAAGCCTCAAGACTGAAGACTGAAGACTCAAGACTGAAGACTGAAGACTGAAGACTCAAGACTGAAGACTGAAGACTGAAGACTCAAGACTGAAGACTCAAGACTGAAGACTGATTTTAGGTTAATATTAAATAATAAGGTTCGAATGGAACGTCGTGTGGGTCATGCAGGCCGCCGACGAAGCTCAAAGACCGCTGGCCTGTGGAGGTCGGCGGTCTTTTTATTTGCAGGAATGGATAAGAATTGTTAAATTTGCGCTATGAAGACGATGAAGACTTTCACATATAAGACATTGGCCGTGTTGGGCTGTCTGATGGTGCTGATGCTTGGCGGATGCGTGAAAAACGAATTCAAGGTGGATTTCGAGTTCCCTAAGGATCATCTCGGCAATTACCTGATGAGCTATTACGCATGGGATTCGAGGGGAGGAAGATGGATAGAGCATACAGCCTCGATTCAGGAAGGAAAGGCTACTGCTGAGTGCATCACCAGACTCCCGACGCTCATATATGTAAGTGATGCTTCGCAACCCGGCAATTCAATGATTATTTATGCCGAAAGAGGCGATAGGATCAAGGTGTCGGGTGATGGCAAGGAGATGGGGGAGTGGACTGTCGTTGGCAATAAAGTGTCGGAACGCTGGAGCGAATGGCGCAAAAAAACGTATCCGAAGAAAAGCGATTCGAAAGCCTTCGAGAAAAGTATAGAGGAATATGTGACGAGCAATCCCAAGGATGAACTGTCGGCCATATTGCTGCTCACCGAGTGGAACCGTCGTGAGAATCCGGATGGATTCGTAAGATTGTGGAACATGGTCGATAAAGGGGTGCGTAGCCAGCAGCTCATCGAGATGTGCGGAGTGACCGACCTTCTGGGTGTGGAGTTTACAACCAACGCTGATGGAAATCTTGAATATTCCAAGAATCCCAAGGTCAAGAGTCTTACTCTTCGCTCGCGCGACAATGGTACTGACACTCTGAAATTCAATAAGGCTTCTATCTTGTATTTTTATGGAGAGAACAACGTTGCCAGGCGTGAGGCGGTAGATTCAATGAAAGTGTTGGTAAAGGATTATCCCGACTCTCTGAAACGCGTGGTGGCCGATATATATATGGATTCAGACAGCATGACCTGGATCAATGCCATACGTAGAGACTCTCTCAAAGGCACGGTGCGCGCGTGGCAGCCGCGCGGACTCGCTGAAGGAGACATGGTGAAGATGGGTGTCACGCGTCTTCCTTGGTTTATCGTGAAGGATAAGACCGCCGGGGAGACGTATTCCGGTGATGACCTTAAGAAGGCGATAGCCGCTTTCCGTAAGGCGGCCGGAAAGAAAGAGACCAAATCCACACAGACTGATAAGCCGAAGGGGAAGACAGACCAAAAACAGGCTCAAAAAACCGCCTCTCAGACAAAACCGGCGAAAAAACCGGAATTAAAACCTTCCCAAAGATCCTCGTCAAAACCGGTTAAAGACTCCAGAACCGTTAAACAAAGCGATAGATAATGCTCACTAAAGTATACTCGGCCGCAATCTCCGGCATAGATGCCATCGTGGTCACGATAGAGACCGTGGTGCAGAAAGGCACGCTTTTCAGTATCGTTGGACTTCCGGACACTGCCGTCAAGGAAGCCTACACCCGGATCACAACAGCGTTGCAACACAGCGGAATAGGATTCCCTCATAAAAGTACGGTCATCAATCTCTCTCCGGCCGATGTGAAGAAAGAGGGAGCCGCATTCGACCTTCCGATGGCAATAGGGGTCCTTACCTCCAATGAGAAGGTCCCTGTCGAGCATCTGTCGGAGTATATGATTATGGGTGAACTGTCGCTCGACGGATCAGTCCTTCCTGTGAAGGGAGCCCTTCCTATGGCGATAAAGGCTCGTGAGATGGGGTTCAGACGGTTGATAGTGCCGGAGGCGAATGTCACTGAAGCTGCTGTAGTCAATAGGGTGGAGGTATTCGGTGTGAAGGATCTTGCGGAGGCGGTCGGTGTGATAGCCGGAACTTCGGAGCTGAAGCCTACTGTGATCAATACCCGTGAGATATTCGCAGCTGAGGCCGAGAACTTTGACTTCGACTTTTCGGAGGTGAAGGGACAGGAAAGTGTGAAGAGGGCTTTTGAAGTGGCATGCGCCGGTGGGCACAACATTCTCATGGTAGGGCCTCCGGGCGCAGGAAAGTCGATGATGGCGAAGCGTCTTCCATCAATCCTGCCTCCATTGAGCCTTGCTGAGGCGTTGGAGACAACGAAGATTCACTCCGTGGCCGGAAAACTGCATCGTGGCTCCATGCTTATGACTAAGCGACCTTTCCGTACCCCTCATCATACGGTATCTCCGGTAGCCCTTGTCGGTGGGGGCACGAATCCCATGCCCGGCGAGATATCATTGGCCCACAATGGTGTCCTTTTCTTAGATGAATTTCCTGAGTTCTCAAGATCAGTGCTTGAGGTGCTCCGTCAGCCTATTGAGGACCGCGTGATTACCGTCTCGCGTGCGAAATATACAGTGGAATATCCGGCATCCTTCATGCTTGTCGCTTCTATGAATCCATGTCCTTGTGGCTATTATGGACATCCTACCAAACGTTGCACCTGTCAGGCCGGTGCAGTAGCGAAGTATATGAACCGCATCAGCGGTCCGCTGCTCGACCGTATCGACATCCAGTGCGAGATAGAGCCTGTGGCTTTCGATGATATGGCAAACCGGGCTCCTGCCGAGTCAAGTGCCTCGATTCGCGAGCGTGTCATCAAGGCCCGCACTATCCAGAATCTCCGCTTTAAGGCAGAGAAAGGAATCTACTGCAATGCCCAGATGAATTCCAGACTCCTGCACCAATACGCATGGCCCGACGAACAAGGGCTTGCCAAGCTGAAGGACCGCATGACTAAGCTCAACATGTCGGCCCGCGCCTTCGACCGCATCCTCCGCGTAGCCCGCACCATCGCCGACCTCGACTACGCCGCCGTGATGACTCCCGAAGAAGCCCTCACCGCCCCAGTCCTAAGCCGCCACATAGCCGAAGCCATCGGCTACCGCGCCCTCGACCGCGCCTCCTACGGCCAGATCTTCTGAAGCCTCATCCGCAGTGCGCGCACTAAAGTTTTTCGTCCTAAACAAAAATCCCGAGCTTTGGCGAGTAGAAGATCCAAAAGCAAAATTTTGTCTCAGGCCTGAGCTTCAGCGAGTAGAAGATCCAAAGCAAATTTTTGTCTCCGGTTCCGAGCTTTAGCGAGGAGTACAATGTCAGATAGTAACAATATTTACATCACTCTCCAATTCATAG
>JAIECF010000024.1 GCA_029068655.1 Muribaculaceae bacterium | reverse complement strand
TGACAATGTGCCTAAGATAAAGATGCTTGACTTCGAAATTGACAATTTTCAGTTTTACGTGCCGATAGATTCCGCCGACATGAATCCGTCTCATTGGGGGCAGATGGCGAAAGTGATCGAAGACAACTATAGTAAATATGATGGCTTTGTAATCCTTCACGGCACCGATACGATGGCATATACTGCGTCAGCGTTGAGCTTTATGCTCAACAATCTGACCAAACCGGTGATAATAACAGGTTCGCAGCTTCCTATAGGTGAGGTGCGCACCGATGGTGAGGAAAATCTGATCACTGCTCTTCAGGTGGCTGCCGCGAAAGATACCGACGGCGAGCCAATGGTAAGGGAGGTCGCTATCCTGTTTCAGGATTCTCTGCTCAGGGGTAACAGAAGCACTAAGTTTTCTGCCGATAACTTCGATGCGTTCCAGTCAAGCAATTATCCGGAACTTGCGCACATTGGCCTCGACATTACATATAATAAGGATGCGCTCCTTAGGCCTTCGCAAGGAAAGGAATTTAAGGTAGAATACTTTATGGACACCAATGTGGCCTATCTCGATATTTTCCCGGGCATACAGGAAAACGTAGTGCGGGCTACCTTCAATATTCCCGGCCTTAAGGGAGTAGTCATAAAAACATTCGGAGTTGGCAACGGTCCAAGTTGTCCATGGCTGTTCGATTGCATTCGCGACGCTGTGGCTAAGGGGCTTCTCATAGTGAATATCTCACAGTGTTCCAACGGTATGGTATCGCCCAGAAAGTACTCAGCAGGTGTGGGTCTTGCTAATGCAGGAACTATCTCCGGCCATGACCTCACTTCCGAAGCCGCCATCACAAAGATGATGTATCTTTTCGGCATGGGGGCTACCGCTCAGCTTGCGGGTAAGTATATGGAGAAGAATCTTCATGGAGAGCTGACGGAATAAGTCTTCAGTCTTTAGTCTTCAGTCTTGAGATGAGGAAATAAAAAATCCACGATTTAATCGTGGATTTTTTATTTAATAGCCGAGTTCCTGGCCCTTTCGTGTCATGGGGACGCCGTTTTTCATCCATTCCGGCATCGGGTCTCCCTTAAGATAGTGATCGAAGAATTGCTGCAGGCGAACAGTGATGTCCTTGCGGTTGCGACGTTCCTTAAGGTTATGCGCCTCTCCGTTGTATTGGAGCATCCAGACCGGTTTCTGGAGGCGACGCAACGCCATAAACATCTCGATGCCCTGATACCATGGCACTGCTCCGTCGGCATCGTTGTGCATGATGAGCAGGGGTGTCTCTACACGATTGGCGTGGAAAACCGGTGAATTGGCAATATACAGCTCTGTTGCATCCCAAAGGTTTCGGCCGATTCGGCTCTGACCGAGTTCATACTGACCCTGACGAGAGTCACCGCTTTCCCAACGGATTCCACCGAATGCTGAAGTCATGTTGCTTACCGGAGCGCCGCTGCCTGCACAGGCAAACATATTAGTGCGTGTCACGAGGTAAGCTGTCTGGTATCCACCCCAGCTTTGACCATCGATACCAATGCGCTCACGGTCGATCCAAGGGTATCTGTCGCACATGGCCTCAGCCCCTGAGCAGACGAAGTTCCAGGCGCATTCTCCCGGTATGCCGGCGGTATAATGAATGTCAGGTACAAACACTACATATCCTCGGCTCACGTAGAAGGGATAGTTGACCCAACTCCACGAGGGCTCCATATTGTAATGAGTGTAGAGATCTTCCGAGCCGGTCTCATAGAAAACGCAGAGCATGGGATATTTCTTTGTGGGGTCCAGATCTTCCGGCACGTAGAGGACTCCGTCCGTCAGCGTGCCGTCGTAGGCATGCCAGCTCACAAGACGTGCCGTGCCCCAGTTGTAATCCTTCACCTGAGGATTGGAGTCGCTGACTTTGACGGATTTTGCAAACACTCCCTTGGGTGCGATCCATACGTCGGGCATCACCGAGAAGTTTGCTTCTACGAAAGAGAATGAAGGGGCATCCAGAGCCTGACGTATCTGAGTGAAGCTTAGGGTATCGATATATACATTCTCAGGCTTGGCGGGAACACCGTATTTCATCGACGCTAATCCTTTGCGCTTGTCTTTATAGTTGAAGAGCGTGAGTGTCATCAGATCTCCGTTCTTGAGGAAATGCCGGTCTTTACCATGTGTGTTGACGTAGCGGATCTTCAGATTATTGTCGCGGCCATAGCCTTTGGTGAGGCAGACCGGAGTTTCCTTCCCCGTCGGATCAAGACTCCAGATGTCAAAGCGGTCATAGACAAGCATTCTGCTGTCTCCTTCCGTCCAAGATGCGAACCCGTAGTCCTGACGCACTCCCGGATGATCGTCGGTTTCATCCCATACCGGATAAGGGATATTTTCTGTCAGGTTTACCGTTTTGCCTGAGGATATCTCATATGCAAACCAGTTGCCGTCTTTAAACCAGTATACGAACTTAGCCTCCGGGGATATATCCGCTGTCCCTTCATATACGGTGCCGATTTCGCGACGTTGGCCGTCGATGACATTGATCACGCTTATCTCTTCAGGAGCATAATAATTCCACTGCTGGCTCACTATTTCCTTACTTGGGTCGCGCAGTAATACCCAATCCGGATCCATAGAGTAGGCGGCTGCTACAGTGGCAAGCGGATTGTATTCGATAAGGCGGTAGTCTCCGTTTTCAAGATCTATCATTACCGGGAATGTCATCTCCTTAAGATCATCGAGCTTATGCTTCTCCTGAGGAGGAGTATAGGGAGCGTCCCAGCGCCATATGTCGAGTTCAGGACGCTCGAAGCTGACGAGCGTTGTGTCATCGGGCGCTACTTCGGGCGCTACACCCACATAGAGGCGGCGTCCGTTGTAGCTGAACGTCAGTTTGGAATATTGATTGAGGAAAAGCTCGGTAGGAGCGTTTTTACTCATTTTCTCCTTCCAGTCGTTCATGAGCGCCTCCTGAAGTTCCGGGTCAGAGGCATGGGGAGGCTGTAGGTTGGGTCCTTTTCGTCCAGTCGTTACATTCAGCTCGAACTCCTTTGGAGTCGTTGGTTCGTTGGAGAGTGACGACAGCCATAGCTGCATGCGGCGTGTGCCCGTATCGTTGCTGTCGTTGGTGGCTGTATAGGCGAGCCTGAATCCATCTTTTGAAAATACCGGGGCTCCGTAATGTTTCTTTCCCTCATCAATGAGGAAGTCCTTTCCTTCGGGAAGATATGTGACCGCTACTCCGGTATGGAAGATGGAATCATTGGCTCGTGGCTTGACTACCATTGCCAGTCGCCGGCCGTCTTCACTGAAAGAGTAGTCTCCTATATATGGATAGACTTTCCACTCTCCTGAGCCCAGATTCCTCACCACAAGGGGCAGCCCTGCATCCTTGTCGGAAAGTTTCATGTCTTTCGTGACTGTTGTGTCACAGCTGCTGTAAGCAACCCAGTTACCCCCTTTATTCCCGATCTTGAATCCCTTTATCTGTGGAATCCTGGTTACATCGCCGGTCTTGAGATCTACTATTGCAAGAGAATCCTGAGGCATGCCGAAGTCTTTCTTCTTGTCGATCTTGGCCTGGCGGGTATCTTTAAACAGGGGCTTGATGCTGGCCACAGCCCATCTGCTGTCGGCAGTGAAGGCTACTCCTGAGCCACGGGGTATTTCTATCGCTTTTCCGTTCGATGTGTTGCGTATGGTCAGCACTCCGTCGCCTTCCTGAGGATTGACACTGAATGCCGCCCACTTTCCGTCGTTGCTGAGCGAATGATTGGTCACTTTTTTCCAGTCATCGAAGCTGGAATGGTCGAGCACCTTCTTGGCGTCGGCCGTGAAATTGATACAAAGGGAGAGAGCTGCTAATGCGATTGAATACTTTTTCATCTATAGTCAGCTAAGTTTCAGTTCGTGTCCCATGCGTTCCTTCTTGGTGTGCATGTAAAAACGGTTGTATTTATTGGGTTGAACTTCGAGTGGCACGTTTTCCACGGTCTCGATACCGAATCCCTCGAGACCTATTCGCTTCATAGGGTTATTGCTCATTAGTCTCATTTTTTTGATGCCGAGAGCGTGCAGAATCGAAGCTCCTACCCCGTAGTTGCGTTCGTCTGCCTTATGTCCCAGATGCAGGTTTGCGTCTACGGTGTCGAGTCCCTCTTCCTGCAGCTTGTATGCCTTGATCTTATCCATAAGGCCGATGCCTCGTCCTTCCTGGTTGAGATAGACGATTGCACCTCGTCCCTCCTTTTCAATCAGCTCCATGGCCTTATGCAGCTGTTCGCCGCATTCGCAGCGCATCGAGCCGAAGATATCTCCCGTAGCGCAGCTGCTGTGCACTCTGACGAGTACGGGTTCGCCATCCGATACGTTGCCTTTTATGAGCGCGATGTGTTCGAGTCCGTTGTCTTTCTGGCGAAACGGTACGAGACGGAAGTGTCCGTATGCGGTAGGCATGTCTACCTCTTCCCCCTTTTCGAGCAGATTGTCGTTTTGCAGGCGATAGGATATTAGATCGCGGATGCTGATCAGCTTCATGCCCCATTCGTCAGCCAGCTTGCGTAGTTTAGGCAGACGGGCCATAGTGCCGTCTTCATTCATTATTTCCATAAGCACTCCGGCCGGTTCGAGTCCGGCGAGGCGGGCGAGATCCACTGCGGCCTCAGTGTGGCCCGCACGCTCGAGTACTCCGCGGTCTTGCGCATAAAGAGGATTGATGTGGCCCGGGCGGCCGAAAGTCTCAGGAGTTGATTTCGGATCCGCCAGTGCATTGAGGGTAGCGGCCCTGTCATGGGCGCTGACCCCTGTAGAGCATCCCTCGAGCTTATCGACGGTCACGGTGAAGGGAGTTCCTAACATGGAGGTGTTCTCCTCCACCTGAAAGCCGAGTTTAAGTTCCTTGCATCTCTTCATTGTCAATGGGGCGCAAAGAACTCCTCTCGCATTCTGAAGCATGAAATTCACCTGCTCAGGCGTGATCTTTTCCGCTGCTATTATCAGGTCACCTTCATTTTCGCGGTCTTCATCGTCAACCACGATCACGAATTTACCGTTCTTGAAATCTTCGATAGCGTCTTCAATTGTATCTAATTTAATGTTCGTATCCATAGTTCTTAAAATTCATAAGGCATAATACATAGTTATTTGTCGTCTCCCGCAGCGTACGGCTTGCGGAAGATTGAGAAGTTGACCGAACCATAGGCGCGGTGCTGCTCAAATCCGGGCAATGCCGAGAAATCATGCTTGTCGTTATGTTCCACTACCACGAGCGAGCCTCCCTTTACCGCATCGGAGTTGAGGATAAGCGTTGGTATCTCGTCAAATCTCGGATGGTCGTAGGGTGGATCAGCGAAAACGATATCATACGGCTTTTTTACGTTTCCAAGAAATTTGAATACGTCTCCGCGTATGACTCTGAGTGCTTCGTCGCCAAGCTTATCCTTTACGCTTCTGATGAAATTGGCCTGAGTTGCCGCCATTTCTACGGATGTCACCGATGCCGCACCTCTTGAAAGAAACTCAAGGCTGATGGCGCCCGTGCCCGCGAATAGGTCGAGGACGCATTCTCCCTCAATATCCTCGATGTTTTCTATGACATTGAAGATGTTTTCTTTGGCGAAGTCTGTCGTAGGACGCGCCGTTATATTATGAGGCACGTCGAAACGCCGCTTCCCGTATTTACCTCGTATGATGCGCATATCTTTTCTTTCTGTTGATGGCCAGATAGACCGCTGTCGGTATCTCCTTGCCGTCAAGGTCATGGTTTTTCTGGCTGATAGTCTTAAAATATGGAGTAAGAGTCTTTCCGATGTTCTGCCTTGCTTCACGCAGTCCGCTGAATACTATTTCAGTGTCGGCCGATGACGCCTCGAAAGTCTGAAGTATATTGAGAATGGCATAGGCGATATCTGTTTCTTTCTTCCATAGATGGGTGGAAACGCATAGCAGTTCGCCCCTGCGGAGGAGAACGATGTCGATCGATGTTTCCCTTATATCTACGAGACATTTGAAAGAATCATGGGGTTGGATAGCGGCTTCCCTTAGAAGGGACTGCTGGCTCCATATCCTGGCTCCGGGAAATGACCTTTGCATAAACGACCTGAGACCCGGCACGAGCATGAAAGCACATTTCTCTTTACCCATATCATTCACCATTACATCGAGAATATCTCCACCGTATATGCCGACGTAAGCTTCCGCGCAGTCATCGTCGTTAGGATAAAGAGGCGATGGCAGCCACAGCTGCCGGTCGCTTTCCACTATGATATCGGCGGAATAGTCGTCAAGCACTGTCGGATTGTCGTAGACGGCGTCTTCGATTCTTTCGAGAAGTCCTTCTTCCGATGGATGCCAGGTCTGGCTTATTATGACCCTTGGGGCCCTTCCAAGAGAAGCGTCGGGAAGAAGCCAGGCGCCAAAACCATGTCTTGATATGTCGACGGCGAGATGCCACTGACCTGTGTCAAGAAGGTCGGAGCGGTTGCCGTAAGGGGGTATCTGTTCACTCATAATGCAAAATTAACAATAAATCCGACTAAAAACAACTTATCTCTTGCCTGTTTCACATTTTTTTTTCAACTTTGCACTATGATAAGTGAAAAAACAGGTGAAAAAGTATCGCTCGACCGTAAAATCGTGCGGATGACGGTGCCGACGGTACTGAGCAATATTTCGGTTCCGCTGCTTGGACTGTGCGATACTGCTGTGGCCGGTCATATGGACGGTGAAAGGTATCTTGCCGGGATCGCTATAGGTTCTGTCATGATCACTACAATGTATTGGCTGTTCAGTTTCCTTCGCGCCGGAACATCGGGAATTACGGCTACCTGTTATGGTGCTGAAGACCGTGATGGTATGGGTGCAAGCCTGCGCAATTCAGTTGTTCTTGCCATAGCCATAGGGTTGCTTCTTCTGTGCGTTCATGATCCTGTGCTCTCCCTGCTTCAGAAGGTAATGGGTGCATCATCGGAAGTGACGGAACTTTCCGGATGCTATTTCAAGATCTGTATAATGGGCTCCGTGCCTATGATGGCTCTGACTGCTCTCACCGGTTGGATGATCGGGATGCAGTCTACTTCGGCAGCAATGTTTGTAAATATTGGTATGAGTGTCCTGAATGTAGCGTCCACTCTCACGCTCGTCTATGGGTTTGGTCTGGGATTCGAGGGAATTGCCTATGGAACTCTCGCAGCCCAGTGGATAATACTTGTGCCTGCCTTCTGGCTCGTGGTTCGATTATGCAGGAAAAACGGAGTATCGTTTGAATATAATCGGGGTTTGCTGTTGTCGAGACAGGGTTGGCTGCAGATGCTCAATGTCAATTCCAATCTTTTTTTTCGGTCGGCCTGCCTCATCGCTCTCACTATGATGCTTTATGCGTATAGTGCCCGCATCGGAGATGTTGAGGTGAGCTCCAATGCTGTGATCAATCAGCTTTTCCTCTTTTTTTCATATTTTATGGATGGTTTCGCCTTTACGGGAGAAGCCTTGGTTGGACGCTATTCAGGGGCCGGCGATAGTGTAATGCTTAGACGCTCTATATTAGGCCTACTTAAATGGACTATAGGAGTGACGGTAGTTTTCAGTGCCCTATACTCGTTTGCTCTCCCTTACATTGTCAGGCTTCTGAGCGATTCTGCTGCAGTGGAGGCAAGTGTCGGCGAGTGTCGGTTGTGGGTGACTCTGCTCCCGGTCGCGGGAGCCGGCGCATTTATCTACGACGGCTTCTATATAGGATTGACCCGCACGCGCCCGATGTTGATATCCACACTATGCGGAGTCGCTCTCTTTGCCGTACTCCTGAATACGGTCAGCCATACCCAGTGGATGCTGTGGATGTCTTTCACAAGCTATCTTTTCCTTCGTTCCCTCCTCTTGATCACACTCTTCAGGCATGACGCTCACCATCATCAGCCAACTGTCAACTTATAACCGATTATTCATAACACCCGACCATGATAAAGTTCATTAACGCCAAGTTGAATCTTGGCCTGAATATAGTAAGAAAACGTTCTGACGGATATCACGAGCTTGAGACGCTTTTTTATCCGGTAGGAAGGCATAACGGAACTCCTGAGAATCCGGAGCCATTCTGCGACATTCTTGAGATTACTCCTTCAGGAAAAACAGAGTTCGTTTTTTCCGGACGTCCTGTAGACTGTCCTCTTGAAAAGAACCTGGTATATAAGGCATGGCATATCTTCAAGGAATCCTTTCCCAGTCTTCCGGAGTTTCGGCTTCACCTTGAAAAGCATCTTCCAGATGGAGCGGGTCTGGGGGGTGGAAGCGCGGATGCTTCCGCTGTGCTGTGCATGCTTAATGAGTTATGTGGCTCTCCTTTCGATGATCGGCAGCTTGCGGCAATAGCCCTGAAGTTGGGAGCGGATTGTCCCTTTTTCATCTACAACCGTCCCTGTTATGCCGAAGGGGTAGGGGAGCGTCTGGAGCCGGCAGATGTGGATCTTTCCGGTTGGTGGTGTCTGCTTGTCAAGCCTGATCTCTCCATATCGACAAAAGAGGCGTTCGCCGGAGTAACTCCTTGTCTACCTAAGTTTTCGCTTAGAGAGACAATAAAGCTTTCGCCTGAGAAGTGGCAGGGGCGAATGGTGAACGATTTTGAAGGATCGCTTTTCCCGAATCATCCTATTCTTGAGGATATTAAGAATAGAATGATTGACTCAGGCGCTGTCTATGCATCTATGTCCGGCTCCGGGTCTACTTTGTTCGGGCTTTTTCGTAGTAAAGAGGAAGCCGGAGAGGCATCAATGGCCTGGGCTGGTCATTATGTTGGGATTTGTATGTTATAGAGCTCACTGCATGAAAAAACAGCTACTTTCCCAAGCAGCTGTTTCTTGAAAGTTTTCCATAATACTTTCGAACTAACCTAACATCATGAAACGATTTTATACCTTTAAAACAACAAAGGATATAAAATG
>JAIECF010000239.1 GCA_029068655.1 Muribaculaceae bacterium | reverse complement strand
ATCTGTTTTCTTGCCATCTAAAAACGCCATTCAGTACCCATACCGGCTTTCTACACCCTCATCTGATACCTGAATATGAACCTTTTTGCGAAAAAAATCCAGCAGCGAGGTTGAGTTTTGACTATGTCGTGTGTCTATAAGATAAACGACAAACAACAACGACAAAATGAAAACCATACTGACCATATTGATATTGTTGACTACTGGGTTGGCTTCAAAAGCATACAGATATTCGTATGCATTTAAGGATACCCCTATATCGGAGGCTATCGTCAGAATCAACAAGGATCATCCGGACATAAACATATCCTTCATCTATAAGGAACTGGATAACTATAGGACTTCTGCAAGAATCAACACTGACGACGCCTTCGACGCCCTACGCCAGACAATAGGATTGAATCCCATATCCGTCATCAGGAAGGATAGGAACTATTATGTCGAGGCTCTGCAGCACGGCAAGTTCAAATATACCGGACGAGTCATCGGCTCGGACAATGAACCGGTAGTCGCCGCCACAGTCATGCTTCTCTCCCCCAACGACTCCACTGTAATCACATACGGAATCACTGACAATGACGGGGGATTCTCAATTCCTTGCGACCGACAGGGAGTGATCGGAAAACTCTCATGCCTCGGATATAAGACCACCCTTAGAAGATTCGACTCCTTCAATGCGGGCACCATAAAAATGGACGAAAATGCCGTCGCCCTAAAGTCGGTGACGGTAGAGGGAGACAACTCGATGCTCTATTCCGACAGATCGGTATACCTTCCTACCGCCACACAGAAAAACGCCTCTCAGTCCGGAGCGGACCTGCTTAACCATATGGCTATTCCCCAGTTGGGCTTGGTGTCAGGCAATTCCATCGTCACCAGCGGCGGAAAACCGGTAGCAGTCTTCATCGATTATCTCCCGGCCTCGGAAAAGGATCTGCTGGCTATGCGCGTCAAAGACGTAAAACGGGTGGAATACCTCGAATATCCTTCCGACCCTCGTCTGCAGGGGCATCCATATGTAGTCAATTTCATCATGCAGCAATATGAATATGGAGGGTACGCAAAGGCATACACTACAGCCTCTTTTCTAAACGGGAATAAGGAACGATTTATCGGAAATGTCAGGATGCAATATAAACATATGACCTACGATCTCATGGGTTCCGCTTACAACGAAGGATCTTCTCATTGGGGCAAGGATATGACCGAGACTTTCCGTCTGCCACAGGAAGACGGGGCCTTAAATGAGTTTCAGCGTATATCCGAAACCACGTCGTCTAAAAGGAATCAAAATAAATATTACCTGATCTTCAAAGCCACATATAATTCCGACAAAATACAAGCATCCACATTGATCAACAGCAATCTTGACCGCCAACCAAACACAGTCCAGAACGGTCAGGTCAGATACTCTTCCAGTATATATCCGGCTGCGGAATACACTTCCTCCTCAAGTGATTTTTCAAAATATATCTCTTACGACGGATATTACTTCTTTGTGTTACCTAAGAAAAACTCCCTTACTTTCACTCCAAAATACAGTCTGTCGCATACAGATCAGAGCAGCCTTTATATGGAGCAAGGTTATTCAGCAATCGAGAACTCCGCCACCGACAACACCCATAAATTCTCAGGGAATCTGAAGTTTAAGCATGATTTCGGTAGGTCCGGAAGCCTTTTGGGCCTCGTCAAGGGTTCCTACCAATACAACCGAACGTTATATTCCGGATCCGCAGAAGCCCTTGACCGGGCTAAATCCTCACGCTTCGGGATTGGCATGAACTACGAGATTTCAGTCAGAAACGTTCGCGGTCATATAGGATTCGGATGGGATTGGGACAGATTGCAGTTCGATAATACGACCGATAATCGAAACGCTCCTTCATTTGATCTGTCGATACAGTTCTCACCCAACAGAAAGCACTCTGTTTCAGGTGTGTTCCAATATGAGTCATGGCTGCCGCTGCCCAACTTCAAGAGCGATCAGATAATAACAGCTTCTCCATTCCTGAAATACACAGGAAATCCCAACCTTATCCCTGCCAAAAGCTTTGATTTCGATTTCTCCTATACCTGGATTCCCAACAACCGTTACAGTCTGAGCGCGTTTGCATGGGGTTGGGCGGTAAAGGACAGGTATGCCTATGACTATGAAGCGGACGGGAATGGAGTGATACGAACAATAAAGCAGCCGATGGGATCTTACTCCCAAGGAATGTACGGAATCAAAGGAACAGCTCGTTTCCTTGACAATTCTTTGGTGCTGACAGGAAACCTGAGCCAACTTTTCAATCATAACGGGAAACCATACAACGTGAATCATTTCCATGTCTACTATTATCTCCAAATGAGATACTACATCAAAAACTGGAACTTCGGCCTCACATACGTTTCCACAATCGGCACCTGGGACGGCATGATGAACGGAATCTGGCAGCGCGACAAGGATCAATATTATTTGACCGCGGGTTGGTCTCATTCAGACTGGAACATATCCGCCGCCATCTGCAATATAGGAAGATGGAACTGGAGAAGCTCCAACCAAGTGATGAACAGTGAGGTGTACAGTACTGACATGACTTTCATCAACGGAACCCATCATGCCTACGCGCAAATAACCGCCTCCTACACTTTTGGCTTCGGCAAAAAAGTGAAACGTGACAACGAGCCTCAGGCATCCGGCTCCGCTTCATCAGGCATCCTGAAATAAAAGAATGTATGAACAACAGAAATGACATAGAACGGCTTTTTAAAGCCAACTACGAAAGGATGTACCGGCTTGCGGTGGCAATACTGCACGACGATGACCTCGCGCACGATATCGTCCACGATGTCTTCACTGCAATTCTCGATAATAAATCAGACAATGCGGTCACCGAGGCTTATCTTCTTAGAGCAGTCAGAAACCGATGTCTCAACCATATACGCGACTGTGGCATCCATCAGCGGGTAGAAAACCAATATTTCATCGAGAATGAGGAGTATGAATCGGAAGACTGGCCTAATGACGAGACAATGTCAAGGATACAGACCCTGATACGGTCAGACCTTACGCCACAGGCACGTAGGGTGATGGAGCTTCGCTTCTCAGACGGACTACAATTCTCGAAAATAGCCGGAATCATGGACATAAGCGAGTCTGCCGTCTACCGCCACCTAAGCAACGCACTGAAAACCCTCAGACAAAAACTAATAAAGAATGGATAATATGGATAACAAGGATTACATATACGACATTGTGCTTGATATAATTAAGCATCCCGGGAAATATACGTCAACGCAGCTGGAAGAGGTCCTTTCCGATCCGGAGACACGCGACATATACAACCTTCTATGCAAGACCGACTCCGCCATAGAGTCAGACAAAACAGTAGATGTGGATGCTGAATGGGAAAGATTCGCAAAGGCACATAATATGACTAAGCGTAGGCCATTCATATGGCGCGGCAGTCGTGCGGCATCGATAGCCATAATCATCTGCACTTCGCTGGTTGCCATAGCCGCAGGAATCGCGATTACAGTCGCTGTCAAGGGCAATGATTCAAAACCCGCAGTTGAAACCACATCTAATTCAAACACTGTTTCAACGGTCATCCCGGAGGAAGGCCTGCCAGAGCCGCAGGACAGCCTAATGGCAGTCACCGAACCGGTAATGTTCGAGGATTCTTCACTGGAAGACATAATGAAAGCCATATCCGCCACATATGGAGTGGACGTTACATTCAACAGCAAGGAAGTGGCATCCCTGCATCTCTATTACCGTCTCGACCCCACGCTGACAATAGACGAAGTCATCTCCCAGCTTAACACCTTCGAGCAGATCAACATCCACCGCAACGGCTACACATTGACCATCGACTGACCATATAGACTGAGGGAGTGATTCCTTTGAGAATCACTCCCTCAGTCTTGAGTCTATCACAATGGTCACTGGACCATCATTAATTAACGCTACCTTCATGTCAGCTCCAAACTGACCGGTTTTTACTTCCTTTCCAAGAAGTTCTGACAGCTTCTCGCAGTAGAGCTCATACATCGGCACGGCCAGTTCATAGCCTGCGGCATGTATGTAGCTCGGGCGGTTGCCTTTCTTCGTGGACGCCATAAGCGTGAACTGGCTAACTGCCAACACTTCTCCCCCGATATCCAACACCGAACGGTTCATAACCCCGTTCTCATCAGGGAATATCCGCATCGCGGCGGTCTTGGCCGCAAGCCACTCCACATCCGCGGGGGTATCCCCTTCCGCAATACCGACCAGAACCATCAGTCCCGTTCCAATCTCGCTGAAAAGCTCCCCGTCAATGGTCACCGAAGCCTCGCTGACCCGTTGAATCACCAACCTCATTTAGAAGTCGAACTTCTCGAGGGTCATGGTGGAGTACTTCTCGATCTCGGGTACGAGACGCTTGAAGTGGTCGGAAGCCATATGCGCCTTCAGGTCTTCTTCCGAAGCCCATGTCTCCATAATCAGATATCGGTCGTCATTGGTCGTAGACTTATACAAGTCATAACCTATGCAACCTTTGTCACGAAGTGAGAATTCTACAAGTTCCGTTGCCTTCTCGACGAGCTTATCGCGGTTATCGCTCGTCTCCACAATCATTGATACATTAAGTCTTATCATTTCTTTTTTATAATTTTATGGTGCCAGATTATACTCTGCCAACAGGTCGGACTCCTGGCAACCGGATTAATACCATGGAACTCAAGGTTCCACTGATATAACATCTCATGCC
>JAIECF010000238.1 GCA_029068655.1 Muribaculaceae bacterium | reverse complement strand
ATCCGGTTGGGATTCGAACCCAAGACCCACAGCTTAGAAGGCTGTTGCTCTATCCAGCTGAGCTACCGGACCTGACCTGGTCTTTCGGCGTCTGTTGCCATCCTGACTGATGACCTACGTGCCGATTCCGAGTGCAAAGTTAGTCAGAATTTCTTAACTTTCCAAATGATTCGCGAATATAATTGCGAAAAGACGTTAAAAGTTGCAGAATTCTGCGAGAATCCTCTCTCTCGCAAACTAAACTTGCGTAAAATACGTTTTATCTGTGAGAGGTTATTAGTAGTATAAGATGTATTAATCTTACATCACCTATAACTCAAGAAATAGAAATAACAAAACCATTAAATTTAGAAAAAGAAAAAAGAATTATGGATAAATTAAGTTATGCCTGGGGCGTCCTCATGGGCAAGCAGCTCAAGGCGATGGGTGTCGGAACCCTTGACTCCGAAGCTTTTAAAGACGGTGTGAAAGTTGCATTCGATGGAGGCACCCCTGAGGTTCCCGAGGAGGAATGCCAGAAGATGATCAACGAATATCTTATGGACCTCCAGCAGAAGGCTGAGGCCGCCGCAAAGGAAGCCGGCGTGAAATTCCTCGCCGAAAATAAGAGCCGCGAAGGCGTCAAGGAAACTCCCTCCGGCCTCCAGTATGTAGTAGAGAAGGAAGGCGAAGGCGCTCAGCCTACCGCTACCGACGAGGTTACGGTCCACTACACTGGTCGTCTTCTTGACGGAACAGTATTCGACTCATCAGTAAGCCGCGGCGAACCCGCTACCTTCCCCCTCAACCGTGTTATCCCCGGTTGGACTGAAGGTGTCCAGCTCATGAAGGAAGGCGCAAAGTATACGTTCTTCATCCCCAGCGACCTCGCTTACGGCGCTCAGGGTGTGCCCAATGCTATTCCGCCTCACTCCACGCTTATCTTCGATGTAGAACTCATCAAGGTAGTAAAGAAATAAGAAGTAAATTGAACTTTAGAATAATGAAGAAAACATTCAGATCAGCGATTGCTGTCATTGCAGTGACAGCAACCGCTCTTTGCGTCGCATCATGCGGAAAGCAGAAACCGACAGCTGATGACACAGCCGCTGTCGAGGAACTCGTAGGTGAAGTAATGCAGGAGCAGGCCGACAGCGCGGCAACTGCCAATAACTCTGATGTTGCCGGCTCAACCAATATGGCAGACTACAATGCTGCCTACTTCCAGAGTGGTTCCGGCTACCAGACCACTCCTTCAGGCCTTAAGTATGTCACTGTTGTGGAAGGCACCGGTGCCTCACCAAAGGAAACCGATGTTGTGACTGTCCATTATACCGGCCGCCTCCTCGACGGAACAGTGTTCGACTCTTCCGTAGAACGCGGCGAACCCACAAGCTTCCCGCTGCAGATGGTGATCAAGGGTTGGACAGAAGGTCTTCAGCTCATGAAGGTAGGTGGCAAGACAGTCTTCTATATTCCCAGTAACCTCGCTTATGGTGAGATGGGCACTCCTGGCGGTCCGATCGGCCCGAACGCCGACCTTATCTTCGAGGTGGAACTTCTCGGCATTGGAGGACAGCAGTAATGAAGAAACTTAACATTCTTGCCCTTCTCTCGGCGCTGTTGCTTCTCATACCGGCTTTTGTAAGCTGCGACAAAGATGACAATGGCGACAAGGATGAACCCGCAGAGATCGATCACGTGATCGGAACGTATACAGGAACCATGGTCGCATCTGTGTCCGCAATGGGACATGTCTACGACGATATTCCTATGGAAGGTACATATGAGATAAAGATCTCGAGCCAGGATAATGCTTCCGGCAGGGTGGTCGTAGAACTTCCCGAATGTTCATATACTCCTCCTATGGGAAGCAATCTCGAGACTATCGCGGCCCTCACTGTAGACAATGTCGAGGTAGAGGAAAATGGCAACGGACTTTATTCCCTGGATAAAGATGAGTTTACAGTCGCAGTCGACGGTGTGCAGTATACTTTGAATATCGAAGACTATGACAGCGATGACAAGAGTGGAACTCTGATAGCGGGACGTGATATCAAGTTGGTCTACACCATCACTCCCGGTAAAATGCCGGGCTTCATAAAGTTTACGTTTACCGGAACTCTGAAATAAATTGGCGATCATAGGATTGATAATGGCTTTGATGGCCGGGGGCAGCGTCGCCGACGCCGCTCCCGACCTTGTCGTTTCCCCAGCTGACACTCTCGAGACTGTCGTGGTGACGGCCACTCGTACGCCTAAGCTGTTGAAAGAGACTCCCGTTGTCACACGTGTGATAACGGCTGCCGACATCTCCCGGAGTGGAAAGCCTGATATAGGTGCTCTTCTCGAGCAGCAGATGCCCGGAGTTGAGTTTTCCATTGGAATGGGCCAGAATACCCAGATCAATATGTCCGGCTTCGGAGGAGGAGGGATTCTCTTCCTGCTCGATGGTGAGCGCATGGCCGGAGAGACTCTCGACAACCCCGACTATTCACGTCTTAATCTTCAGAATGCGGAGAGGGTGGAGATAGTGAAAGGCGCGGCATCGTCTCTGTATGGATCCAATGCCGCCGGCGGAGTGGTGAATATAATCTCTGGTATTCCCGTAGAGGGCACGCATCTCAAGCTGAACGCACGCTATGGCACTCATTCCCTTCAGAGCTATGGCGCTCTCGCCACATATGCTAAAGGAAGGATGGCAAATTCCCTCGATGCCCGCTACGACTCTCACGGGGAGATCAAGTTTCCCCGTCGTGGCGACTACAGCCGTTCGTATGCTTCTGAGAGCTGGAACCTTAAAGACCGCTTCACTCTCACACTTGCTGAAGATGCCTCCGTGACGGCCAGGGCCGGCTACTTCTGGCGCCAGCAGAAAAGCACCATTGTCTCATATGATCGTTTCAGGGATATATCGGCTGGTCTCTCGGCCAGGTGGAAAGACTTCACGGCGAAATATTCCTTCGATACCTATGACAAGCTTGACTATGAGACCGCTACAGGAATTGAGGCCCGCGACTATCGCAACCGGCAGAATACGGTCCATTTCCAATACTCTCATAAGTTTGACGAAGTAGGTACTCTTACTGCAGGCGGAGACTGGCTCGACGATTATCTGATGTCGTATGAATTCGGCAGCGGATCTCATTCACAGACGAATCTTGACGCCTATATGCAGTGGGACTGGCATCCTGTGAAGTCAATATGGCTCGTGCCGGGGCTGAGATATGACTGGTTTTCCGCTTCCAGGGCCAATAGGGTCTCTCCGAAGCTGAGCATGCTCTGGCGTCCCGGAAAAGGAAGCTGTTCGCTTCGCCTTAACTATGCTGCCGGATTCCGTGCTCCGACCCTAAAGGAGCTTTATATGGACTTTGATATGGCCGGCATATTTCATGTATTTGGAAATCCGGGTCTAAAGTCAGAGACAAGCTACAACCTGAATGTATCCGCGGAATATCTGAAGGGAAGCCGTAGCCTTACAGTGATGGTATTCCATAATTTCATTGACAACCGTATTTCTTATCTCTGGAATCAAGCCTTAGGCGGACAGCAGTATATCAATCTGCGCAGGGTGCAGATCGGCGGCGTCGACCTGTCGTTGATGAAATCGTTTGGCTTTGGCCTCACGGTCAATGGAGAATACGTTTATACTTATGAGAAATTCACAAAGGGAGACCTTCGTGCCAATCCTACGCGACCCCATGCCCTGACTTTAAAGGCCGACTGGCTGCATCAGTGGAAACCCGACTGGAAATTCACCGCTACGGCCAACTTCAAATGGCTTTCTGCTGTGTCAGGCGATATACTGTCGTTCTTTTCCCAGGAAGCCGTGCGCACCCAGCGATATCCCGCCTATTCAATGCTCGGACTGTCGCTCAGTCAGACTTTCCCTAAGAGATTTGCGCTCAGTGTCAATATCGACAATTTGTTGAACTATATTCCTGATTATTATTACTACAATTCTCCAATTACAACAGGTATAGGCGGAAGCATATCTCTTTCATGGCAGATGTAACTTTTCTTCGTTGCAGTTGTCATAATATTATATACCCAAAACTTACCTATATGAAAAAAACACTGTCAATACTCGCGTCGATTGCCATCGCCGGTTCGGCAATGGCTCAGACCGCTCAGTCAGATACTATTCCTGCCAGCTTCCCCGGCGGTGAGAAAGCCATGACTGCATATATCCAGAAGAATCTTAAGTATCCCCAGCCCTCCATCAACAACGGCATCGAGGGAGTTGTAAACGTACGTTTCGTTGTTAAGACCGACGGTGCCCTTGATAAGCTCTCGATCGTTCGTCTTGTCGACCCGGATCTCGAGGCTGAGGCAGTGCGCCTCGTTAAGGGCATGCCCGCCTGGAATCCCGCTACGGTAGACGGTACGCCTGTCGACAGCGAGTCGAATGTGGAGGTCGTCTTCACTCTCCCTGAATAATAAAAAAAAAGAACTGAAAAAATGCCTGGTGCAGGCGCGGGGCGGTGGTTAAGACCGCCCTGTTGTTGTTTTATTCATGAAGCGCTATATCCTTATCCTTACATTTCTATCTTCCATAATTCCTTTTGCCCTGTCTGCAGCCGGAGCTGAACCGGAATCACGTTTCATCCCGCGTATAATAAAGATCGTGGATGAGTCGGAAATTGACTCCTTGGCTGAATGTGGCGTTGAGATGCTGCGCAGACGCGGCGATATCCTGTTGTGTCTCTTCCCGGATGCGCCTACCCGGAGCGGGCAGGTACATGCACGTGTATCCCGACCAATCATACCGGTCCTTGATGAGTCTATGCGGCATTATGATGCCGGTTCCATCCAGAGCGGCGCTGCCACCGGCACTCCCTTCACCGGGAGGGGAGTGGTGGTAGGAATCTGCGATATCGGCATCGATCCTCTTCATCCGGTGTTTCTCGACGCCGATGGGCGTTCAAGGATAAAGCGTGTGGTGCAGTATATAGAGCAGGAGGGAATCCGCCTTCAGCTCGATGGTGACGATGAATATCGGAATTGGGTTACAGACAATCCTGACATGTATCATGCCACTCATGTATGCGGCATCCTCGCGGGAGGCGGAGCCGGCACCCCATACGTCGGTGTAGCTCCTGACGCTGAGATTGTAGCTACTGTATCGACGCTGACTGAAGTCGGTCTCCTTGCCGGCGTCGAGGATATAATCGACTACGCCAAGGAGGTCGGAAAACCTGCTGTGATCAATATTTCCGTGGGTAGCTACACTGGGCCTCACGACGGAAGCTCACTCTTTTCCCAATATCTGGATATGTGCGGGGAAGATGCATTTATAGTGCTTTCGGCAGGCAACGAAGGTTCTCATAAGAATACGCTTCTGTCCGAGTTCTCTCCTGCTCGACGTTCTGTCTCCTTCCGTCTCGGCAACACCGCTTGGGATCAGTACCATATGTATGGCATGACCGACATATGGAGCGGTTCCTCCTCTCCTTTGTCGGTTTCGCTCGGTCTTTACGACACTAATGAGAAGAAGATAGAGCGTTGGCTTGAGCCGTGTGCACTCATCGGAGGCGAGACCAGGACATATCTGTGGGGTGGTGGGAACTCAGATCCCGAAGCGTTCCCATTCGAAGGAGAGCTTACAGCGATTGGGTATGTAGATTCGGAAAACGGTCGTCATTGCACCTCTCTGGTTTATGATTTCACATCCGTTGAGCGTGCCTGCGACGGCGAATGGGCGAGATATGTGCTTGCTGTAGAGGTTTCCGGTGAGGCAGGAGAGGATGTAGAGGTTTATGCCGACGGTTCATACACACGCCTCTATGGACTGCCTGGCAGTCCGGCTCCTTCTTCAGATCTCACGATAAGCGACCTTGCCTGCGGTTTCAACGTGATCAGCGTCGGTATGTACGGCAATCGTGATTCCGTGCCGCGAAGTCATCCTCAAATGCTTGCCGACGATGAGATCTTCTTTGAGCCTACAGGTTATGGACGTGGCTCTACTGTCGTGCATAGTAGCTACGGTACGTTGCGCGACGGACGTGTACTCCCCCTCACTGTAGCGCCCGGTGCCACCCTTATGTCGGCAGGTAGCCGTCCCTTCCTTGAGGCTAATCCGTTTCATCCTCATCTCAGGCTCGGTGGTTCTACATGGATCGATGAAGGGGGCACCTCCATGTCTGCTCCCTATGTGGCCGGCTATATCGCCACTTGGCTCGAGGCAGTACCGACTTTGAGCGTGAGTGATGTGCGCCGTATAATAGCTTCTACCAATCGTATCGATATTCCCGATTCTGATGATCCCCATAACGCTGCAGGATTTTTCGATCCGGTGGCTGCACTACGCCTTGCAATACGTAGCGCCGGTATTGACTCTGTGGAGGATTCCGGCATCGATGTGTCTCCTGATGAATATGTCGAGGTCTACGACGTCGCCGGTGTGAAAAGATATGCCGGAGTAGCTTCGGGGCTCTCCGGCATGGAAAAGGGTCTTTATGTGGTGCGCGCGCCCCGTGGGGTAGGAAAGATGGTGCTTCGTTAGAAAGACTGCCTCATGTTGTTGCCAACTCGGTTTGTATTCCGGTTGTTCCGGTTGTTGTTGCGGCGGTTGTCGAATGGATTTCCTCCGAACTCGTCTTCGTCCTCATCCTCCTCTTCTTCCTCCGACTGGCGGTTGGAATTGTTTTTCTTTGGCTTATTCTTCTTGATCTTGTCCGGCTTTTGAAGGTCGAGCGCCGTCTCAAACAAGTTCCAGGTCTGTTCCATATCCCAGTTCTTCTTCACGTTGATGGTCTTGGGATAATAGTAGACGTAGTCGGGCTGTATGGCGATCAGGATATCCTTTCCTATCGAATCTGTCTCGATCGGGACTATACTGTAGCCGATGCGCAGGAGACTGTCCACTATCTCCCGGTCGCTCATCGGTCGTATGAAAGGCCTGGCGTTCGCTTCCTGTATGGATATGGAGTCTGTGGTTGTTTCCGCGATGAAAATGGAGTCTGACGGAGACACCTCGACGCTTATTGAGTCGGTTTGAATCTCCCGGATTCTTATTGAGTCTGTCGGCATCTCTACGATGCTTATTGAGTCGGTGACTATCGGGGAAACGGAATCATTTCCTTCGGTCATCACGGTCTCGGAAGGCTCTCCGAACACTCTCTGAAGCCTGTAGCTGCCAGGAGAATATTTGCCGTCGCCATTGAAGTCCTCGTATAGGCGCGCGTAGTATTTGCCGGCGTCTATGCCTTCGAAACTGGCGCTCCCGTTCACCACCGGAGCCGTATACTTGGGCTTGTCGCCTGAAGCCATCAGCTGTACGAACGCCGGGATGTCACGGTCGAGACCCTCGAGCGTGATCTTCAGGTTCGACAGGTCTTCGGGTGCTTTCGTCTTGAATTCATACTCCAGGGGATCGCTGTTGACTCCATATATATCTGTAGCCGCGAGAGAGTCTACCGTAAGCTTATAGGCTGATCCTCTCTGCCAGGGGAACTCTATCTTGAAACGACGCTCCGACAGCGTGTCGGCACGCTCAAGCTTATAGTCTCCTTTCACCGGCACCCATACCGTGTCGGATTTTGTCTCCAGCCTGAATGCTGAGGGGTCTATTCTTGAGAGGGGTATCGGCACTTCTATCTTAAGTGGAATGGTTATGTCGATGTCCGGACCTTTGGCCGAGAATGCGAAAGAAGGTTCTTTGGGCTTCTCCTCATCTTCCTCATCCGTATCCTTATCCGTCGGCTCAGGCGTGGAAATGTTCAGTGAGTCGGTAGGCATTCCCGCTATGGAATCTGCGGGCAGTTCCGGCAGCGCGTCATTTTCCTTTTTCTTCTTCTTATCCTCTTTCTTGTCGGCTTTCTTTTTCTTTTGATCCTTTTTCTTTTTGGTGTCCTGCTGTTTCGGCTTCATGAGTTTCACCGTGTCGTTCACTATGGTCTCTATGCCGGTGAGAAGTTCTATGTTGGAATACTCGAGGGCCAGCTTGAGGGTGTCACGGGTGGCGAGTGCCTGCGGCAGCCAGAAGGTAAGGGTGTCGTTGCCGATCGTGCGTTCTGCCTTGAGTGGAGCGGGAAACTCCTCGTCATCTGCTATCTTGATCCGTGGGGCTGACTTCGATGGAGAGTTGAATATGAATTCAAGCTTCGTGGAGTCAGGCCGGGTGTAGCTTACGAGGTACTGCGGTTTCAGCCCCGTGTTATACATGCGAAGCAGTATGTTGTTTGGCAGGAATCGTGTTCTTTCCCTCTGTATCACCGTGTCTACTGCTCCCGTATATAGGTTGCGGATGGTGTCTGAAGTCATAATGCGCTCCGACGATGGGCGTATGATGTCTTCAAACCATGCAATATCCTCTTCAGGATTAGCATAATGCTTGTCGTTGTCCAGATCCTTCAGGGCAAACAGCCGGTAGGTTGTGTCCTGAAGTCCGCGTATAATGAACCGCCCGTATTCGTCGGTCCGTGCCAGTCTCTCAAAAGGCATACGTGTGAAGGCCGAGTCTTCTTTTGAGATGTAGGCTCCTACAAATACGCCCTGTTGAGGCTCCATGTCTTCAGCACCGAGCACCATGCCGGATATGCGCAGTGAATCGAGGTCCGGACCCGTAGAGAAGGTGTAGGCGAACCCCGAAAGCTTATTGCCCTCGTTGTTGTCTTCGATAGCGTCGCCGAAGTCGATCGTGTATGTGGTGTTGGGAAGCAGAGTATCGGTGATGTTGACTACGACGCGACGTCCCCTTGTAGACACGCGGGGTGTGTTTTTAGTGGGAGGGGAGAGCACTACCTTCTGGAAGGCATCCTTCACGTTGATAAGCTCGCTGAAGTCTATGTTGATGTTGCTCGGGTCTACGTTCACCGATCCCGGAGCAGGATTGGCGCGTACGAACCGTGGCGGATCCTCGTCGCGGGGACCTCCCGAGGGATTTCCTATCGAGGCGCATCCCCATAGCAGGAACACAATGACGAGAGCTCCGCCCAGCACGCATATATGTTTCTTAAATGATGGTGTCGTCATTACAATTAATCATTAATAATTAATCATTTATCATTGAGCCTGTATTCCGGAGGAAGGATCTTCCTCGGGTCGGCCGTGTCGGCTTTTATCACTATCATCTTTTCCTCTCCCTTCCACGGCAGTGGAGCGTGATACATCTCATACTCCACCCTCACCGGCACGCATCCGAGCATCATCCTCTTCATGACGGCAGCCAGCGAATCGCTCTGCACGCTGAAGCGCAGTTCCTTGAAATAAAGCGGATCCGGGTCTCCGAGTTCTTTATAGGGAATCATAGAGCCCTCGAATGTCTTTATGATCGATCCCCGCCGTTCCATGTCCTTGATATAACCGTATTTCACGGCATTGTCTGCGTAGGGTCTGAAAAACCATATCCATGCTCCTGTTATAAGCACGAGGATGGCCAACGCCGCTCCAAGCTGCCATTTCCATTTCTGGCTTGTTCCGTGAATTATCCCCTCGAGCGGAGATTCCTCGTCGCTCACCCAGTAGTCGGGATCCTCAGGATCAAGCTTTGGCAGTTTGGTCTTTTTGGGTGGCGACGGCTCTGTATCAGGATCAGAATCGAAGTAGTCGTTCTCCTCCTCTTCCTGCTCCTCCGGATCCTTCTTCCCGAAAATGCGTTCACGTCGAGGTTTGGGGGCTTCTTCCGGTTCCGGATCAGAGTAATAGTCTTCCGGTTCTTTGTTATAGCCGTTGTCTTGTGGTTGGTCCTCTCCGTCAGCTTCGTAGGGATGATATATCCCCGACGGTTCATATGTAGGGTTCGACAGATCGCCCGGGTCGGTGTCCGTGTCACCGGAAGTCAGTTCAAGCTCATCGTCCCAGAAATCCTTGTCTTCCTCTTCGTCGAAATATCTTTCATCGTCGTATCTCATACTCTATCCCTGTTTATGTAGTCCGTCTCGTCCGGAAGAGGTCGCCCCTATCCGGAAGGCGGTGAAAATTCCAAGTATTATAAGCATTACTGTCTGTCCGCTCCACTGCAGGATTGAGAATGCCGCTCCTTCCACATCTGCCACTCCGTAGATGGCGAGTCCGAACATGATGGCTATGTTCCAGGGTCCGAGACCCCCGTTGCTCGGCACCGCCATGCCTATCGACGACAGCACGAACGCCACGAGGCAGGGCAATAATCCGAATGCCAGTCCGGGCTCCGAACATAGCGCCCTCGTGAAACTGAAGGCGTAGAAGGCTACGTAGAGCTGCACGAAATAGCACCCCCAGATGGCAATTGTAAGGAGCAGGAATCTCCATCTTCCCGGCATCGTGGCTGTGACTGCGAATCCTCTCCATATCTCTCCCGTCCATTTCCGGAGCCTCTTTACCAATGCCGTTTCCCTGAATCTCCGGAGCAGCCACCATACTACTGCTGTTGCCGCTATCACGAAGCACCATGCTGCCGGAGAATAGAGAAGCCGCAGTATACCTTCACCTACCGGATACTTCGACATGAAGGATGCCAGCGCCTGGGCAGCAAGCACGAATGTCAGCAGTATCAACACTACCACCATCAGCGAGTCGGCCATGCGGTCGGCCACCATCGAGCCCATTACAGTGGTGAATTTAGCGTCGGAGCGCTTGGCAACGAAAGTACATCTCCAGAGCTCCCCGAGACGGGGGAGGAGGAGGTTGAGAGCATAGCAGCCGAATACCGCGCATGTCAGCTCCATCAGGGTCGATCTCACATGAAGCGCGTCCAGCTGGATGCGCCAGCGCATCGCCCTGAATATATGGGAGAATACGCTCAGTCCCATGGCAGCCAGGATCCACCAGTAGTCGACTCCGTGACTCAGTATCTCCATAGTCTGGTGGAAATTCACCTTCCGGAAGAGATACCATATCAGCAGCGCCGACAGCAAGACGGGCAGTATGTATTGCAGAGCTTTCTTCATTCTTCAATTAGTAAAACGCCAAACATAAAACGCAATACGCATTACGTACAACGTACAACTTACACCTCCCCCGTAAGGTCACCATATATCTCGAAGGCGCTTCTTATATCCCCTTCCGAAGGGAACATATCCCATTGCGGATGGCCGACCTCGTCGAGCAGAGTGAAGTTGATGCTGTCGGGCGAGGCGTTCTTCTTGTCGTGGCGCATAAGCTCTATCAGCTTGTCGATATCCGTGCATTTTACTCCCGGCGAAGGAAAGTATTGCTTCAGCATGTCGGCATAGGGGTAGAGGTGTGATGAAGAGAGTGTTTTCTCCCGGCCGGCTTCCGTTGTGGCCGAAATCACCATTTCCCAGAGAAGTCCGTGGGCTACGGCTATTCCATGGGCTATGGGATGTCCGTTGATGAGGGCGAGCGATTCTATCGCGTGCCCGGCGGTATGGCCGAAGTTAAGGATCTTTCTTTCTCCTTTCTCCTTCGGATCGCGCGTGGTCACTCCGGTCTTGATCTCTATGCATCGCATGATCCAGGGGAGCAGCAGTCGAGGCTCGTCGAGAAAACGCTCTATGTCGAGGAGCGCTTCATACATCTCGGGGTCGGCTATAAGTGCCGTCTTAAGCATCTCGGCATAGCCGGAGAGCAGTTCCTCCTTCGGTAGGGTATCGAGCGTCTCGGGTATTATCACCACATCCTGAGGCATGGCGAAGGTTCCGATCTCGTTTTTCAGTCCGTCGAGGTTGATCGCGGTCTTACCCCCTGTCGCGGCGTCGACCATGCCGAGCAGTGTGGTGGATACGTTCACGCAGGCCATGCCGCGCTTGAATGTGGCCGCCGCGAATCCTCCTAAGTCCGTCACCATTCCTCCCCCTATGCAGAAGAGCGTGGAGCGTCGCGTCGCTCCGTTTTCCGAGAGCGTACGCCACACTTTCATGAGCGAGTCAATGTCCTTGTGGTCGTCTCCGGCCGGGATCACGCAGCGTGGAAGCTCTCCTAAGGCCGGAATCTGCTCCGCGAGACGGTCTACAACGAGGGGCGAGGTATTTGTGTCGGCCAATACGTAGGGAGAGTCAGCGTTGAGCAGGTCGATGGCGAGCGGCAGCATATCGGCGAATTCTTCCATCGAGGGGAATATGCCCCATGCCTTCTCATCCTCGAAGTTCTTTTTGGGGATTGGTCCGGTGCATACGGCCATCGTGCGTATCCCTGCGGCCACTCCTGCTCTAACTCCGAGTGGAGCATTCTCTATCACGATCGCCTCCTCTGGCTTTACTCCGGCTTTCTCGAGACCCCGCAGGTAAGGTTCCGGATCAGGTTTCCCCTTCTTTACGTCGTGGGCTGTCACCATCATTCCCTCTGCGAAGACGCCCGGGTAGTCCTTTCTTATGTTGTCGATGAGCGACGCCTGGCCGCTCCCCGTCACGAGTACGCACCGTATCCCTCGGTCGCAGAGCGTGCGTAGCATGCGGGCCGCTCCCGGCATCGGTTCATTGCCTCCTATCTTCTTGAATATTCTTGTCTTATAGTCGTAGAGGGCAGTTCGTTTCTCCGGATCGCAGGGATGGCCGAACTCGCGTTGCCATATGAGGTCGATTGTAGCCGCGCCCGTCATCCCCTCGTAGAGGTAGAACTCGTCGCGGCTGCAATGGATACCGTTTTCCTCCATCATCTGCTTCCAGGCGAGGGTATGGTATTTCATGGAGTCGTAGAGGACTCCGTCCATGTCAATCAAGGCAGCTTTAATCATACTGCAAAATTAGTAAATTTCGCTTGATTATTCCCCCTTTTCACATTTTTTTTGTTATCCGGCCCTATGTTCCCCGCGTAAAACGCACAACGTAAAACGTACAACTCACTCGCCCAGACTCTTGCACAGTGCCTTGTTGGCTTTCCTGATTCTGTCCTCATCTATTTTCACTACCTTGCGGTCGTAGGTCATCAGGCCGTTTACCTCCACCTCCACATCTGTAGTCTGGGTATATACCGCTGCTGAGAAACCATCTTCCACAAGATCGAGAAGTTCTTCGGCATACTTCACATATTCATCCGTCACATCTTTCGGATTCTTAAACTGTATATAACCCCAGTTTCTGTCCGGAGTCCATATGTGGCCGTCCACCACATAGCCGATTCCTCCGTACTCGCCGAGTGCGTTTACCCTCTGGGCGTCATAGAGGTACATATCGGGCCCGGGATAATTGTGGAGGTCGAGGATATCGCCGCAGGTATAGAAGTTGCCCCCGCTTGCCGGGTTTACGAGCCGTGACGGATCGTAAGCCTTCGTCCATTCTGCTATTTCCGGAGTCTTGAATTGTCCCCAGGCTTCGTTGAAAGGTACCCATGTGCAGATACTTGGATAGTTGTAGAGGCAGTCGATGATCTCCTTCCACTCCTTGCGGTAGGTAGCCTCGCTTTCGGCGGAGCGTTTCTTCTCCGTGCCGTCGAAATAGCGGCGGTTCTGCCATTCGGGACCGCTGTCGCCGCTCGGCATGTCCTGCCATACGATTATTCCCGCACGGTCGCAGTGGGTATACCATGTCGCCGGCTCCACCTTGATATGCTTGCGTATCATGTTGAATCCCCAGTCCTTTGTTTTGTCGATGTCATAGATCATCGCCTCATGGCTCGGAGCGGTGTAGAGCCCGTCGGGCCACCATCCTTGGTCAAGAGGACCGTACTGAAAGAGATCCTTGTTGTTTAGCTGTATCCGCATCTTTCCCGAAGCATCCCTTTTCGTCGAGAATTTTCTCATGGCGGCGTAAGAATCCACCTTGTCGGCAACCTTACCGTTGTCGTAAAGCGCTACCTCGAGGTCGTAGAGGTGCGGGGAATCCGGCGACCACAGCTTTACATCGTCGGGCATCTCTATTGTCACTTTCTCGCCGTTGATACTTCTGCCCGAGGCTATCAGCGAGCCATTGTCATATACCTTCACTTCCGTCATTTGTCCCGGTGTCATCTGTGAGGTGATGGCCTCGACGCTCAGGGTGTTGGCATCGATATCGGGAAGTGTCCGGAGTGATGAGATGTGAATTGGAGATACCGGTTCAAGCCATACGGTCTGCCATATCCCGGTCACAGGAGTGTACCAAATTCCCTCTGGATTGCTTACCTGCTTCCCGCGCGGCTGATAGCCGTGATCCGTAGGGTCAAACACCCGAACAGTAAGTGTGTTTTCCCCCTTGGAGCTTAAGGCTGGAGTGATATTGAGGCTGAAGGGTGTGTAGCCCCCCTCGTGGCTTCCTACCTTTACGTCGTTTACCCAGACATCGCATCGCCAGTCTACCGCTCCGAAGTTCAGCAGTATATCCTTCCCCTTCCATGAAGCAGGAACTGAAAAGGAACGTTCATACCATAGGGCGTTCCTGTCGCCCACCTCCTTGCCTACGCCGGAAATGCTCGACTCCACGGGGAAAGGCACGAGTATCTCCCCGTCAAAGACTTTCGGTCTGCGGGCTGAGGCGTCCGTAATGGCATAGTTCCATAGTCCGTTGAGATTCTTCCAGTCATTGCGCTCCATTATAGGGCGGGGATACACTTGCCACACATTGTCCGGGTCGATATTCTCGCCCCATGGAGTGGCTATCCTCTCTCCCACGCGTGAATACGCCATACACGAAAGAGAGAAAAGGATGCAAAGTGCAGATAAAAGAATTCTGTTCATATCAGTCAGCGGTAGATATTAAGTATCGTTCAGGAAATATTATTCACATTAATTTCTTTTCAAACGCAAAGGTAGACAATATTATTGAAATATGCAATAACGCTATTTCATAAAAAAAGCGCGCAGGGGGAGACGAGATCTCCGGACTGCGCGCCTGGGCTTGAGCCCAATGGGGCTCTTATGGCAGGCTGGGAAGCCTGCAGCTCCATAGACCCACCACCTATGGTAGGGAGAGAATAAGGCAGTGAATGTGGTCATAAGACATATGTGTGAAGAGGATGTTTACTATAAAAAAATATCGGAGTGGGTTCCTGTATCAATCAAGATTAGAGTCAGTATATTGTCTTCCTGTTCCCATACAGCAGCCAGTCGGGCTGGATATGACATTCTTTTGAATCGGGATGTGCGTATTATCTTGTACATCAGTCAAGAAGATCTTTCATTAGTTCCTCGATTGTATTGAAGGGCCCTGCTACTTTGCCTTGGCGTGCTTCCTCAATGGAAATCTCAATACTGGACTTCCTTTTCCTTACCGGCGTTATGGAGGCTCCTTCAAATGCCTTTAACAGCTTCTTTATTATACGGTAGTCTTTTTCTGACTCTAATTTCAATGTGTACTCTGCCATACATCTTTCTTTCTTTTTATTAAAACGCAAAGATAAGTAATTTTTATTGGAAATGGATATCTAAGATTTCATGAGATTCCCTTACCCGTGATTGTTTCAATCGATAGCTTGATTGTATCGCTTAGCCAGCTATAGCTTAATAAGGTAGGTCCATAGTTTAAATACTTAAGTTTTGTATCTATTAGGTGTTTAAGCTCCTTAAGAAATGTTAAATCCTTACCATATTTTTTATCAGCATCAATATCTAAGGCATAATCAAGATTATAATGACGTCTTAGAAAAAAATTAAATATTTGCCGACCACTATTTAACATCCTTTGAAGCGCATCGAATACTTCCTTAGATTTTTCGTTTTCAAATATCGAGATGTCTTCATATGTAGAAATATCACCTGGAACTTGTTCTTTTTCAATTATTTCAAGTTGTTGTACAGAGCTGTCATTAAGATTTCGTAATATGTATTGCATACGATTAGGTACTTGATAACAAAGTTTTGCTGCTAATTGGTTGATTTCTTGTATTAAAGAATATCGAGCAGCAGTATCCGGATGAGTGTATTTGCACCCTCTGATAAACTTTGATTTGATATTATGGATTGCTTCTGCACTTTCACATGCTTTCATCTTTAAATGAAGTTTCTCCTTGACTTTTATCAAAACATCATCTTTTATGAGGTGTAATTTTAATTCATTAAATAGAAGAAAAAGATCAATATATCGGCCTAATTCATATAGATCTTCAATTTCGAGATTTATGATTCCTTTTTCAATGCGATCATATATTTCGTTAAATTCGTTATCTTCAAGATTTTGATAAAGAGACAACCTGTCTAAGTCAGAAGGCTTTAAGGATTCTTTTTTCAATTTTGCTTCAACAAAATCTACTAAAGTAGACTTCCCCTCAAGGAATAAAACAATGTTTCGGATGAAATCTGTATCCAGAACATTATAGTTGATAAAATTTGAAATATTCTGGCATTGGTTTTGTAGAGTACTGATCTTTTCCTTTATTGGGTCATCTTGATCAGACTGTTTATAAAAGTATTTATTAGTGTAATATTCGATTACGCCTTTCCACTCTTTATCATGATAAAGAGTGAATATAAGAATGAAACATGAAAAGAAAGCTTTCAGAAATGTTGAGTCTGATTTTATTGTTCCGTTTGTACTGTTTAGATAATTACAAGATTGATCTAAAATGCCATTGAAATCCCTGATAGATTGACGGAGGATTCTGAGATTATGGTTAGTAGTGGTGTTAAAACATCTACAAATTAAGTCTTTCTTATCCAAGAACCATTGATGGCAGGATGGTTCTTGGATAAAAGAATGTACAGCAGAATCTAATTCTGGTGAGATTTCCAATATTCTGCCAATTGTTTTTTCCCGGAATTCATCAAACATAGACTTGTCTTTTGCCTCAAGTCGAGAAAAATCTCCTACTATCAATACATGGCAATGAGCTTTTTCGATAAACCAGTTGATAAATCCAAACAGTTCCTTTTGATTAATAGAGCTTCTTTCAAAATCATCGAATATCAGGAATTTATCTCCTCCGATTATTTTATCGTTGCTTTTGAATAATCCTAATGAATCAAGGGAAATAGAGAATGAAGAGTCCTCGTTTCCGTCATTATCAAAATCAAAGTTACTATTCAATGTGACCTTCCCTACTACTTTAAAAATCTTTTTGATTGTCTGGGCTCCTTTCGAATATAGCATAGGATAAAGTTCACGGTTGATAGCCGTAACTACTTCCCGAGTATTTTTAAGTCCGTATAAGCTTATGCTTATCGGTTTCAACACTATTGATTCGTCGTTGGTTACTTCAAAACTACGATTAAGTCTGGATAGCCAGCTCTCCACAAAATAGGTTTTCCCTGATCCCCATTTGCCAGTAATAGCCACAGCATATCGAGGGTCAGGATCTTGTATGTATCTATCTAAGAATGTATTAATATGGTTGTTCATTGTTAAACAAAAAAGATTGAAAATGAATCTGACGGAAGTCGACGTGTGTGGAATTACTTCCCATATCTTCTGTATTGTTTTGCGCGCCGCACAATATTCGATATGTACTGCGGTCATCCATCTTATCGCAGAGGGATCCTACGGAGATTTCAGAGCTCAGTGCTTACCCCTGTCAGATTCATTTTTCAATCATAAGGCTGTCGATATTCCTTAAGTTTAAGATATTTGTCAAATGCTTCAGCACAATTCCAATCAAAAAACCATCGACCAGGGGAAGAAAGTTCTTTTCGTTTGGCTCCGCTACGGGTATTATTCCATCCTAAACCCTCAAGCAATTTGTTTTTAAATCTGTTGTCAAGATATGGGCATGTCATAAGATCAAGCAGAAGACAGGTATGCTCAGCACTTATTGCTACTTCTTCTTGATCCATTTTACCCAGATTATTCATTATACTGCGTTTAACCATATCTTTGACAGACATTAGATCAGGGTCATTGCCACATAAGAAAAGAAGAGCACAGATTTGGAAATAATCCAACTTATATGTTTTGGAAGCATCATTGATTCTAAAATAAGATTTCAAGGTGTTTTCAGTCATAGAATGAGAAAACACACTTTTAAGTGTAATAAGTAGGTTAACTGCTTCTATGTTTGTACATCCTTCCATTGCTGTATTTGTAATATTGTCTAGACATCGTTTAGTCTCAGCCACTATATTATGGCAAAGAGAAGCTTTGACAACACGATTAGCTTCAGATAGATCACTGATAGATTTTAGTATTATACAAAGCTTATAGGAAGTGGAAGGACACCAGTCCATTGAGAAAAGAAAGAAAGCTATTTCTGTAATGGTTCTCAATACATTTCCATCAAGTTTGTCGGGATGAAGTGAAAAGAATTTATTTAGATCATTATGGATAAAATTATTTATAATTGTGAGGCCATAAGCGACAATATGGCTGTAGTCAGAAGTATTCCTACGTATACATAGGCGAATGCTGTTGATTATGTCAAGAACATGCCTACTGATATTTCCTATATGATAGTCGGTTTTTTCCCAGGCGGAGAAAACAGAATCGAAGATTTGCCGCAAATCGGCTTTTGCTATTTGAGCAGATCGCACCATAGGACGCTCATAGTCTTCTATCTTGGATTTGTTGAGATAGAGTTTATAGTCTTCTATCACATCACTTAAGGATGACTGAATTTCTTCAATCAATGGCTGAGAGTTGGAGAAGACATAATAATCATCAACGTATCTCTTTATCTCATACTCCCTGCCATGTATAAGTTTGGGATGTGTTTGTTTGATTCTGTCAATTAGTAATAGATCAATTCGTTGGAATATTATTTCAGAGAAAATGCGTGATATTTCAGGCCCGACAATTATACCGTTTGTCTCGCCATAGTTCGAGTCGCTCATGAGTGAATCGAATTTATTCTCAAAAATATTCTTTTCATTATGGATTTTCTTCGCCGTTTTTTTGTCTTTAACTGCCCAGCATATTGAATGAGTGTATATATGATAGAAGCAGCTGGCGATGTCAAGATGGCGCATTCGTGTGAAGCGTTTCTCAAGATTCAGGAATTCAAAACTATCGAAAAATTTATAAGACTGGTCATATTTTCTATAAGTGAAATAATTGCGATAGCTCGAAGAGTCATTAGTCATATCCTTAGAATAATCTACACCTCCTTTTTTTCTGATAGATGTGGGGGCAATAGACTCGGGATGACGCAAGGAGAAAGGACTTAAGGAAGTATAATGGAGAAGAAAACTTTCAAACTCTCTATAAAAATCCACCATATATAGTTGAGACATTGGATGCATAAGACTCAACTTTCTGCTTTTCTCACCTCCGCTTCTCCGAATATGATAATCAAACGGGATCTTAAACTTTCCCGGACGATCAATGGGCACATATCTGACATCCCTTATAATTTTCAAAAAGTCTTCAGTAGCCATATTCTCAAAGAAATGGCAGTTGTCAAAACCTAATGGCATCTCATAAGGGAGAACTTCTGTAAGAAGTACCCTATATGGATTTTTATTCAATTTCTGTCCGTCTACCATATCCTGTTGATTTGTCCAATGCGTTCGGGAGAGAATCTATGTATTATATCATTGTGATAACCTCCACTAAAGGTGTATTTTGAAAGATGTTGTTTATGGTGAGGACTTAAAGATGATCCCAAAGACGAATTTTTAGAGTTTATGAGTCCTTGCATGAATCTATCAAGTTCGTATAATATTTCTTCCCCCGATTGAGTGATGTGGATGTAGTTGTGTTTAATTCCGGAATAGGTTGGAATTGAGTCATAGCAGTTGATAAACCTACAGTTTCCGGTAAGAAAGCGTAATCGGTCTTCAAGTAATCGAAAGTCATGTGTTTTATTCCAATTTATTAGAGAGGCAATCACACGCCGCTTTATTTCTCTGATCTTCCTGTCAGAGATATGGACAGTTACGAGACTGCCATCAAAACGGAAAGTATAACCTAAATAAGTCATTTCGTTGTGATTATATCCTGATATTGGAATCTGACTGCAGAAAGATATACGCTTGCTTTTATTATGGTTAATTGAGAGACTGAATTTTTTCAGCATATTAGGGATATCATCCCATAATTTATCTGCAATTACTTGGGATGAGCAAATTACGATTATATCATCAACATACCTTTTGTAGTATAGCACTCCAGATGTGCGAAGAATAATCTTGTCGAATTTCTCCATTGCATATTCTGATAAAGAAGCACTTACACTAATTCCCATAGGAAGGCCTGCAGGAGAATGTCGTAGTATACCATCTAATAGGAATAGAGACTCATTGCTGAGCAGTGATGACTCACGCAGTCGAGTCATAATGCTATCCTTGTTAATTGATGGGTAGAACTTCCTTATATCAAGTCGCAACATAAAGATTGGCTGACCTTTGATTGTACAATGTTGCATAAGGAAATCTTTAAGATATCTTACAATATTCTGACGGTTAGTCTGCCGTGCACTGTAGATTTTACTAATAATGGAATGAAGGTGTCGCAATATAAGATCTTGGGCTAAACGGTCGAATGAAGAATGAGGATGGCTGTTTTTTAAGAAATCTCCGTGAAAGCTAAAAGAGAAAGTATATGTATGATCGTATATTCTATCGCAAACTCGGTCGAGTTTCAGAATGAAGTCTTCCTTGGAGAATTTAGTAGGGTGAGCAATACCAACTGGAATCACATAATCCCGGCGCTCATTTTGTGTTGTATATTGGTAAAGATTTTTTCCTGTATATTCTTGATCTATCATTGAGTTTTATAATTTTCAACACAAAGATAATGATTTTTATTGAAATGTACAAATGAAATACGATTCACGCTTTTACATATTTAATATTTTCAGTCGATAAAGTTTTCAAGTCTATAATTGTAAGAGATAATACCACGAGTGTTATACAAGTGACGCATCGCAATATTGGTTTATTTTTGATGCCGCCATTTAAAAACAGCGATCGCCGCCAGGACGGCGGCGATGAAGCCAATAATGATGTATTCTATCATAATTTACGATTTCTTCATTTAATATCCAAAGTCGTTATGGATGATATTTCGGACTTTGGCGAAGATTTCGAGCTGGGCTTTGTCGTAGCCGTCGCCTAAATCCCATCCACCATTCCAATCCTACTACAGGGGATGTTTCCCGTTTCATACATACTTTTGATTCAGTCGGACACGTCATTTTTGGACGCTTACGCTCTTATGACATTTTATTGATCAAGGGGCTAAGGGCTATATAGGAGGAAAGAGGTCAGTTGAGTTTAGGTTTTGGAGTGGGGTTAGAGTGACAGAGGCAGATACGGCTCCAATATGTCAGAAGATAACTCAATGATGAATCGATCCATCAGCAATCTGAGTTCCTCTTTCGAAGTGTCTATTTTTTGAGACGGTCCGTTTTTGGGATATACACTCAGAAAAGTGACCATATCCGTATCTTTTGCTACGAGATAAATGAGACGATATCCGTCTTTTCTTGATTTCCGTTGCTTCTTATCGGGAAGTCGAAGCTTTATGACTATTGAATCGCCTTCAATGAGAATCATGTCTCGGTTATTGCGGATTATTTCAATAGGACAGTCAATGAATTCATTGTAGATTTCGTTCTCAATTCCAGTGTAGACGTTCTTTCGAACCTTTAGGAGGTCTGAAAGATCGGAGCGGAAAGTCGAGGTTGTAAAGAACCTTGTCATGATATGCGCTGCATAAGGGTTGCCGCCTTTGACAGTAAGGCTTTCAGTTCTTTGTCGTTCTCCGAGGGTAGGCGAAAATTCTGTAGGTCGGAATATAGTTCCTGCAATGCGGAATAATTCATGCCAAGCTTTTCGGTTTCTTTATCTGTCACAATTCTGGAGGTTGGTTTCCGGCAGATTACGTACAGGGCTTTTACAGATTTGATGAGTTCACAAAGCAACGGGCTGATGCTTCTTACTTCAGCCTCGGATATAGAATTGATTCGTTCATAGAGCAGATCGTAGAGGTCGTCAAGATCCCTGTTAAGCTTCTTGAGCTTATGTTCAGTCATACCTATGCCAGAGAGTGTTTCGAGCCTTTGTTTATAGGAGCGGGTTCCAAGATTTACAATTCGGTCTGATATGGAGGAGGTAGAGTGCATCATGTCGTTGTCTTATTTATTTATGATGCAAAGATAATGATTTTTATTGAAATGTACAAATGAAATACGATTCACGCTTTTACATATTTAATATTTTCAGTCGAT
>JAIECF010000237.1 GCA_029068655.1 Muribaculaceae bacterium | reverse complement strand
CGCAGCATGCCGCAATTCATTGCGAGCTTGCTAAACCATGTCGGGAAGTCAATTTATCATTGATCATTTATCATTAATCATTGATAAACCCTTTGCGCCTTTGCGTGATAAAAAAAGAGCATGCGAAAGTTCAGTGATATTATTTTTCACGGTATTATTTCAGGATGGCGGATGAAGAACCACTTTGCTGTCCGACCTCGTTGCCGACACTCACTTTCTTGCCATAGCTGAATGTATAGGTCGCACTGATGCTTATCTTGCTATGTGTGTCTGTTCCCTGCATGTTGGCACGGCTTGAGTATAATTTAGTATCAAGGTCTTCGATCGCTACGGTCCAACCTTTGTTGAAAAAGTTTGATGCCGTCAGACGTATGTTCCAGTGTGAATCGGACCATCCCATTGATATGTTGTGGAGATTGCGGAAGTTATATGTCTGTGGATATGAACTGTAGAGAATCTTTTGTGGAGATTGGTAATATGCCTGAAAATAGAAATTGTCAATATAATAGGTGGCTTGCAGATAAAATGTGAATGGATAGAGTTTTCTATTGTAGATGCCGGTGCTATGGAATATCGACTGTTTTGCATTTGCAGATATCTGAAGCTTATCTTCCATCAATTTCCAGTTTGCCGAGACTCCTAAGTTGCTGCTGATCATATCGCCATTATTTTCGAATGTGCGCAGTAAGGCATGTACATTGTCAGACGTCTTATATATGGCGACCTCGCGGTTGAAAGACTCCATAAAGTTTCCATACGCGCTTATATTCAGATGTCTTGAAGGAATCCATGTGTAGGAAAGCATAGCTCCAAACATGCTGTAACTCTTTAGATATGGATTACCGGTGATATACATGAATTCGTTCTGCATCAGAATGTCAGAAGCCCTGTCCTTTATGGTAGGAGTACTGGTGGAAAACTCGAAATATGATGAGAATGAATTCTTGAAATTAGGAGAATAGCTGAAACTGAGGCCGGCAAAAGGATAGGTGACTTTGTCGGTTATGTCATTGATACGTGATGGTTCATGGCATATGCCGGCTCTTGCATTCATATTGATTTTCTGATTCCTGTAGTTATAGGCTAATAGTGCTGCCGCAAATCCAAGATGAAATGAATCGTGGTAATTGTTGGTGCCACTATATTTTAGTATGTTTATCCATTCACCACCGTTTACTCCGAAATCGATCGTGTTATAATCGTTTATCTTTTTGCTTAGGGTTGCATCTACACGATACCAGTAGGCATCTTCACATGCATTTCTTACGATGGCTTCATCTTGAAATGATGTCTCATACAGATAGCGGTCATTGCTGTGGGTGTATGTGAATTTAGGAGTTATGTTGAGCGAAAGGTATTTAGGAAGTGAAAGATATAACATTCCGTTGTAGGCGCACGTATTGCTTATGACCGGATTCTGAATGGAGAATGTGTAGTCTTTTCCATTAGACGGGTCATATTTCAGGATGCCTGACTGATTGTCGGCATGAGTATTGCTGTGGGTGTAGCCAAGCGTGTTTCTTACCTGAATTTTATCAGTATTCAGTGTCGCACGTAAGGTGACAGGGAACACATCCTGCTTGAGATGACTGTTTTCCAAGGTCTCGGTCCGTTTCAGTTGGTAATTGTTTCCTGAATTGTCGATTAAGCTATATGTGGCTTCCGTAGAATTACCGTTATGGTGATTGTTCTTGTTGTTGGAACTCATATAGAGGTCGAAAGTCCATTTCTTCAATGAAAATTTTGAGTAGAGTGTGCTCTTGTTTGAAAATCCAATAAGGATTTCATCCGCTGTTCCTATTTTGGTATAGCCGCCGTATTCATATTCCTGTACAATGAAGTTGATGACTCTTTCTGCGCCCTGGAATCGTGGGTCTGTGGGAAATTCCAGATATTCCACCTTTCGCACATCCTGAGTGTTCAATCCCTGAAGTTCCTCTTTTGACGCCTCCATATTGTTTATGTAGAGTGCAATGGTTCTGCCGGAATTAGCTTTTACCTCTCCGTCTATAGGATTGATTACAATCTGGGGTATCGCCATATGCCTCAATAAGTCAATCGCATCAGTTGAGGCTTTCTTCTGTCTTGAAGAAGGGAGATATATAGACTTATCCGGATACAGGAATGCATTGTCGGAGTCAACCTTAACCTCACGGAGTGCCACGGCTCTTTCAGGCATGATTATTGTTCCGACTGAGAAAGTGTCGAATTTTCTCATGAGAGATTTGTATCCAAGACATGATAGTTTCCCTATCACTCCCTGTCGGTCGCAAGGTATCGAGAAGCGTCCTGCATCATCCGTCATGCCGTATGTTATCACAGTTGAATCGTTTGGCGCGAGCAACATGACTGTGGCTGCGACCACCGCCTCATTGTCCGAGCCGATGACTCGTCCGGTATATTTGAACTTGCCGTGCTGCAGAGCCTCGATATAGTAATTCTTATCCTTGCGGATTACGGATATTGGATTCAATCCTATTGTCTGGCGCAGAGCGTCGAAGGCATCGTCGCTGTTGATTTTCGCAGATGTCCTATAGTTGTCCAGTTCCTTATAGATAAAGGATATGTTTATGTCCGGATGATCCTTACTGATTCTGACGATAGCCTCCGATATGGGGGTATCCTTGAATGCATACGAATATCTGTAGGCTTTCGACGGGAATGCCATCGTCAACAATATCAATATGTTCAGTATAGTTTTCATTTTGTTGTTATTGTTTGTCGTTTATCCTATAGACACACAACATTGTCAAAACTCAACCTCGCTGCTGGATTTTTTTCGCAAAAAGGTTTCATATTCAGGTATCAGATGAGGGTGTAGAACGCTGGTATGGATACTGAATGACGTTTTTAGATGGCAGGAAAACAGATTATGAAATCAAATGCTATTTTAGTTAAGTAATTGAATTATAATAATATAAAAATCAATTTATCGCAATTTGCGATAAATTGCGATAAATTGCGATAAATGAAAACCGGACGACTGTGGCTTACCGGAGAATATCGATGGCATGCTCACACATGCCGAAAACGCAATAGACAAAATTTATATATTACAGATATTATTTTTGTGTTATTATTGGGGAAACCAACCGAGATTCGTTAATCCATACCACGATTGGAAATCCACATCCGCAGGCAGTTTATTAACAAGTATGGCAAACCTTGTCAGCATATTATTGTCGGTATCAACGTCTGTAATCGACGCTGCCCCTATGTTCACCACCCAGTTTAGGAATTCTCTTTTGTATTGCGATAATACCTGTTATTGTATGTGTCTATGGAATAATCATACAACATATATATGATCAACAGAGTGCGGTTTTTAAAATTGATCTTCCATATCATTGGGGTTGACTTCTATTGTGGCTGGAACATATGTTTCTGAAATCGGCAAAACGATTTCCAAAGCAGGCTCATTATGATGGCATGAGCATATAATGAGGCTGAATGTCAGATAAGAAGGCTTAAATATCTCATTGTAATGCGGTTTTAATGGATTGCTGTTTGATGATTGCAGGTTAATTAATCCAGACAATCTCGTCAAATGATCCGAATACATTGATCGGAGTCCATTCTTGCTTATCAAAGTGGTATTCGGATGTGATGTTTCCACTGCGAGAAGCTTCAAAATGAACAGTCAGTGTTCCCGGTCTGTCAGGATTTGCGGCAGCTGAAAGGGCCTTGTTTGGAAATGCGGCTATAGGTTCATTGGAAAGGGATAGCTTGTCATCCATAACATGGAAGAAACTCTTAAAGCCGTTATCGCTTTCCTCTTTAACCACTATATAACCTGATATCCATTGCGGTTTTTCACCATCATCCTTTGAGATTGATTGCTTGGTAAACGGACGTAAAGCGAAAGGAATCAGCCTTTCTGCTTCAATCTCATCTGATAAGTGAAATCCTGAAGATGGATTGAAGAATACCGGAATCCATTTCCCGTTTCCTTTGTTGGCAGACAAAAGCATACCTCTTTCTGTGTAAGCTCCGGGATACTCTCCGAATTGTTCTGCATCTATTCCATCAGGTAATTGAAACCTCATGGCGGGTGACGATGATCTTGACGTTAAATAATCTTGCGAACGCTCCAGATTATCTGAGACATTGTTAGCTCCATAAAGCTTACCGTCACGGGTTTGGATCGCGCCGATTACGCTACCGTTACTGAACAGCGCTATGGTGTTGAAATCGTTTAGCCTGTTCCATTCCTGAGTGCATAGATCAAGGAAATAGGGATATTGATTGCCGTCTTCTTTTGACAATCCGCAGATGCCGTATGCGCGATATACTCCCACAGCCGAATGGAAATCGTGTTGCTTGCCCAGTGCCCATGATTTTAGATCACTTGTGTTGTTGTTTTCATCAACCCACCTTGTTATCTGTTTTTCAAGTGAAGTTTTAATTTTAGTTGCATTGTATATGCCATACAGGTTGAGTTCTTTTGGAGTAAGGCCACCGGTAAGATTTACATTACCGATATGCATCAAATTGCCGCTTCGCATAAGGTTGACTTCGACACGGGAAGCTGGTTTTCTATATGGCATCTGTATTGTCATTCCATCGGCTGATGTTGATATGACTGTAGCACGATATCCTTTAATGGATCCCTCAGGGATTGTTTTGTCTCCTGTTTCCCAGAAGAAATTCAAAATCACATCATCTGTTTCAAGATATCCATTGCCTTCGAGATGAATGATCGAGCCTGGGGAAAGCGTTTCCCCATTTTCCGTAATCCCTGCATTGGTAATAAAGGCAGCCTTCTTCGGCTCATCAAAATTATGACACGCTGCCAAAAAAAGACAGGCTATGAAAAGTAAAGGTATTATTGGTTTCTTCATTTGCTTAAATGTTGTAGATTTGATGCAAAGTTACAGAAAATAGAGATAAAAACTCTCAACAAATGTTGAGAATTGACGACTTCAATTATTTATTGTTATTTTCCAAGCATTTCTTTCCGTATTCGCGAAAGATGTGTCGGAGTAATTCGGTTAGAGGTAGTGTAAGACTTACGGCTTCTGCTTTATCCGATTTGAGGAAATCAGGGTTATAGCGGAATTCATAGCCCATATCATCCTCCGTCAGGATTCCCGCCAACGTGGAATTGATGGTAAGTCATAATATACCCTTTGGGGTACAAAGATAATAAAATATCTTTAAATTACACCATAAAGGGTATAAAATAAATGCAGATTCTTTAAATTATACCCTTTAAGGTGTAATTATATGATTGAGATTTATGTGGAAATATGGGGGAGCGGACCCTTTCATATTATTACTGAACATTGAGGACAAGACATTTGTTGTATTAAGGGTTTAGAAACAAATAAAATATTATGGAAACACCGGAAAAGATTGATGGCATGCTCACGCATGCCGAAAACGCAATATTGGTAATCGACATGGAAAATGACTTTGTCCTTCCAGATTCGCCAATGAGAGTGGAAGGCGCTTATGCTACTCTTCCTGCAATTAAGAAGTTTTTGGATTATGGACGTGCCAACAACTGGGCCGTCATCTACATATATAGAATACATCGTATTTCAGGCATCGATGCAGAATTATTCCGTCGTCATTTCTTTGAAGAAGGTCATCCCTTTTGTATCGAAGGGACAAAAGGGGCTTCAATTCCTGATGAGATAGCTCCTCAGAAAGGAGATATCTCAATCACCAAACAGCGTTTCAGTGCATTCTTCGGGACGGACCTTGATATCATTCTCAGGGGACTCGGAGTAAAGAACGTATATCTTACAGGCACTCAATATCCGAATTGTGTACGTTCTACCGCCGTTGACTCTATGGGGCTTGACTATAACACAATCGTAGTGACAGACTGCTGCTCTGCAGCATCAGAAGAAGTTGCCAAAGCCAATATCTTCGACCTCCGAAACATGGGCATTCCATGCATAGACTCTTCCGAAATAATGAAATAGCTCCAAAATATAGATATGATTAAAAAAGACCTTCACTTTCTAATCCGAAAGTGAAGGTCTTTTTTTCTAACTATCGGTTTTTGAGACTGAGTTGACGTTATTTTTGCATTTTGAGAAAATTTTATTAACTTTAGGGTTTGAAAGTATTTTATTAAAAAAGCAGGCTGAATTATGGAAAAGACATTGAAATATCCTATCGGAATACAGACTTTCTCAACCATCATTGAGGAGGGGTACATTTATATTGACAAGACGCAGTATATCAAGTGCCTGAGGAATTTCGGCAAGTTTTATTTCCTAAGCCGTCCGAGAAGGTTTGGAAAGAGTCTTTTCCTGAGTACTCTGGAGGCTTATTTCGAGGGCCGACGGGATCTTTTCAAAGGACTTGCAATATATGATGACATGGAGCATAGAGTCCCATGTCCCGTATTGAAGTTTTCCTTTAATACTTTGGATGCCAAGTCAGAGAGCTCGTTGGATGCTTTCCTTGACATAGCTTTCTCCCGATATGAAAAAAAGTATGATCGGGATCCGAATGTGGGAGAACTTCCCCAGAGGTTTGAAAACCTATTGGAGAATGCTTATGAAAAAACAGGACAAAAGGTGGCAGTACTTATCGATGAGTATGACGCTCCTCTTCTTAATACCATTGACAGGCCCGAGTTGAATGAGCGGTACCGGCAGACTCTTAAGGCAGTGTTCTCAGTGCTTAAATCGTATGACAGATATATTGAATTCGCTTTCGTCACAGGAGTCTCACGTTTCAGCCACACAAGTCTTTTCAGTGGGGCCAATAACTTAACAGACATCTCGTTTGAAGATGAATATGCCGGAATATGTGGTATCACCGAAGAGGAACTGAAGGAATATCTGTCAGACTCGATAAAAGAGTTTGCTATAAAATCAAAGGTTAAGTATGAAGAAGCTTTTGGGTTACTTAAGGATTGCTATGATGGCTATCATTTCAGCCAGGAGAGTCCTGATATCTATAATCCCTTCAGTCTATTAAGCGCACTCAAATCAAAGAAAGTAAACGATTTCTGGTTTAAGAGCGGTACTCCTTCATATCTTATCAATATTATGAGGCGGGATGATTTTTTCTTGCCTGACCTTGACAACATAGAGACTGTAGAGAGTGAGCTAAGTGTTAAAGAGTCCTTTCTCCATAATCCTGTGGCATTGTTATTCGAAACAGGTTATCTAACCATAAAGAGTTACAATGAGGAAAAGAGGCTTTACACTCTCGGACTCCCTAATATGGAGGTGGCGGAGAGCTTCTCCAGGGCTCTTATTCCAATTTATTCCGGGTATACTGATGTTGAATGCGATAGATTGCTCGTCAAGATGCGGAGCGCCGTAATAGATGGAGAGGCGGACAGGTTTATGGAACTTCTACAGACCTTTCTCGAGGGTAATCCCTACGGCAACACAGAGATGGCGAAGCGTGAAAGCTATTTCAAGAACAATATTTATATAATATTCCGTGCTCTTGGATTCCTGCCTCGTGCCGAGGAGCAGACATGCAGCGGGCGGATGGATGTTATGCTGCGTACCCGACGGTTCATCTATATTTTCGAACTGAAGACCGACGGTAGCGTGATCAAGGCCATGGACCAGATCGAGGATAAAGGCTATGTCGACCCATACCGTCATTCAGACAAGACCATAATAAAGATCGCCGCCAACTACTCGACTCAACGCAACAACATCGACTCCTGGGAAATAACGAAGTGATACTCCATGTGGAATCCATATGAAAGCCCTTACTATGCTGATAATCAGCATAGATTTATAGAAAAGAATACAGGAAAGGTACAGATTTTTATAGGATAGGGCAAAAAAGTGTTCCCTTGCGTAAGTTTTGTGTTTTCAGGCAGTTAGAAGAATATAGGCTAAATTAGGAATTTCTGCTTAAACCCCACTCGCGTATTAACTTTATTCTATTTATATTTACAATATTTAACGCAGTAAAATAGGGCGATTTGGGGTGCTCAATAGGCTGTAGAGCCAATTTTGGCTCTTGTTTTCATCTGGAATCGGGTCGAGGGGTTTCCCCTTGCAAGGGTGTTTTAAGTCAGACCGAAGCAACGCGAATGTACGACAAAAACACATCTTGCAGAGACTATTAAAAAAGAACACCCAGACATTGCTACCGAAAATTATGGTTTACTCCTCAGCTATAGAGAAGGTACACCACGGAGTTGATATTGAGGACGTCGGTTAAAAAGAAAAGTCCATAACATTGAGGTTGGTAGGTCAAAGTTATGGACGGATTTGATGTGCACGAAATAAAGTACCTATGAGCTATCTTATTAATGACATTATCATACGTTCCATATCGAAAGATACACTTTTGTTGAGTATAAATGTCTTTAATCCAATACGCACTTGATAATCATCCGTAGGTTGATATTTTTCAGATAAATCAATTTGAGGTATGGAAATGGTAGTAGACCCGATAGTAAGCGGCACATCATCAATTTTGTATATTTGAATCTCATCGTAACCACCACTACCACCCATCAGAGCGTTTCGAGGCTCCTGCCCCTCTTTTACAAACGTATTCATTATAGGCCAGCAATTCGCAAAGAATATGCCAAATGAACCATCGCCACAATCGGGATCTATAAGCATAGGATAGCCATTAACATTGCCCTGCACCACAATTTGATTGCCATTAGCAATCATCATATTTGGTTTCTCAAAGGCAGGGACAAAGGACTTATCCGATACCATAAGACACGAGTTTTCAAAATCGAGTTTGACGTTCCGCAATGCATTCATCACTTCATAACCGATTACAATATCAGTACGCTGTAACTGAACATCGAGGGTGTCGTGACCAGTACGAATATCTAAAACGAGGAAAGGGACATCGTAGATTGTAACATTTCCAAGACATATTGAGTCTGCAATCGCAATGGGTACACCTGCAACATCTCGTGTACCACCTGCCACCATAGAGGCATTTAGCATTTTTAGCCCCATTTCATTTGCCTTTTGAGAAGATATTACGTTTACGCCGGCACCTGTATCAAAACGTATATCACATTGGTTGCCGTTGATTTGGCAATCAGTAAGATAAGCCACCATGATAGGAGGTTGTGACTCAACCATTGTGAGAGTATCTATCTTCATAGGTACGGAATGAACCCCAAAGTTATTCACTATACGGTAAGGATTATATTTAGAAAGAGCTTTGTGGCGTTCAATTTGATTATCGAAAATCGCAATGGTAGCAGAATCAAGATACTGCTTGGTCTGATTTACAATTTGCGTGAGCATTAGAGCTGCACTCTCATTTTTACCCAATGTGCCCATATCAATAGCCATAAGCTGACTTACTGAGAGTACATTGCCAAGGTCTAAATTACCACTGTTTATCAAAGCCGAGGAAAGTTTAACCGCTTCTTCGGGCTTGTTAAAGAAGTGAGCCAACATAGCCTCGGCGAAATCTTTTAAGAAAGGTGTAACAGAGTCGGTGGTTGTATTAAGGAAATCTCTTAACTCAAACCACTGACTGTTATTCATCATATCGCCTACCTTGTCATCTGCGGACTGTGCAAATGAAGATAGTGAGGCTAATGCGAGTAATATTGCTATGAGTAATTTTTTCATAAACTTGAGATATAAGGAGAGGTTAATATACAAAATTACGCAAAAGAGTTGGAATACAAAAATTCTAAGCCCTGAAAATTTGCAAGTTACAGATAAAAAGTACAAATAAGGGGCAAAAAGTCTTTTTTAGGTCTTTCTTTATATGTATTGATGGGATAAAAAAAGGACTTTACACTACAATGAATGTAAAGTCCGAAATATATGGGATATCTTTTAGAAAGACCATATAGGATAATCAAAAACGTTCTCTCCTTTTTTCTTATGATAGTAGATTGTGATACCGATTGCTAAAGCAATGCTTACAATCCGAACTATATTCGATATTAAGCCGCCTGCGGCCACTTCTGTTCCAGCTACATTAAATATGTCCCAGGCAGCATTCATCAAAAAATGGAGCCCGAATACGACCCATAGGTTAAAGTTCCATGCTGCATACATCCAACTGAAGTATAATGCTGCTATAAATGTAACTCCAAATGCTGCCATGCTTGAAACTAAGTCATATCCCTGATATGTATGTCCGAGTCCGAATAAAACAGCAGGTAGAAGTGTAGCCCATATAAAACCTACTTTTGCATATCTAAAGAATAAACCAAACATAAATGCCCTGCATCCAAATTCCTCAATAAATCCCGGAAACAAACTTTTTCTTATTAGAAGTGACAGAGTAAGGTCAGGATTTATTGATCCGATTATAGGGAAAACTACATATAACGGTAATACTGAAAGCGCTGCGATAAGGAAACCTTTGAAGAAGTTGGAATTGAGACCAAGGAAAGAACAAATTTCTTTTGGCTGAATGACAATATACGTTCCTAACAACACAGCGATCGCCATCACAATGTCTCTTACCAATGAACTTAGTATAGTGCCACCCTGAATTTTAAGCCATACATACACATGCCATGCATTCATCCAGAGCGAATATACCAAGAGGCAAGCAATTACAGCGAAAATAAGTTTGGCGGTTTTGGATTTCAAAGTAACCATTTTGTTTTCATTTACAGATTCAAAATACAAAGTTACTAAATTTTTATCATGTTTTAGTAATTCTTTCAGAGAATTGGTGTTTACCTTCTGAATCCTCGGTTCTGCGTCCGGTTCACTTCCTCCAGGACAGAAGGGAAATTATAGGTCAGGCGATCCAATTCCTTGCTGCCTTTGTCGAACTGACGGTTTTCAAGGAATGGACGCGCAAACACCTTCAGGGTGTGGGCCGCGTTCCTGACATCGGGACTGTCGGCAAGGTACTCCACAATCGTGTCCCTGTGCCGTATGCTCAACTCCCTTAACACCGACTTGGAGAACTCCATAAACGCCCTGACCGCCTCCTTAAGCTTCTCATGCAACATATCGAGCATAGCCCTAAGTCTTGCGAGAATGTCTGACTTCTCGCGTTCAAGCCTTTCTATCCTTGTGGCGGTAGCACTTTCAAGACTGCGGTATTCCTTAGACAGAGCGTCATACCGCGACTGAAGGGAAGAAGTGAGGGTTAGGGCGCGTTCCTCCGCAAGCCTCGGTATCTGCGCCACCTGCTCCTCCATTTCCTCCACCCTTATCAGAGCCTTGTCTCGCTCAATGTTGGCGGTCTCGATCTCCGACTGCAGCTGGACGTTCTCACGCTGTATCTCCGCATACTTCCCCTTGCCGAAGATGTTGGCGAGGCCGCTCTTCAACGCGCTGCCGCTCTCTGCATCGAGTGCTTTCTGCTTCTCGATCCGCCGGACTTCAAGTTCTGCTATCTCCGTTTCCTTGGTCGCCTGTTCCTTCAATAGCTCGGACTTCCGATTTTCAAGTTCCTGCTGCTCCTGCTTCAACTGCCTGACGTGTGCCGTTGCCATCTTCTCCTTGTATTCGATAGCCGACAGCCCCTCGATCCCGGTGTCCTCCTTCGGCGTGCCCCGTTCCATACCGAGGCTTTCGGCAAGAACGGTCTGCATCTCCTTGCACACGTTGCTGTCGATCTTGACGGTCTTTCCGGTCTCATGGTTGAGCCAGTCGACAATGATGTGCGCGTGGTGGTTCTGCCTCAGGTCGTCAGTGTCGGGGTCGGCGTGTCCCTCGTCATGGTGGAGGTCGATGCTGATAACCGAAATGCCATAGCCATTGAGCCATCTGACAAACGGTTCGAAATCCTCGATCCGTGTGTCAGGCTTTATCGGGGGACAGCCCTCGCGTATGGCGGAACAGCCGGATCGTGTCTTCTTCTTGCCTGTCTTTCGGTCGGTGGTCTCTACGGGCTTGCACTGCATGGCGCGTCCCGTCTTCTGCTTTACAAGCACCTTCATGTCCTCAAG
>JAIECF010000236.1 GCA_029068655.1 Muribaculaceae bacterium | reverse complement strand
TCATCCGATGAGGTCCAGGTTACAGACTTGTCTGACGAGTTTTCGGGAATTATTGTTGCTGTCAATGAAATAGTTTCACCAACCTTAAGTTGTGCTGAATCATGGTTTAGTTTAAGCTCATTAGGAAGTATAACACCATATATAAAAGTAGATACATCGGAAAGTTTTACATCCTGATCGTCCTCAGTAATACATAAAATGTTATTTATGGTTAAGTCTCCTCCTTCGAATGAATCGGATACTTTTACTTTTATATTTAATATTATGCCATTGTTACCTTCTATTGCTTTATGTGCAGAAGAGAATGCCCCCAGACGAAGATGATTATTTTCAAATAAGTTACTTATTAAACTAAAACTCTGATCAAATCGATCAGAAAGACATATATCTGATTTACTGTTATCTCTAACAACCTCAATGCCTATAGGAAAGAAAATATCGGCCTGGAATCCATAAAATGTAGTCTCATTGTCAAGTTCTATAGAAAGAGTAGAGGTTTCTCCTGCAGTAACTTCAATCGGATTCAGGATAAATCTATTATCAGCTGAAGCTGTCGGTTGATCGATAATCAACGTCAGCATCAAGATGCATAGAGTTTTAAATATGTTCTTTTTCATTTCGCGTCGTTTTTATTTTACTATTACCTTCTCACAGACATTATCCACTTTAATGATATAAATTCCAGAAGGTAAGTCAATTCTTTGATCCTCAGTCTCCGCAATTATAGCAACTATTCCTCTGCCATCTATTGAAGATATCTCTATTCTTTTAGATTTTGAATTTGTCACGTTTAGACCATGTGGACGAGGTATGACCTTCATCATATTATCTCTCACCTTATAGTCAGAAGTCGGTACGTCACATGACTCTTTATCAAAAATTAGCCAATGATCATGAGCCATTGAATCTGAGGCTATAATATTAGTTAATTCTATTTCTCCCGCATGCAAATGGTCTTTGACTATAATCTCAAGTATAGGATCGTTTGATTCTATAATAGTAGGATTGCTTAAGTCAAATAGAATGATTCTTATGGTATTTTGATCAATATGCTTGAACGTCAGTTTATGTGAGCTCTCAAGTCTTTTACCAATCATCACATCATCCAATACCATTCCTTCAGGCAGTATGAGATCAGCCTGTAAGGCCACATATTCCATAATATTATCAAGTGAAAGGGAAATCGTAGTTCGGTCGGCGTCTTTCACTGTTACATTGTCGACATAAAGCCGATCAGTGTCATAACGCAGGGTAGCGGTATTGACTTTCTTATAAACAGAAGCTGCTTTTACAGGCTGTCCAAGAATCAGCGTAACAGTTGCAGCCGCATCAGCAAATGTCAGACTACCATCATTGTTTACATCTGAAGCTGTATAATGGAATTTTTCTACTTCATTCCCCACTACAAAATTAGCTATATTTACAGCATCTGCGATATTTATCTCACCATTTCCGTTAGAATCGCCCAACTCAAAAGACATATCTGGAATCACACCTGTGATTCTAGAGCTATCGGCGTTAATAATTTCTCCACTGTTCTTATTGATTAGCAGAGTCACCACTTTAAGATTTTCGCAGTTTTGCACGTAATCCGGTATCTTCATGCAATAACTTGCTTCGTACACCTCATCCTTTACTACATTTTTTGGAAAAAGATTGTCAATTCCTTCATATGTTTGAATTGTACGAGCAACATCATTGAATTCATAAGTAACCTTATTTTCCTGATGATACCACCAGTCCATATAATCATTAGGATTTTCATCTGCGTTCGGTCGTGAATAATTATTAACCTGCATAAAGGGGCCAACTTGGTCTTCAAGAAGAACGTAAGCGAGTGTGAAACCTTCGTTCTCATCATGATCCAAGCTAAATGAAGTATTTGTGACGATATTAATTCTCCCATCTTTTGAATACTCAGCCTCAGACCTCACGAGCGCCTCTCCGGAATCCTTTAGATTCTTAACATCGAAAGGAAGACCTATATTCCATTCGGATCTATTCACATATTCAAAATATGGTTCCGTTACTTTTTTGAGGAATTCATCATATGAATCATCCTGTACATTCATTTCATCATTATCATGAATTGAAACAACCAAATAATTATCAGGATAGTTAGTCTTCATATAATCCTTCAATGCGATTCCTCTTACACAACTACCATTCTTAGCACTTGTATAGTTCTCCATTACAGTCACTCTTGGATAATGATCAAGGTCAGAAGATAGTAATTGCAATGACTTATTACTGTTTGACTGCACCGCATCCGGTGTCCCGTCAATCTTTTCCAAATCCAAATCTATGACATGCGTATTAAATCTTTTATTCTTAGGATTTAACTTTACCAAACCATCATGATTGGCCGGTAGGAGAAGGGAGACACTTACAGTTTCATTAAGTTTCCCGTCGTAACATAAGTCAAAATCAATATTCTTTATAAGGCGCGGCGATCTATTTCGTATTTTCAATGAAATGGTTCCCTCGTCAGAAAGAGGTTTTTCCTTATTTATCACATATTCGGCTTCGAGTACTGCTATATCGGAAGGAAGATTATCTCCCTGGATGATGGCTCTGATCGGCATCGGAAAGTTTAAGTCAGGATCACCGCAATTATGCTCCCATAATCCAGGGGTTTCCTGCGAATAGTCTGTTCCCATTGCCCTATACCAGAAACCTCCGGCACAGGTGTCATAATTAGCCCAGTTCATATGTATTCTTCCATGTCTTCCGACACCTACAAAGATATCTTCACCTGATATTTCGTATGCGGTCTCAAGCGTCACTCTCGTCCAGGATCCTCTTACAGCTTCAGTAGGCTGCTTAATGACATAATCCTTATCCTTTTCTGTGATAAATACATAATCAGGATTCTTTGCATAATTATCTTGAATCAAAGTTTTCGTAGAAAAATATTCAATAGCCACGATCTTGCAGCCGATGTAGTTTTTAAATTCTTCTGAAGTTATCTTCATGGCCAATTCTACATCATTTTCACTGGAATATGCCAGAATGCCATCGTCACAGTCCTCATCATATCCTATATAATCCCATTTTACAGATTCAGCGACGTCTTTGATATCTTCCACTATATTAGCTTCCGGCCACCCGCATACGATATAGGCATCTTTTAAACCTTGTATGATATGTATCCTGATAGCTGTATCACTTGAAATTGTTCCATTTTCGATTAACGGTGGCTCATCTCCATGAAAATATACATCCGAAAGTGCCGGTAAATATTGCTCAGACAAAATCATACCCGACTCATCTTTCATAAATTCAAGTGGATATAGATTTTGGTAAGATATTTCTGACAATGAAGGACAATTCCCTATTTGCTGGATAACTCTGCATGAGGCAGGATAACTGATCTTCTTCAATTTAGGACAGTCATAAATCTTTTCTGTGTTTAATACGCCCTCTCTGAACTCAATGCTTTCCAGATTCGAACATCCGGAGATATTTAAAGATACAGGAGAAGATATGGAAGTTACACGGTTGTTTAATAAAAACGGATAACCTTCCTCTCCAAAAACCTTGAATCTGAATGTATCGTATTCCACATAATCCGGAATAAATATTTCTTCGGGATAATCTGTTTCTGCATCCAATGGTTGAAGGTATGCTCGATAGGTATCATATTCAGATACAAGACGATACTTAAGACCATCTATTATTGGATATCCGTAATTAATGTTTTCCACTCCGTCGTTACCTTTTTTCACGGGTTGGAAAGAAATATCGTTATCAGTGATGCTCACATCTATATATCTTGCGTGACTTTTGGAGTCAGGAAGCCAGCCTTCATCATCAGTCATTCGGTTGACTGCCATTAAACGGTAGGAACCAACTGGTATGTCAGCGGGAAAAATTATGTCTTCATAATGATTTAGATCGTTGTCTGAAGGGTACATTAGGCAACTTTCCTCCAATAGAACTTTCACTATTTCGTCACCATCATACATGGCAAATCCTATCTGGACGTCAGCATTTATTGTCAGATCACTTGCAAGAATGGCACTGATTCGAACCGGAGGAAACGCTGCGTTTTTATCAGTCCTTTGAATATGTGACTGACTACATGTTATATTGTGCACAACGATCTTACTTTTTGTGGTGTCCTCTACTTTAGCAGGCGGACATATGTAAGAAATCATCTCTTGATTTAATGAATATGAACTGTCTACGGTAGGATTCAAATCATCCAGTGAGAAATATCCGTTATAATTGCCGTTCCATCCCCAATTTACATGGAATAAGCCGTTTTCATATCCGTCAACTATAAATGCATGACTGCTTCCGGTATGTCCTTCTCCACGAAAAAAGACAGGATATTTATTTTTTAATTGATCATATATTAATTCAATCCATTCTTCGTTGGAATAATACTTCCTTTCTTCATCTAATGCACCTTTACTGAAATTGAATAAATCTGTCAACGCGTGGGGCACCCGAGTGCTTGATGTGGCGGATTCCTGAAGTCCATAATTCATATTGACTGATTGTCCACAATACAGCATAAGGTCGGCCAACTCCTGATCATTCATGTCTTCCCAATTGAATTCTTTGGGTGGAAGTTGATTTAAGATTATCTTATTTGTAAACGTAGTGTATCCGGGTATCTCGGCTGTCTCACACAGAGGCCACTTATGATAGTTGATAATCTGTGCCATGGCCGTCGCCACACATCCGGTAAGACAATGTTGGCCGTTAAGTATTGGACAATTATTGTTGAATGGCGCATTTTGTCCCCATTCTGTACTCAATAGGGCTGGTATATCTGGTCTATCACTGACTGAGTTTTGTGTAATAGTTTCTAAAGAACTTGCTGTTTCGCTGGCTTGGAGCGAACTGATAGTTGATTCGTAGCCGTCCAACAACCAATGCACGTTACATGGAAGATTTTCTAAATCAATCGAACCTGTATCAGAGTATCCAAGGATGGAACGGATGCGGTCATCTCCAGAAATGATGACAAAACCTCCATTATCTTCAGCATTGAAGACATGAATATTTTTGGAGGATGGTGCACGGAATACTATAGCATCTGGGATTGGAGATTCCTTTATCCTTTTGCCTTTAAGTACTTGTTGAGCCTTGTCATAGGCTTCTTGTTCTGAAATTTGTTTGGAGTAGCCTGTGAAAGCGGCAACGCTTAGAATTATGAAGATAACAAGTCGGTTCATGTATTTGATTTAGAAAAAATATGGAGTTTATGAGTAATTTACTTCATGATAAATCAATCAGATCAAATTTAATGGTATCATACGGCTCTTGATAGCATAAATGAAACCTTCAATATCTTTAGGATTGAAATAAACCGGAAAGACACTCTTTATCCAGCTCCGGTTGAAAGTAATCAATACTCCTTCAGTTGGGTATAATTCATCACCTCTGATGTTGAGTACAATCGGGAAAGTAGCGTATTTCTTTTCGACATCCTTAATAGTTGCCGGTTCTATGGTTTTGATTTCATTTATAGGATAACTTACTTCCTTTTTCCCTTTGAATTTACATTTCAATTGTCCATCTGAGCTGATCTCCAGATAACTCCCTTTTGCTAATCTTCTTACGGAAAACATACCAATTATGGAAGTAATGAGAATAACAAAAATATATATACAGGTAAACCATAAGCTTAATTTAAAATTAACGGAATTCCATGAAACATAACTAAGGATCGCCATTATAATAATAGTGAAGACTATAATAGTTAAAGCATTGTTTTTCATGGCCTTTTTCGAAAAAGCACATTCAAACCTCAGATTCTTATTATCTCCTTCCATACAGATTCCTATAAACAGTATTCTATGTTACTAATCATGATGTTCAGTTTTATGTTCCGATTTACGAAGCTGACTTGACAGCTCGGAGAGCTGTTATTATGCCGAAACCCCAGGCTTCAGCCTGGGGAAGCCTCTCAAAAACTCAGAAGCCTCGGAGAGGCGCTTTATGGTATTGACTATACATGAATACATGGAATTGACAAACCTTTTTAGTTATTCAACCACAAATATAATCATTTTTTCTCAATCCATCAATCTTTTCCCTCAAATTTACTGCATTTTCCCGCAGGTTTTATCCGCTCATTGATAGCATATATGAAACCCTCAATATTTGCAGGATTAAAATAGACAGGAAAGATACTCTTTATCCATGCTCGGTTGAAAGTGATCAATACTCCTTCCGAAGGATATAGGTCACCGTATTTGTCCACTTGTATCGGAACTTTTGCGCGTTTCTTTCGAGCATCCTTAAATGGTGATTTTTCTATTGATATTATCTCATTAATGGGATAACTAACCTCTTTCCTTCCTTTGTACACACATTTCAGTATGCCGTCAGAAGTAATCTCAAGATAGCTCCCGCTTGATAATCTCTTTACGTAAATGATACTGTAGGCATCCAAAAGGACAGTAAATACTATAAGAGCCAAACTAAACCATATATTCAACGGTGTCAACCCTGAGCTCCATATGGCTAAGCATAAAATAAGTATTACTAATATGGTGTATATTATAATCCATAAGCGATTGTTCCTTATTGTCTTCTCCGAAAAAGCACATTCAAACCTCAATCTCTCATTCTCTCCTTCCATACAGATTCCAATAAAAAGTTTTCTATGTTACTAATTATGATGTTCAGTTTTATGTTCCATTACTTTGAAGCTGACTTCACAGCTCGGAGAGCTGTTATTATGCCTAAACCCCAGGCTTTAGCCTGGGGAAGCCTCTCAAAAACTCAGTAGCCTCGGAGAGGCGCTTTATGGTATTGTCTTGTTTTTGGTCATATGGAACCAACACCATAATTATTGATTCTCAATTAATTCAGAATGTACAAGGAAGAGTCAGCAATTGGTAGTATAGCGTCCGTGCCATGCGCTGATGGCCAAAATTGTTCGGATGCAGCCGGTCTGTCTCAGCATTATTAAAATACTGCGCGTGTCCGTCATGAAGTGGATATAGTCCGCAAAGTGAATTAAGGTCTATTACCGGAATTGACCAGATCTTTCCAGCCTCAATAACCGCTTCAATATACGCATCAAGATACTCTCCACAACGGTTGGCGTAATCCTCCGGAACCTGCCAGTTCTTCTCATTAGCATAAAAACCGCTCCTATGGATTGGAGTAAGCAACACAATCTGTTTAGTGGGATATGTCCTTTTCAGGGAATCGAGGGCTATATTGATGCGTCCACGGTAAGTATCCGGATCCATACATACAGTGCGTCGCATACGTGCTTCCGGTCGTTTCTCATACCGGTGCCCATATACCACTTCCTCAATCTTTTCGTCATACCATCTTCCGATTGGCACGGCATTGTTGTAGTCGTTTGTCCCCATGAAGATAAGGATGGCGTCGAAGTCATCACCATGTTCTTCCTTTAATTGGTTGGTCTGGCGGGGAATGTCGTTCCACTCCCGTCCGCTTACTGCATATACATATGGTGTTATTCCAAGCCACTGCTTAAGGTAGTTCCAATACTTTGAGTCTGCCGCTTTGTTGCGAGGGTCAGTAATCGAGTCGCCGAAATAGGCTACAGTCTTGCCCTCCCAAGGATGCACGATATATTCGGCATAGACTGCAATAGTGGAAAGGAGAAAAAGGATAAGAGCGGATAGTTTAGTTTTCATGTTGTCAGATGTTTATACTTGCAAAATTAGTAAAAATCCACAACCAATACAAATTCCTACACAACTATTGTTCCTTTAATTCAAAAATTTTATATAACTTTGCCAGGTCGATAGGACTTTTTCATCGGTGATGCGTCATATGTAAAAAATTTGGATATGAGACATGTTTTATTAATTCTGTTTTACATTGCTTCGGGCACATGCTTCGGGCAGGAGATTATAAACGACATTGTCGCTAAGACATATGCCGTGCCTGATAGCGTGGCTAAATCCTCATATGACCTTAAGGAAACAGGTAGCGCTTTATTGCTTAATAAACCATTACCTTATGGTATGAATGAGTCTGTTAGTCGCCTGGACCTAAATAAGCATGTGTTTTTAGATACAATCCGTCCTCCTAAGAATATGCCTGAACCTGGGACTGCATATATTCCACTTTGGAGGAATGGGGGATTGGTGGCTGCAGGAAGCATGGAAGTTATGCCAGGCCTAATGAAGATTGACAGCGGAAGTTTTGGTTTCAGTCAAAGTATAGGGAACTTTTCATTCTATATGGGAGGATTGGCGAATAAATATGGATTCTTCAATGGACTCCATACACAATATGGAGTAAACGGAAACTTCCAATATTTATTCTCTCCAAAACTTTCCTTTAATGCATTCGGAACTTACTATTTTGGAAAGCCCCCTATGATGAGTAACGGAATGTTCATGCAACCAGCGATGATGGGCTTCTATAAAGTTTCCAACTTCGGAGGATATCTCAGCTATCAATTCAACGAGACATTCGGTGTGGATGTCGGAGCGCAGGCCGTGCAGAATTTCGGAACTGAAAGATACAGATTCGAACCCATTGTTACCCCGACCGTAAAAGTCGGAAAAGTGAAGTTAGGTCTCCCCGTAGGTCAGATTTTTAATGGCATCATCCGCTCTCAAGCCGAACAGCGTAGACACCGGTAGCATTATCCTGAACTATTGGCAATATTGGGCGCCCACATGCCGTTATCAAAAAGATGACAAAGATTCTCCTGACAACCACTATACTTATGTCCACTGCCTCCTTGGCAGCGCAGACAGTCGTATCTGAGCCGGACTCAATTGCGGAGTGGGAGCTTGAGGAATTTACCTTGGAGAAGAAACGGGCTGGAAATTTAAAGTTGTCCGGGCCAGAAAATGCGTTTCAAATCAACCAGACAGAGCTTTTCCGTGCCGCCTGCTGTAACCTCGGGGAAAGTTTCACGACAAATCCTTCCGTCGATGTCAACTATTCCGACCCAGGCACCGGCGCTAAGCAGATCAAGCTTCTTGGTCTTTCCGGCAGTTATGTGCAGCTGTTGGCTGAAAACATGCCCGATTTCCGTGGAGCTGCACGTCCTTATGCTCTTAGATACGTTCCCGGACCTTGGATGAAAAGCATCAGCGTGTCGAAGGGATCGGCTTCCGTCAAAAACGGTTTCGAGTCCATGTCCGGACAGATAGATGTCGAATATCTCAAACCCGATGACCCTGCAGGAGTCGCCGTAAATGCATATGTCGATTCTGACCTGAAGTTAGAGGCCAATGTGGATGCTAATACGAAACTGACTCCGAACCTCGCAACAGAGTTCCTCGCTCACTTCGAAGACCGTTTTATGAGCCATGACGGCAACGATGATGGTTTTGCCGATATGCCCGACATCCGTCAGGTTAACCTATTCAACCGTTGGAAATACGTGGGACCCAAATATATTTTCCATGGGGGAGTGGGCTTTCTCGACGAGAAGAGCGAGGCTGGTGAGATTGTACATTCCCCACATATAGAGAATCCGTATAGAATCTACATGAAAACCGATAGGGTGCAGGCTTACATGAAGCATGCATTTATCCTTGACCGGCAACACAATTCAAATATTGCCCTGATGGCCAACGGGTCTTTCCATTCTCTTGACGCTTCATACGGATTGAAAGCATACAATGTGGATGAATGGAATGGTTACGCTCAACTGATATTCGAAACGGACTTCAACGACCGCAACAGCATATCAGCTGGATTTTCTTTCAATCATGATTCGTTTTATCAGCATTTGCGGACAGTCAACGACGCTTCGCTGACTATGTCCCCTCTTGATGAATCGGAGAATACGTTCGGCGGCTATGCGCAATATACATGGAAACCTTCCGATAAGATCACAGCGATGGCTGGAATACGAGGAGACCATAGCTCTCTTTATGGCTGGTTTGCTACGCCAAGATGTAATATCCGGTTTACACCTGTAGACAACCTCAATTTCAGGGTCTCGGTAGGGAAGGGGTACCGAACAGTCTTCGGTTGGGCGGAATATAACTATCTGCTTGCAAGCGGACGCCAGATGGTTGTTGAAAACCTAAATCAGGAGGCATCATGGAACTACGGGATAAATGCAGACTATACCCTTTGGCTTGGCTCTCATTTCATACGCTTCAATGCTGATTACTACTTTACGAACTTCGACCGGCAGGTAAATGTGGACTACGACTCGAATCCTCATACTTTGACAATAGCAAATCTACAAGGACGATCGTATTCCCATACTTTCCAGATAGATGCCACTTATGAGTCTTCTTTTGGTTTAAGCGTGACAGCGGCATATCGACTCAACGATGTCAAGACAACCTTTGGAGGAAAACTTCTCGAAAAACCACTCACTCCTAAATATAAGGCGCTTCTGACCGCCTCTTTCTCTACCGAGATGGATATCTGGCAATTTGACGCTACTCTCGCCTTCAACGGCGGAGGACGTATGCCGGCTCCGTATCAGACAGCCGAAGGGACTTACTCCTGGCCTGAGCGATTCAAGGCTTTCCCCCAGCTCAACATGCAGGTGACCCGCTGGTTTCGACACTTCTCAATCTATGCGGGAGGGGAGAACCTTACAGGTTTCCGGCAAAAGAATCCCATCATCTGCAGCAGCAATCCTTGGAGTTCAAACTTTGACTCGACAATGATATGGGGTCCGGTACAAGGAGCGATGGCCTATATCGGAATACGACTGAATTTCGGGAAACTATAATGAAAGGAAGTTTCTTGACCTCAAACGTGTTAAGTGACTTTTAAGAATAAATAATTAAATAATAAACTCCTACTTGAGATGAAAAAAATATTGATATCATGCATTCTGTTCTTAGGGGCAGCTTCTCTTTACGCTAAGGATATGCAGACACTTGTAGTGACTACTACTCCAAAAATGTCTTGTCAGAACTGCGAAAACAAAATAAAAGGAAACCTCAGATTTGAGAAGGGTATTCACAAAATTGAAACCGACCTCAAGAATCAGACTGTTACCGTCACCTATGACGCAGACAAGACCGATGAAGCCAAAATTGCAGAAGCTTTCGGAAAACTAAACTATAAGGTGACTAAAGCCGGAGAACAGATGGAAGAAAAGGCTTGTTGCGGAAAATGTGATGAAAAAAAGCCTGAGAAATCCTGTTGCAAAGGTGAGTCCTCTGAAAAATGTAAGAAAAAGGAAGAATGCAAGAAATGAATATTGATGCGCGTTCGTGTCCTGACCTCATCCGACAGACCATCAGAATCTTCCTCGATCGGACGCACGTCTCGTGATGCTGTACATCAAAATTATGCATTTAGGATTAGTCATGGTGGTACGGCTCTCCCCTCAGTATAGTCATCGCTCTATACACCTGCTCCGTGAAGAAGAGCCGTATCATCTCGTGGCTGAACGTCATATTCGATAATGACAGTTTTGCGTTGGCTCTGTTATAGACGTCATGAGAAAAGCCATAGGGGCCGCCTACTACAAATACCATCCTTTTCTTTCCTCCCAGCATTCCTTTCTGAAGAAATTCGGAAAAGCCGCGCGATGACAGCATCTCTCCACGCTCGTCGAGAAGCACTACGTAATCCGATACAGCAAGTTCGTTGAGTATAAGTTTACCCTCCTCTGTCTTTTGCTGACTCTCAGTGAGTTTGCGCACATTCTTAATGTCTGGCAGACATTTCATGGAAAAGGGCACATAGCGTCTTAGACGCTTGCAGTATTCATCTATTCCGGTCTGAATGTATCCTGTCGTCGTTTTTCCTACGGTTATCAGCAAAATATCCATTTTTTTTATTATCTTTGCATCATGGAAGTAGTTTTGTGACCTTCCAGATCATTTCATGTGCAAATTTAGTGAAGTTTTTTGATATATGAAAACTAAAGATGAACTTATTGACTCTCTCCTTGAGCTTGCATTTGCCGAAGATATAGGCGATGGAGACCATACTACTTTGTCTACTATTCCTGCTGATGCGATGGGACGCTCAAGACTACTAATCAAAGAGAAAGGAATACTTGCGGGAGTTACTATAGCAGAGAAAGTTCTACATAAGGTTGATCCTTCGATCAAGATGCAGATTTTCATCGAAGATGGCACTGAGGTTAACCCCGGTGATATTGCTTTTATAGCTGAAGGTCCGGTAAGGAGCCTTTTGATAGCTGAACGCACTATGCTCAATATCATGCAGCGTATGAGCGGAGTGGCTACCATGACCCATAAATATCAAGATCAGCTTAAAGGATTACATACCAAGGTACTTGATACCCGCAAGACGACACCAGGCATGCGTATGCTCGAAAAAGAAGCGGTAAGAATAGGAGGTGGTACAAACCACAGAATAGGACTGTTTGACATGATCCTTATCAAGGACAATCACGAGGATTTCGCCGGTGGCATAGAGCAGGCAGTAAGTCGGGCTAAGGAATACTGCAAGTCGGTCGGCAAGGAAGATCTAAAGATAGAGGTTGAATGCAGAAATCTGGATGACATCAGAAAGGTTCTTGAGATCGGAGGTGTCGACAGAATCATGTTTGATAATTTTACTCCGGAACTTACGCGTGAGGCAATTGCTCTGGTCGACGGAAGGGTTGAGACTGAGTCTTCTGGCGGAATAACATTCGATACTCTCCGTGACTACGGCGAGACAGGTGTTGACTTCATTTCCGTAGGGGCTTTGACCCATAGTGTGAAAGGACTTGATATGTCTTTCAAGGCCTTTTAGCCCGACATGCTATAAATATGGCCGACAGAAAGAGGGAATCCGCCAAGGAATGGGGTAGACAAGCGGAGAATATCGTCTGCGAATACTTGATTTCCAAAGGCTACGTCGTGAGGGAACGTAACTGGCGTCCTAAGACATCCAAAAGTGAGATAGACCTCATCGCACAAAAAGAAGACACTTTGATATTTGTTGAGGTCAAAGCTCGTTCCGACCGTGATATTGACCCAACTGAGGCGATGACACCGGATAAGATTAAAAACGTGGTGCGTGGTGCCAATTCATACCTTTTGTCTCAGGATAAGTCATATTATTATCGTTTCGATGTAGCAGCTGTCAATGGTAATGCAGACGATTACACCCTTGATTATCTTGAAGACGCCTTTCTGCCGCCTTTACGCAGTCGTTGATTATGAAATCGGCTTTCCGGAAGCAATAGGAAAAGAATGAGCAAAACAATTTCAAAGTTCCGCTTCAAACAATTCTCAGTAAGCCATCATCGTAGTTCTATGAAGGTCGGTGTGGATGGAGTGTTGATCGGGTGCTGGGCTTACGCTGAAGGCTCCTGTCGAATCCTTGACGTAGGCACAGGTTGCGGACTCATATCACTCATTATTGCTCAGCGATATCCTGAGGCAATTATTGATGCTATCGATATTGACGCTCCATCCATAGAAGAAGCTCAAGATAACATATCGGCATCACCGTGGGCTTCACGTATCAGAGCGGTCTTGTGTAGCTATGGCGATGTTGGATCTAAGCTCTCCGGGAATGATTACGGCTACGATCTCATAGTCTCAAATCCTCCGTATTTCGATTCCGGTGTGACAGAGAAGGTCACCGCAAGGGAAAAAGCAAGACATCAAGGTGCTCTCTCGCCTTTATCTTTGCTTAAAGGTGCAAGAAACCTTTTGAATGCGGATGGATATGTAGCTATGGTGATTCCGGCAGATATATCAGACTCTGTTGAGGATTATGCAGGATGCCTTGGATTCAGACTCGTCAGGAAGTGTTTTGTAAGAGGGCATGAGACTGCTCCTTACAAGAGAGTTCTGATTCAATGGGGTCTTTCTAAACGAGAGCCACAGACAGATATTCACGAGGATTTCCTTACTCTTGAGATCGCTCCCGGGCAGCCTACCGATGCCTATCGGAATCTTGCCAAGGATTTTTACCTCCGATTTTAATGATGTTAAACCAATTGACATGTTATTTGTCTTATTAATAAAAACTAACACAATCGCGCTATGAAATTTAAAAATCTACTCCTTTTGTCTGTGGCGCTGGGCTCAGTGACTCCGGTTGCCGTCTTTGCCGACGATTATGTTGACGATATATACTACAACCCTAAGAAAGACAGTTTCGTCGGTGCCAAGAAGAAAAATCCCAACTATATCGAGAACTTCAGCGATATGGATGTGGATGCTTATAATCTACGAGGTCAGTATTATACCACGCCTATCGATACAATAGGTGCTAAGGTAAGCTCTGAGGAAGACTTCGTATATACTCAGCAGATTCAGAAATACTATAACCCGACAATTGTGCTCGATAATTCCCAGTTGCTTGCAGATGTACTTCAGAACTCCTATGGCAACGTGGAGATCGTATACAATGGACTTACTCCCGCTTTCCTCCCGACCTACGGTTATGGATGGCCTTATTACAGATACTATGATCCATGGGCATGGAACATTGGATTCGGAGGTTGGAGCATTGGTGGATGGTATGATCCTTGGTACTGGGGACCTTCATGGTCTTGGAGCTGGGGACCTTCATGGTCTTGGGGTTGGGGTCCATCCTGGTCTTGGGGTTGGGGTGGTCCTGCCTGGGGTCCCGGTCCCTCTTGGGGATGGAAC
>JAIECF010000235.1 GCA_029068655.1 Muribaculaceae bacterium | reverse complement strand
AATATATAGATTATCTCAGAGATGAGGTATGTTATAAGTTGTAAGTTGGCTGGTATAATCCCGCGCTTGTCCGCTCTCTTATAACTTACAACTTACAACTTACAACTAAAAGATTGCAGATTTGATGGCGTCGACGATGTAGCGGACATGGTCGTCGGTGACGTAGGGTCCGGCGGGGAGGCAGAGGCCGACGGCGAAGAGCGATTCGCTGACACCGTTGGTGTAGGCCGGGGCGTTCTTATAGACAGGCTGCTTATGCATGGGTTTCCACAACGGACGGGCCTCGATGTTTGCGGCGTCGAGGGCAACTCGCATCGCCTCCACGTTGGCGTTGGGCTGGCAATCAGTGACAGCCGTAGAAGCGGCGTGCGTCACACCGGCGGCTCCCCCCACAGCTCCTGTTATAACCTTCTTATATGCATTCTCCTGTCCTTTCACCTTCAAGTCGGGATCCAGCGTACAGGTGCAAAGCCAGAAATTGGAGTCGAAGGTTGCGTTAGACGTTGAACGTTGAACGTTGGACGAAAAATCCGCGGGGGTGGGGTTGCAGTGCATAGTGATGCCCTTGACGTCCTTCAGCAGTTCGCAATACAGTTCCTGGACATGCTTATGGTGGGCGATATGCTCGTCGAGAACAGTCATCTGTCCCCGGCCGATGCCAGCGCAGATATTGCTCATCCGGTAGTTGTAGCCGATGTGCTCGTGCTGATAATAGGGATAGCTCTCGCGGGCCTGGGTAGCGTAGAAAAGTATCTCGTTCTTGTCCTTCTCGTCGTCGCAGACAAGAGCGCCGCCGCCGGAGGTCGTGATCATCTTGTTGCCGTTGAAAGAGAGGACTCCGTACTTGCCGAAAGTGCCGAGCACCTGACCGTTGAAACGGGAGCCGAGACCTTCGGCAGCGTCCTCAATCACCGGAATACCGTATCGGTCGGCGATCTCCATGATGCGGTCGATCTGATAAGGCATACCGTAGAGGGCTACCGGAATGATCGCCTTCGGAGTCTTGCCCGTCTTAGCTATGCGGTCCTTGATGGCCTCCTCGAGGAGGTCTGGATCCATGTTCCAGGTCTCCCTCTCCGAATCGATGAAGACGGGGGTGGCGCCGAGGTATGTGATCGGGTGTGAGGAAGCGCAGAAAGTGAAAGACTGCACAAGCACCTCGTCGCCCGGGCCTACGCCGCATGCGAGCAGCGCGAGATGGACAGCGGCTGTTCCGGCGGAAAGGCAGACGACCTTTTTGTTTAGGGTTGTCGTCGTTGTCATCGTTGTTATCGTTGTCTCCGCTTCAGGTTCGACTTTATTGACGAAGTGCTCGAGGTCTTTCTCGAATGCGTTGACGTTGGGTCCCATGGGGACAACCCAGTTGGTATCGAAGGCCTCCTTTATGAAGTCCTGTTCCTTGCCGCTCATGTGGGCAAGGCAGAGGTATATACGGTCCATGTTTATCGAATGATAAATGATTAATTATTAATGATTAATTGAGATTTTAGCAATCAGTTTTTAGCGGTCAGCTGTCAGATTGCGTACAAGCCGCTTGGGAGGGACTGCACGGCGGAGGCTGGGAAGCCTCCGTTCCATGGGCTACGCAGTGTCAGCCATTTTTTAGGTCCTATAAAAAAGGAGCGCGCTGCAGGAGCCCCTGAGTGGGCTGGCCGCAACGCGCTAAAACGTTGATAAATAAGAATGAGCAGGTATTGGCCGGGATTCCCGACAACGGCTGAGGATGTCGGAACAGGAGGGAATTGAGGCGCGGATCTTACAGCTCGGAACTTGCAGAAAGACACAGACTTTTTTTGATGTATTAGCCTGATTTTGGTTGACTAAAATTTAGTCTAAGACCTGAATAAAGTTGACTTTGGTTATCAGATGGTTTCGTTGGCGTAGTTGATGCGGCGGCCGAGGACGGTGGCGAAGATCATCTGGATGTCTTTGTAGAAGGAGTAGTGGTGGAGGTAGTAGAGGTTTAGGCGGACTTTGTCAGGAAATATTACTTCGTCGTTGTATTTCTGGGGGTCTGGTTGCTTGGCGAGCAACTCCTCTTCGTCGCGATATTTGAGGGAGGCAGGGCCGGTGATACCGGGACGGAGTTTGAGAACATCTCGGTCCTCCCCTTTCAACTGGTCGGCGTAGCCGGGGACATCGGGACGAGGGCCGACGAAGCTCATGTCGCCGATCAGCACGTTCCAGAGTTCCGGAAGTTCGTCGAGTTTATACTTTCGGAGCTTCGCACCAAGTGGTGTGATACGGCTCTCCCCCGCTACGGAGACAGAAGAGCCACCGTGACCAACGGTCATGGATCGGAACTTGTACATTGTGAAAAGCTTACCGTTTCGGCCTACGCGTTTCTGTTTGAAAATTACGGGGCCACCCGGCATCTTGATGCGTATGAGGATAGCCACGACGAGAAGTATAGGCCATAAACACAAAAGGCCGATGAGAGCCATCAGCCTGTCGAAAATGTATTTTAGGGTCATGTTGAGGGAGTTGTCAGTTATTAGTTATCAGCTGTCAGCAAGATTGTTTACTGAGTTACGGAAAGTCTTTCTATAAAGAAAGCGAGCTCCGCACTCAATGAGTGCGGAGCTCGCTAGATCTTGTATAATCAAAAGAATCTTAACTATTTTTGCGCAATGCTTCCCTACAGTCTTCCTCCGCTTCGTCAATCATTCTTTTCTGGCGAAAGACTTTCCATAGATAGACGAAAACAGGCAGGTATACAATGACAATGGTTAGGATAATAAATGGTAGTTGGAAATTAGGGAAGATTCTGAAAGACCAATCAAAAGCCGTCATTACTCCAGCAAAGATTATTATGCCCAAGATTACGATTAGTTTTTTCATCATGACCATCTTTGGAATCTGGCTGGATTGTATTCTATCTATCTGATAAAGTGCAATTCCTTCCCAAATCAACAGGGACTGAGCGAAAATCAAAAGAAAGTCCCTAAAGAATGAATCCATTGAAGATCCCTTCAATCCAATTATGAGAAGCACCAACATTCCATAAATCCCGGCACTTAATCCAATAACACCGTATTTACCCCAATTAGCCTGTTGAGAATCCACAAGATACATAAGTTTCCTCAACTTTGCCTCCAACTCTGGCTTTTGCGTCTTCCTTTGATATTGATTGCTGCCGTTTTTGAGTTGCTCTATCTTGTTTTCAAGGCTTTCGCGTGTAGGTCGAACCTTGTCGCCCAACTCATTGAGTAGATCAACGTGGAGATCCTTGAAGATATGAGTGTCTTTCAGACATAGGAGACCAAAGTCAAAAGCGACGGCAATCTGTATGAACGCCAGAAGATTGACACAATCTACCTGAGACATGCCAATCTTATAGTTTACGGGTATTGTTCATACCCTTTTTAGGCGATACCACATAAACCGCCTTATATTCAATCAGGGAAGAAGGATGGAACGAGTATCTGATCTGCCCTTCGCGATATGTAACGGATAGCATCATCGAGTCAAAATCCTCGTAATACCTGTGGCTCTCCTCAAACTTCTCTTTAAGGGCCGTCCGATTACAATCCAACAGAACAGAATCTTCAAGTTCTTCACTTTCCAGCCGGGCAACCAGCTGCTCGAATGACTCCTGCTTTCCAACCAAAGTCACAGTTCGGCGTAACTTATGATCAAACCTGACCTCCTTATGCTTTTTTGCATAATAATCCTTATCAGCCTTGACTATGACATACTGGCCACTCGGGATCGACCCTCTATCCTCTTGGGAAACGACAGAGCATAACAATGTATCTCCGTTTGAAATGCGTTCGGGAGACATTGAGGATCCATCTACATTGAACTGATGGAACTCATATGTCTTTACAGGCTCATTGCCGATATTGATCACCGGAGGAAGACAATCGGAATCGCGTGAAGTCTGAACACCATGAGCCGGATCTCCGGCAGCCACACTATTTGCAGGGGCATGCCAATATTTATCTTCCCAAGAGCCGACTGAAAACCAATCAGCACCCCAGGATTTAATACTTTTCAATATCTTACTCATGTCAGTCAAGATTAATTCCGTAATTCACTTTTGCAAAATTAGTAAAGGTTTCGTAATTCTGCAAATTCTCAGAACGATTTTTCTTAGGTCAGAATAAATTTTGAGTATAACCTATCAATAGGGTCTGCGAATTTGAAAGCGGGACTCATTGACGGATTGTATTGGAATTATGGTGGGTATGGGGTCAATCAAGATTCCATAGGTGGTTCCTCTCCAAGGTTCTTCGCTATGTGATAAAGGTTCTTTCTGGCCATCATCATTCCAATTGTCAGGATATCCGGCTGGCTCTCCAATACTTTGCTGACAACTGCCCAGAAAGGTCTTTCCGAAGCGAGCAAGGCACCGTCAGTGTCAATATTGTATCTATGTTTTGCAACCTCAGCCAACGCACTTGCATCAGACACAGTAATGAGTTTTATTTTATCTATAATCGCTTGTTCTGGAACATGGTTCAAAACCGGATGATTCATAAAATATGTCACTCCATAGGATGACTTAGCAGAAAACACCTCCGGACAAATCTCTACACAAAAGGCTCTGGTATCTTTTGAGAATAACTCTAAAAGTTTAGAAAAAGCCTGAGCCTGCTCCTGCCGATCCAGATCCAAGATTTTGGATTTGATATGATCGTAGACCCATTGCATCGCAGGATCAATCATCCCATGGATTGATCTGAATCTTGTTTTGGAAGACTGATCCAATGTATTTGTATCAAACCAATGATCTATTCCCGCTTTCAACCTCCTCTCAATATCATCTCCGCTCCAACCGCATAAAACCGAGCCAAAATTATATAGATATACTCCGGAATTGATGAAAGAGGAAAGCTCACTGAATCCACCCTTTACTGTCTCATCTGCCAGATTTTTTAAGCATTCCTCGGCCTCCTCATTACTCATTGACAGAAGACCTTGACTAAATCGTTCAAGACTTTTATCCGCGAGATTTACCTTTGGAGACAACGCTAATTTGTCTCTGACATAATCATGGACGCATTTAGTCATATCTATATTGGTTCCGTTTACTACATACCCAATCAACTCCGGGGATGAAATAGGCAAAAGCCCACAAGAACGTGATTTGAAATAGAACTCGTAGAACCATCGTTTATACTTTGCATCCTCCTTTGGAATGCCATTTGCATCAAACTTAGAATCTACTTCATTATCATCTATATCTTCTATTTTTTCAGGATGAAAAACAATCTCCATGGAATCAAGATAGAAGAACTCATCCAATTCCCTGACATTGACGCATGAAATCCGATTATTTTTAAGTTCTATAGAGAGAGCAAGAACTGTAAACCAACAGAATTTAAGAAACTCGTTTTCGTCCACTTCCGAAATTCGGTCTTCTCTGAAGAACTGCACCAACGGCCTGTATAATCTATAGAAATGTGATATGGCGAATTTTACAGTCCTAAGGTTGGAGAGCTCCTTGAGATAGTTCTTATTACGCTGTGCGAAAACAGACTGAGGGTTCAACGAGGAAGCGATGACCTCTCCTCTCATAAAAGTAGTGAAGTCATCGTCATTTAATTCCTTAATCATTGATTCAGCAGCCCCGGATACATCAGCATTGAATTTAAGAGTCTTCTCCACAACCTTTTCCTTAAAATCAAGATGCTTCTTGTGGATTGTATTAAGATAATCCTCATGAGCAATGAGAATCACCTTGAAACCGAGATTCTCACTCAAATCATTGATAAATCCCAAAATCTCGACCTCCTTGATCTCGTCACTCACTCTCTCAAGGTCATCAAGAATTATCACGGTATTCTTAGGAAGGAATGACGTTTTGATCTTCTGTCTCATATCCAATGTATCAGAAAGATCAAACCAGTCCTTTAACTTCTTTGATTTATCCCATATTTTCTTAAGACTATCGGTGAGGACATCAACTTTACTCATAACACCTCTGGTATGCTCGTCAAGCCAACGGTCAGTTATAGCTTTTTCAATCTCCTTGATATCATGTTTGCCGAAAAGAGAGACTATGACAGGAGAATACTTTCCTTTTTCTGCATCCAGAGTATCCTGAATCATCTTCAGAATCTCACCTGTAAGAGAAGAGTTTGTTGTATGTTTCTTTTCATCAAACTTAATGTTTTTGATATATGGCTTAAGCACATGCTTTACGAAGTAGGATTTTCCACTACCCCACGCACCTGATATCATTAGTGTACCACTATGAGGTACTTCCAAAAATGTCTTGACTCCCTGTTTAATCATAATGGAATAGATAGTTTCTTTCTCTTTCAATATAACTTCCGATTTTCAAAGAATGTTCTATTTCAGAAGGAAGTTACTCCCAAGGGTTATTTTTTGACGTTTTTTGGGAGGCCATTGAAGAGGTGGGGGGATGGTGAGGAGGAGGATTCTTCTTCACGGAAGAGACGGTAGTACCATTTTATGAGAGAGATGTGCTCTGAAAACGAAAAATGGTAAGCGGGGCTTACCATAACATAAAATTGATGCTCGATTTTTTCGAGCAGTCATAAATAAAACGTCTTTGTCAAAGTTACTTCTTGCTTTTGCGGAAGAGTTTTTGAAAGACGAAGGCGCGGAGGGAGTTGGGCATGGCGACCTGCACTCCGAAGCGTACTGCTACGTTGAATGCATAGCGAGGAAGAGAAATCATCTTTTTCTTTAGCATGTAGTCTTGTAGACCTTTCTCGCTTTTGAAGTATTTCCAACCTCCTCGACGAGCATACATATCCTTTCCTACACGGACGTTTACGAGGGTATCGGGAAGGTTGGCGAAATTACAGCCGGCTTCCGCCATCCTTATCCATAGGTAGTAATCTTCATTGAAATGCCAATCGATATAGTTCCCTACTTCGAGAACTTTCGAACGGCGCATGGCTACCGTCATATGATTGAATGGGCAGCGTCTTAAAATCCATTTATGGATTTCATCATTCGCACAAGGTACAATGCGAGAGCCCACGATATTCGATTCATCGTCTACGAACTCGGAGATCTGTCCTCCTACAATATCACATTCCGGATGTTGGAGTAAATAGTCGATCTGCTTTTGGAATCTATCTGGAGCAGCCACATCATCCGAATCCATGCGCACGATAATCTCATTTTTGGCTTCCTTCACTCCGATTCTCAAAGCATTGCCGAGACCTAGGTTTTCCTTAAGCCAAATGACATGATACAATCCATTCGACTCTTTTTCACGGTGTCTTATCAAAGAATCAAGCAAACTAGGAACTGGACCGTCAATGATAAATACCACCTCATCTGGAGGGAGTGTCTGCAATGTAGTTATGCTGTCTAAGGCCCTTTCGACAAATTGTGGATTATCGTTTTTATAGACAGATGTTACGATTGAGTATTTTTCTGACATAGGATTTCTATTTTACCTGGAGTCTAATATAAGCTCGAATTAAAATAAATCAAATAATTACAAGTAGCGATTAAATATTGATATTTAGGATACAAGTGTATGCACTGTAGAAATAAAGTCTTGAATGAATTTAGTTGTATCAACAACTTCATGTCTGGTTATAGGGCGTCTTGAACCACTAAGCGTATCAAAATCCGCTTCATGAACAATCTGATTACGCCTATTACATATAGATTTCAGTTTTTGGTATATTAGTCTCTGATCGCAAGAACCTAAAAAGACCCTTCTCGTACATCTCACTTGCTATCTTCTGAAACTTATGCTCTTCACTTCAAATATAGCTTAATCCGTCCTTAATTTTTTCAGGATCTTGGAAAGCTAAGTTTTTAAGATATTTAGAAACCTCAATGTTTATCCAGTATTCTTTCGAATCTTCTTCCATCATGGGCGCAGGCAAAGCATTTCGTTCAATTTCCAATAGCCTTATCACTGTTTTTACAGATAATCCAAAAGCCTTGAATTTGGACGTATGCCGTGATGAATCATTAAATGATAAGAGAATGCCTTTTCTTACAATCTCATGAAGATAACGGTCCATCGCACTTACCGAATTCACCAATTGAGCTCTCAATAGGTCGGCAATGTATTCATGCGGCACTTTTAAAGCCAATAGATTGTCATAGAAACCAACAAGGTAGCGTCATACTCCGATAGATTCATATGCCCTGGCATCAAGAAAAGATTTTTATTTCTTTCTGCTTGTACTGGAGTTAGAGCGGTAATAGGTGTTGGTTTAGATTCAAAAGCCACACTTACTCCATCCTTAATATTGTTATTCTTTGTTTCTTCCGATGAATAATACTCATCGAACTTTCCTCCCAGAAAATAAGAACTCAGATTACATTGAGAATCAGCATCAACCAATAATACCTTATGGCCTAATTCTGCAATCTTCCATCCTATATGAAAAATTGTTGTGGTTTTACTTACTCCACCTTTATGACTAAATAGGACTATTCTTTTCATCCCTTAGCGGTTAACAATATATTATGTTACTTTTCTTTATCCGATTAGATTATACTCATCAACATACTTATGGTTCTTATCCATACCATCAGGGGCACCTTCTGCGACCCAATCACAGCTGTGCTGATAATATATTATCTGTTCTTTAGATGGTATCGCCATATAATCCCCCCATCTGTCATTCAAATACTCTTCTACCTTTTCAGGAACCTTTAACTTTATTTTCTCAAACGGTAGATATTTGGTTTTCTTAAATTGACTTGATTTATACAATCCCTTTCTGTATCCAGCCCTTCCTAAATAGTGGCAATAATAGTTTGTCTCTTTCTTTGCTTTTCTATATATTTGCTTTATAGAGAAATCTAATAAGAACCTATTTGGCAACCAACCAAGAGGTTTAAGTATTATATTGCCGATTATTCCCCTTCTCTTGTAGTTTCTATTAGCCAGTCCTTTAATAACAATGTATCGAGACCATAGGTATTGCCACCAATGCTCTATGATATTGTCTGGACACGAATGCAGAATGAATATATCAACGAAAACTCCTTTATGTATATCAAGGCCTTCTAAATTTTCTTCAACGTAATGCGAGCCATTAAGGCGAAGCTTAGCCATAACAACTCTTCCTTTACTTGCTCCCCATTCCTGAAGATAGAAATTCTTTTGGTCTCCTTCCGTTAGGAAAATCGTTCTAAATTTTTCATAATCCTCAGGACGCATAAAGATATCAAGATCATCATCCCACGGAATAAAACCTTTATGACGAACAGCTCCTAACGCACTTCCTCCCATCAAACAATATTCTATTCCATGATCTTTGCACAGCTTGTCTATATATGCAGCGATATTCAGGATACAATTTTGCAACTGCAGGAATCCCCACTCATTCTTTCTGGGATTCATTAATTCATTTAGCTTCATAATGCCTCTTTAATCAATTGTTTGAATCCCGTTTGTGAAGGCGTTTGCATGAACCCCGGATCTCCGCAACAATTCGCCTCAATTAAATCAAATCCATCGGGGGTTATTGCAATATCCCACGCAACCAGTCTCAATTCGCCAATTATTTGATTTAGTTGATAGATATATTCACGAAGTTCATTCCAGTTAGGAATCTCAAACCCTATCATCTTAAATCCAGATGAAGGATGATAGGCGAATTCCTCACCTGTGATATTTCTTCCTTCTCCTTTAATATTTCCATATCTGATATCTATTGGATATCCTACACCTCCGGCATGGTAATTATCAACTTCAGCTCCTTTCCCTCCAACTCGTATAGAAGCGCTATATATAATTGTATTTTCCTTACGCCAAGCGTTATAT
>JAIECF010000234.1 GCA_029068655.1 Muribaculaceae bacterium | reverse complement strand
GTCCTATCTTGAGGGCTCCCGAGCCGAGTAGCAATACTTTTTTCATCGTTCGTTGATGGAATATGAAATTTTTTACAAAATTATCTATTTTTGTCTGAATATCCAAATCTATCCTCATTTTTTCCTCCCTCTTTTCACACTAATGCGTCCCCCTTCACTCTCCTCTCTTCCCGCTTAAAATAAATCCCGGACTCGGGATATGAGCCGGGATTGAAATGTTATCTGACAAGTGTGCCTGGAAGATCGCGCATATTGTATCGGCTTGCCATTGCCGAGCCATAGGCTCCGGCACTGCGGAAAGCGATGAGGTCGCCGCGCTTCGTAGCCGGAAGCGTTTCGTCTTTGCCGAAGACATCGCTTGATTCGCATATCGGACCTACGACATCGTAGATCATTAGAGGCTCTCCGGCTCGTGCGCTTAAGTTCTCTATTTTATGGTGTGCTCCATATAGTGCCGGGCGAATGAGGTCAGACATGCCCGCATCTACTATCATGAAGTTTTTCTCAAGTCCTTTTTTGACGAGGATGACACTTGCGATCAGCGAGCCGCATTGTCCTACGATGGCTCGGCCAAGCTCGCAGTGCACCTCCTGTCCTTCGTCAAGATCAAGGTTGGAGAGGATCGTGTCGAAATATTCCCTGAAGTCCGGAATCGGGTAGTCGTCCGGATTATCATAATCTATTCCAAGCCCACCTCCTACATTGAAGAAGCGGAGTTCAGTGCCTTCCAATCTTAGTTTAGTCTTTAGTTCGTTGATTCGCTCGCATAGTACCCTGAATGGTTCGCTGATGGTGATCTGAGATCCTATATGGAAATGCAGACCTCCTAAATCAAGGCTTTCACTTACCTTAACCTTCCTAACGGCCTCTTCAATGAGACTCATGTCGATACCGAATTTGTTTTCCTTCAGCCCGGTAGTGATGTATTCATGAGTGTGGGCATCGATATTGGGATTGACGCGGAGCGCTACTGTCGCCTTCTTTCCTTCCTGTGAGGCAAGCCGCGACAGTATATCGATCTCTTCAATAGATTCTATATTGAAGCAACCTATGCCGTGTCTGAGTCCGGTGATAATCTCATCGTCGGTCTTTCCGACACCTGCATAGTAGATCTTTTTAGGGTCGAATCCACATTCCACTGCAAGGTCGATCTCATTGCCGCTTACGCAGTCGGCACCATAGCCGCGATCAGAGATGATGCGTAGCAATTCCGGTGTAGGGTTGGCCTTGATTGCATAATGCACCCTCATTGGAGTGCCTGCCGTACAGGCCTCGATGGCGTCGAGTGTCCGTTCCAGCAGTTCCTTGTCATAATAATAGAAAGGAGTCTTCACCCCATCGAATATCCTTATGTCCATTCTCTTTCTGATTCTGATGTTGATTTTTGTTGAGATTTTTAAGTTTCAGTGAGTTTTAAAGCGTTCTGTCCGCTTTCTTTCAACTTATAACTTATAACTGACAACTAAAACAAATGATAAGAAAGCAGTCTCAGAGCCTTTGTCTTATCCTCTTTCTTAATGAGAAATGAAATATTATAATTGCTTCCGCCATATGAGATCATGCGCACGGGTACATTCCGAAGGGCTTCCAGGGCGGCAGCTTCGAAGCCTTTGTTGGTCCATTCAAGATCGCCTACCACGCAGATGATCACCATGTCACGATCTATCGTCACAGTGCCCAGCTGGCTGAGTTCAGACTCGATTCGGGCGAGATTCTTCTCGTTGTCTATGGTCAGTGATACACCTACTTCTGAGGTCGTGATCATGTCGATCGAAGTCTCGTATTTCTCGAATATCTCGAATACTTTCTTTAAAAATCCATAGGCGAGAAGCATCCTTCCGGATTTTATCTTGATTGCTGTGATGTTATCTTTCGCTGCGACAGCCTTGATGGCGTTTTTCTCAAGTTTGTTTTCTATGAGAGTTCCTTCCGCAGATGGATCCATAGTATTGAGCAGACGTACCGGCACATTATGTTCCCTGGCCGGCAGGATGCAGGTGGGATGGAGGATCTTGGCTCCGAAATATGCAAGTTCAGCCGCCTCTTCGAAGTGAAGGTTATGCACTGGAGTCGTGCCTTCTACAAAACGCGGGTCATTGTTATGCATGCCGTCGATATCCGTCCAGATCTCGATTTCTTCCGCTCCTAAAAGGGCGCCGAGAAGTGAGGCGGTATAGTCGCTTCCGCCTCGCTGTAGGTTATCGATTTCTCCTCGTTCGTTTCTGCATATGAATCCTTGCGTGATGTAAAGGTCCGCATCAGAAGCTTCTTTTATAGCCTTTTTAGCCTCATTGCTAATGTAGGCTTCGTCAGGCTCGCCGTGAACGTCGATTCTCACTATGTCGAGTGCCGGCAGGAGTACGGAGTTGATGCCAAGTTCTTGGAGATGAAGGTTCATTAGGTTGGTCGACATCATTTCCCCCTTGGCCACGATCTCTTTTTCAAGTGCGACACTGAAGTGCTTTTCCTTAAGCATCCGAAGCTCGTCAAAAATACTGTCAAGTATTTCCGATGCCTTGGCTTTACTGTCTTCAGTAGCATAAAGATCTTCTATTGTAGCCTTGTATTTATCATGTAGGGAATCTATGAGATCTGCGGCACGTTTCCGGTCGCATTCTTCTATAGCGCCGGAGATCTCAAGAAGGGAGTTGGTCGTGCCGCTCATAGCTGAGAGCACAACGATATCTTTTTTACAGTCGGCAATAAGTTTACCGACATTTCTTATCCTTTCAGCGCTTCCTACAGAGGTCCCGCCAAATTTCTTTACCTTCATTCTGTCTTTTTACCTGTGTTTTTGCTTTCGCCCACAAAATTACTAATAATCCTCCACAAAATCAAAAAACACGGCAATTTTGATGAAGATTTAGTGATTTTTATCAATAAATAGGGTGTTCTGTTTTATGTTAAGAGTTAAGTGGCTGACATATCAGCTCGGAGAGCTGTTATTCTGGACAAACCCCAGGCTTCAGCCTGGGGAAACCCGAAAAAAAACTCAGTAGCCTCGGAGAGGCGCTTTATGATATAGTCATGAATTTGACACAAAGCACTGAACATCCTGATCAATAAATACTGATCTTTAAATTCTCTAATCTTTTTAATTGATCATTAATCATTGATAGGAGCCGGATTCTCAATCAATATCGGCTCCCTTCCGATCATCTTGAATAGATCTGTATTCTTTACCGCAATGAATCCGCATGGATCCCCGTCGGTAATGACAATTTTCTCCCTTGCCGCCACGTCTCGGTCCATCACGAAAGTGACATCCTTCGCTTCCTCACGTATTAGTCCGAATGGAGTGGCCGCCCCGTGTGCCGTCCCGAGTATCTGCATCATTAGGTCTTCGTCAGCGAAAGATACACGCGGTATCTGCAGCGATGCTCCGAACTCCTTTGTTATGAAAGGCTTGCGTGCATGAGTTACATAGAGCCAGAAGCGGTTCTTTTGTCTGTTGGTAAGCAGTATTGTCTTTACAGTATCTATTCCGAAAGCTCGGTCTATGTTGAGGCAGTCGTCCATGGAGATCCCCGGATCGCTCTCGATCCGCTTATACTCCACTCCATCCTTCTCCAGCCTCTCATAGATCATCCTCTGAGTCTCTGTCTTGAATTCCGCCGGTGCTCCTGTCATTATCTCGCTCGTATAAAATCCCATATCTAATTAGTTGTATTTTTTTAGATTATAGTAATGATCTCAGATTGGATAGCTGACATTGTGTCGGAATCAACACTTCGGTGTGGGGGAGAGTATAGTTCACAGTTCGTTTGTGGCCACTGTCAGATGTATCCGATTGCAAAAATAATCATTTTCTCCCGTTGCTCCAAATCTCGTTCTGTCTGTCATAGTCCTTGATGCGGCCTTTATGATGTTACCGAATCTTGATGATAGGGTGTGTGTGAATGTTATAATCAATTGATTCAAGTGTTTAGGCGCAGACCTAATTCCCACGCAGGAACGGGCAGACTTTCACAGAACAGTTGTAAGTTGTATGTTTGAGATCACGCGCCTGGACGCTCGCGAAGCGTGCTGACTACTCTGCAGTCAAAAGAGTAGTTAGCGCACTCCGTGCGCGTCATCGCGCGTCAAATAGAGTGGTAAGCACGCTCCGCGTGCGTCATTTACCGTCGCGAAGCCAATTAATCATTAATCATAGATAAAACCTCTGCTACTCTGCGCCCTCTGCGCGAGATTTTTAGAGCTTGTGAAAGTTGAGTTCTTGACTCAATATTAAAATTTTTAATTTAATCGATATTTGTTACAAAAGGCTTACCATATACACAGGAAGGTAAAGTACTTCGCCTTCATTTTTTAGGTCTTTAGGATAAAGAATAATAGGACGTTTTATCCGGCCACTAAATTTACTAATGAATTCATCAAGAGATTTATGAGCTGTGTAACCCGATGACTTTACCTCAATAGGTATGATCTTTGACCCTGCAGAAATTAAAAAGTCTATTTCATAGTTGTTCTTTCCTTCTGCGTCCGCTTTGAATGTATAATAATATAAAGAATGTCCATTGGCACGAAGACACTGAGCCACAATATTTTCATATACGGCTCCTAAATCAGCGCTTAGCTTGTCAGACAATAGCTTATTGTATAATTCATTATTGTCTGCATTATTATCCCAGAATGCTAAGGTGACAAACAATCCTGTATCGCCAAGATACAACTTGAAATAAGATATATCTTTATGGAGAGCGAATCCAACGTTTGGATCAGTACATTTATATGAGAAATTGATTGTCAATGACTTTTCAAGATCTTTCCAGATTACGTCAAGATTCAATGCATCGGCATTCTCAATCGCGCTTCCTACCATATATCTCAATTTCCCTTTAGTAAGTTCTCCCGGAATTGACTCAAATATTCTTGATGCTTTTCCTGATTCGTCTATCTCTCTCAAATCATCTATATACAATTCAAGAATCTCACGCTTTACCAGATCTACCCTTCGCATATCGTTATAATCAATATACGCATTCACAGCCTGAGGCATACCGCCTACCAACATGTACACCCTAAACTGGCGCATAAAAGACCTATGTACAGCATCTCCGAGAGCTCGTCTATTGTCTAATGCATATCGCATCATCGGGAAAGTAGTCGTGTTATTCAATGCCCAAAGAAATTCTTCATAATCCATGGGAAACATAGAAATACGGGTTTCCTCACTTGGTATCATAATACCGCGTTTATACTTGCGTATAGACATTAATGATCCGGTTTCTATATAGTCATATCTTCCATCTTCAACAAGATATTTTATAGCTTGGCGTGCTTGAGGACATTTCTGTATTTCATCAAGAATTATCACTGACTCTCGTTTATGCAGAGTGGTCTTAAAAAGTGACTGCAACTGTAAAAAGAGGAAATCCAAATTGTTTAAGTCATTAAAAAGCTCTACTATATCAGATCCTACCTTTGCAAAATCAATCTTGATGAAAGACTTATATTCATTTTTTGCAAATTCCTCAGCGATGGTAGACTTTCCTACACGGCGGGCACCTTTTATTAAAAGAGCGGTTTCTCCATTTCTTTCGCGCTTCCATTCCAATATTTTATCGTAAATTTTACGTTTAAACACACGTCTTTCCATATATTTACTATGTTAAGTGATTCACATTACGAGTGCAAATATAAACAAAATAATTGATTCCGTAAAATTTAAAATGCCGTTTTTCTGTGTTTCCGTAAAATTTAAAATGTCGTTTTTCTGTGTTTCCGTAAAATTTAAAATGTCGTTTTTCTGTGTTTCCGTAAAATTTTGTGCACTCTGCTTGGT
>JAIECF010000233.1 GCA_029068655.1 Muribaculaceae bacterium | reverse complement strand
ATTCAAACGCAATAACATACCTATATGGCACGCAAAACAACAATCATCGCGCTTATGGCACTAACCATGGCATCCTGCTCAAAACAGGCCAAGATCACCTATCCCGAGGCTCCCTCCGACGGAACTGTAGACAATTATTACGGTATGGAAGTCAACGATCCGTACCGACCTCTTGAAAACGATACAGCAGCAGAGACCCTCGCATGGGTAGAGGCTGAGAATGCAGTGACTCAGGAATACCTCTCGAAAATTCCTTTCCGCGGAAAGATACGCGAGCGCATCAAGCAGCTCAACAACTATCCCAAGACCGGAATGCCCTACAAAGAAAATGACGGCAAGTATTATTTCTATAAAAACGACGGCCTTCAGAATCAGTCGGTACTCTACCGCTCGGAGACTCCGGGAGGAGAGGCTGAGGTATTTCTCGACCCGAACAAACTTTCCGATGACGGAACGGTGGCTCTGACCGGTGTGTATCAGTCGCACGACGGCAAATACACGGCCTACACCATCTCCCGCAGCGGAAGTGACTGGACAGAGATATACGTCATGGACACAGCAACAGGTGAGCTTCTCAAGGATCATATCGAATGGGCGAAGTTTACCGGAGCCGCATGGCATGGTGACGGCTTCTACTACAGCGCATATGAGAAACCGACGGCAGGCAAGGAATTTTCAAACGCCAACGAATACCACAAGGTGTATTACCACAAACTCGGCACTCCGCAGAGCGCCGACAGGGTAGTGTATGAAAACCGCAGCCAACCGCTCCACTTCCACAGCGTGGATATCACCGACGACGAATCGACTCTGATGGTGATGGGAGGAGGCGCAGGCAACGGCAACTCCCTTTTCATCAAGGACCTGACAAACCCGAATTCAAAATGGGTCACTGTAGAGGAATCGCAAGACAATGACATCAGCGTGATCGGTAACCGCGATGGAAAGCTTTATATATTCACTTCGGCAGGAGCTCCCAAATATAAGCTTGTGACCGCCGACGTCAAGGCTCCTCATAGAGCAAACTGGACCGATGTGATACCGGAAAACAAAGATGCCGTGCTTGTAAATGCAACTTTCGCGGGCGATAAGCTGATACTGACCTACGATAAGGATGCGTCGCACCACGCCTACGTCTATAGCAAGGATGGCACAAAAGAACGCGAGATCTCATTGCCGGGCTACGGCACGCTCTCTTTCTCGACCAACTCCAAGGATCCGGAGACTTTCTATGCGTTCTCATCTTTCACCTCCCCCTCCACCATCATGGCCTACAATGCCGAGACAGGCGACAGCAAGCTTTTCCACTCCACTGAGCTTCCCGGATTCAATCCCGACGATTACGTGACGGAGCAGGTGTTCTATCCATCGGCCGACGGCACCGAGATACCGATGTTCATAACCTACAAAAAAGGTCTTGAGAAAAACGGAAAGAATCCCGTCTATCTCTACGGATACGGAGGCTTCAACGTCACTCTCAACCCCGGCTTCTCGGCCAACCGCCTCTTCTGGCTTGAAAACGGCGGCATCTATGCCCAGGCCAACCTGCGTGGCGGTGGCGAATACGGCGAGGAATGGCATCAGGCCGGAACAAAGATGGAGAAGAAAAACGTGTTCAAGGATTTCATCGCGGCCGGGGAATACATGATCAATGAAGGATGGACCAACAAAGACCTTCTCGCTATTGAGGGTGGAAGCAACGGTGGTCTGCTCGTGGGAGCCGTCACCAACATGCGTCCCGACCTCTTCAAGGTAGCTATACCGAGAGTAGGCGTGATGGACATGATGCGCTACCATCTCTTCACCATAGGATGGAACTGGGCACACGACTACGGCACTTCAGCCGACTCCCCGGATATGGCCAAATACCTGCTCTCATATTCACCGACGCACAACATCAAGAACGACGGGACTCCCTACCCCGCGATCATGGTGACGACAGCCGACCACGATGACCGTGTGGTACCCGCCCACTCTTTCAAGTATGCGGCTACCCTCCAGGCATCAGACACAGGCGATGCCCCCAAACTTATCCGCATAGACAGCAACGCAGGCCACGGTGCCGGAAAGCCCATCGACAAGATAATCGACGAGTATACTGACATCTACTCGTTCATCTACGAGAATATGGGACTGGAACCAAATGATTAACGATTAATTATCAATGATCAATTATTCATTGATGATGATCTGAGAGCCTTTAATCAGCATAGACCCGGGACTGAATACGGTCCTGGGTCTTTATCTTTCATCAGGGGCGGAAGGAAGCAGGGAGGGCTTCTTGGTTGACCTGCCGAAGAATATCCGGGCGTGACACCTCGACCGGAGCGACGAGGAATTCGGGGACGTTGTAGGATTTCATCAGTTCCCTGTAGTAGGCCGGATCCTCCTGAGGCACAACAAACGCCTTGTAATCGCGTCCCTGCAGATCGATATAAGCGATGTATGGGCGGGTATAGCTGCCGTCGTCGCGACGCGAGCTGAATACTATCCATCGACCGTTGGACGACCATGTATGATAGCTGTCCGTATCATCGCTGTTGGCATTAGCGAGCGGGCGCTCAACGCCTGATACGAGATCCTTCATCCAGAGATCGCTCTCCTTATGCCAGATATGGAAGGTTCCATAAGGAGCCTTGCAGTAAAGCAGGTATTTACCGTCAGGAGAGATACGAGGGAGCAGTGCACTCTCCCCGACCGCGGTAGCATTCACCACAGTGTCGGGCCTTGAGAAAGTGCGGGCAGAGGAGTCAAATGTGCAGCGCACTATATCATAGCGGATTTCACTGTAATGATCTCCGATATTGTCGGGAGTAACACCTTCCGGGTAGCGGGCTACGGAATAGTAGAGATACCTCCCGTCAGGGCTCCATGCCGGAAACGTCTCGAGCAATGTGGAATCATTGGCGATATGACTTACCTCATGAGTCTTCATATCGTAAAGGATAAGGTCTGACGACTTATCAAACACCTCTATCTTGGCTTTTCCGAATTCGAAGAACTTCTGATTGGTATCGTTAGTGGAATAGGCTATAAGATCAAGAGCCGGATGCCATGCGGGATAGACACCTGCGGAAAGCGTACTGTCGGTCTTGAGATTGATCTTTATAACGGAATCACCCGCCATGATTACCGTACCGCCATTGGTATTCCTTATATGAAACATCGAGGCACGATCCTTATAACTGTTTCTTGGGACATGGCAGTTCATGCATTGTCCGCGACGCTCGTCGCAGGGGAAGGCATTGTTGAAGATAACGCTTTCGTCAAACGAAGTGAGGTCTCTCTGATTGAGAGTGATGGCTGAATAATGCACATAGGAAGGCTCGATGAGGCGATAGCTGATATATGGATCTATCTCCTCCTCGGCCACACGATTAGTGAATCGGTAGCGGCTCCAGGCATTCCCGTTTCGGACATAGACCTCATAGAGCAACTCTCCACCCCTTGCAGCCTCAAGAATCTTACGCCAATCGGCGGCATCCCACTTTACAGGATTGCCCCCTGCCACTGTCTGAGTGCCGTTGGAAGCCGATACACACGACACATACTCGTCGCCCGGAATAGAGATCTCGAAATTCATCGGAGCGATATTGGGAGGAATGACGATGCCGGTATAGTCGGGATATATGGCCGGAAGACCGGAGGCGTCGGAAACTCCTTCGGTCGGGACTTTCGGGGAGGAGCAGGCGCCAGCAAGCACAAGTATTCCTAAGAGCCAGGATAATGGATATCGTATCATGAAGCAGGAAGATTATCAAAAATAAAGAAGTCTCCGCGTATAGGACGCGGGGACTTCTTTATAACGTTGAAATAGACTTGAATCGTATAAAATGGATATTAGAAGGGGTATTTGCCCTCAGAGGCTCCTAAGAAAAGGCCGTCAAGCTGATACGTACGGTTTATGGAGCCGTCTCGCCTGTTGATGTCTCCTCCTGTCTCCCAGAAGAAAGGCACACACCCGGCATTCTTTGCCTCACGGGTCACGACACGATTCCAATGCAACTGGCTGGCGTGATGCTTTTCCTTATCCACACCCGGCAGGTTGGAGCGATCTTCACATACACAGTATTCGCCAAGCACTGTGGGATAACCTTTGTCGACAAAATGCGTCTTCATCAGCTGCATCTGGTCTTTGACGTAGTCTTCCTCACCCCATGTGCTGTTGCGGTCGGAACCTGCCACATGATTCTCCTTACCCCAATACCATGCCACTTTACCCCAGCTTGCATCCTCCGTCATCATGTTAAAGTTATAGGGAGAATAGAAATGTGCCTCCACCATAAGACGGTCTTCGACCACGTCAGCAGGCATGTGGAAATAGCCTTCGGCCGCTATCTCGATGTTGGTGTTGGGCACAGACATCACCAGGACACGATCGAGGTTGTTGCCGCCAGTTGCGCGCACGGCGTCAAGCATCGTCTGCTCATACTTCATGATGGCGTCGATACCCTTCTCTTTTGTAGCCTTGCTTGTCTCATCTACAGGGGGCTCGTTCATGGCCGAGAAGAGAAGACGCTGGTCGTAATGGTTAAGCTTGTTGGCTATCTGTGTCCAATATGAGCCGAACTTGGCGTTGACAGCCTCGTCAAATCCCTTCTTACAGGGATCTCCTTCGATCCAACCGCTATCCCAATGTGTGTTCAGAAGGGCATACATTCCGTTGCTGATAACCCATCCTACAACCTCGTCCACTCTGTCAAGCCATGCCGAATCGATGACACCGTCTTTCGCATGTGCATCCCAGGCGCAGGGAATACGCACTGCATTGAATCCCATATTGGCAAGAGCTGCCACATATGTCTCGTTGACCGGCATGCTCCAGTCGCCCTCACCTCCGGGACATTCCATTGTATTGCCGATATTGATTCCGGCATACATATCGGCTGCGATTTCCACGGCGCTCTTACCGTTCAAGGCAGCTACTGTCCTGGCTCCCTGACGCACTGTCACATTGGCTACAGCATCCTTTCCGACAGCGAGCACAATGATTCCTTCCCTTTCCTTTCCAGAATTATTCGGGGAATATGTAAGCGACAGAACACCTTCATCAAGGCTGCGTGTACCTGTTTCCTTGATCCACTCCGGCAAATTGGTGGCCGGGACACCGGTAGACGCATACTTTATGGTAAGCGTACCGCCGTCAGGATCAAGTTCTCCCTCCGGGTCGACACTACGTATCTCCACCACATCACCGGAGTGCTGCGTCACTGTTACGATAGCTGATTCCTTTCCTGCCGTAACTGTAACCTTTGCCGTGCGTGTTTCGCCCGTGGCATTGACTTCTGCAGTGAGTTCCACGGAATATATACCTGTGGTGAGGCTCTTCACCTCCCCTATCTTAAGCCATTGTGCATCGCTTGTAAGTGTCGGCCTAACAGAGGCCTTGATATTGAGCGACTGAGACGTAGACCCAGCCAGCAGCACCTCCTCCTTTACGGTCAACGTGCCGCTGTTCCAGCCGTTGTCGATGACCGGAGTCTTGTCCTCCCCACAGGAGGCCACGGCCATCGAGAGAAGCAGGGAAAAGCCCGATAAAATAACATCCTTTAATCTCATATATGAATCACGTGTAAAGTTATGGAAAAAGTCCGGCTACATTATAACCGGACTTTTTCGGTGTTGAGTATATTTTTATTACTTAATGAATGGCTCACCGGAATCCATCTTCACCTCGAATGTAACCTCAAGTTTTTCGGTGAAGTTATAGTCAGGAGCAATATCAGGATTGAGTCCCCAAGGACTGAAGAAGTAGCGACGGAGGGTATTAGGATCGTCGCCCGCTCCACGCTGGAATATTTCATCGCTGAAAGAGATGGAATTTCCGTCAATCTTCACGTCCTTGATAATTACATCGGCGTTGGGATAGTCAAGGAGAATATCCGGGATGTCAAGGAACATTCCGCCTGGACCCGACTCCGGCACAGTGCCTTCCACAGTGGCTGTATAGGTACCGTCTTTCGTAAATATCACAGGCTCACTGCTTACGAAGAGCGACCAGTCATTGCTGAAGTAGCTAAGTGTAGCAGCATATGCAGGCTCATCATTGCCATTGCCTCCGCTTCCGGCAGTCGGTATAAAATGATATGCCATATATTCGGGTTTCTCACTTGAAAGGGCACCAAGCCATACGCCAGTCACGTTGCCAAACACATTCTTCTCAATGCTGAGGATACGTAGACTATTCTCAGCATCGACCGCGAAGCTTGCCCAGCCTACGAGAGAGAATGACTTTATCGGCTCGGAGAATGTATAGATACCGTTGTCGCTGAGCTCATAAGAACAATCGATTGTGCTTCCGTCAGGATAAGTGAACACTGCGGAATTGTCGTTGCTGTCGAGAGTCATCGAGAAGTCGGCATATGATGCCGGATCGGGAGTACCGAGCCAATCGGGATAGTCTTCCGGATTGCGCCAGCCGTTCATCAAAGATCCGTCGAGGTTTGCCCAGTCAAGAGGATTTTTGTCTGAAAGCACCCACTTCACTGATGTGATGACAGTCTGGGAGACATCTTCACGCCATCCTTCAGGAAGTTCAGGCTCCTTGGAAACCTCGTCGGCCTGATAATTGTCAAAATAGTCCTTGGTCACATAGTTGAGAGATGTAGCCGAACCTGCCTTAAGACCATCGCTGATAAGCTGCATGGCTGTATCGGAAAGATAGAGAAGCTTGCAGTCGCGGGTCATCACTCCGTTGTTGCTGGAATTAAGCGGGTATACACCTGAGAAGGCAATGGTATGATTATCTACGTCAAGCAGATATGTGCCTTTCTCTATCACGTTGCCGTCAGCGTCTGAGATAGTCACATTGGCTCCGTCGATGAGGTCGAAGGTGATGTAACCGTAGTTTTGCGCGCTACACATCCAGCTATTGCCGGCATAGTCGGCAGCCCAATACCATCCTGCATTGTCCTCACCCTCTGAGGAAGGCACCTCGTTGGGGTTGATGGCGTTAGCAGCATCCCATGGATCAGAATCGCGGTAGTTTGCGTTGGTAGTCTCAGTCTCGGTAGCGGCATGGAGGTGATCCCATGTATAATTGGGGTTCCAGTACCAGTGCGGGCCTCCCCAATAAGTGGTCTTTGTACTTCCATCCTCTAACACTGCGAGGTCGAGCTGCCAGGTCTTGCTGTTGCCCACACCGCCGCTTATGCGCTTCCAGAGATAATTGTCTACAAATTCAGCGCAGAAATCATCCACTGTAAATGTATAGGGATCACTCCAGACGTAGCCCCCACGGGTATTTACACCCATCTGCACCTCATAGCTTCCGTCGAAGGGAATCTGCAAGGTCACTTCGTTTGTGGAGCGGCGACCCTGAGGAGTCACCCATGCCACACTGTACTGAGCCGGCATAAGACTCTTAAGATGTATGATGTTTGGATTCTGGGCATCATGCTCCACGGAGAATGCCACACCTTCCACCAGCTGCTCCGACGTGATGTCGGGAGAAGGGAGGCTATATGTATCCTCTGAACAAGACACAGCACCCATAGCTGCGGCACCGAAGATAACCGCACAGCTGATATATTTAAATGCTTTAGTCATTTTGTCGATTAGTTTTTTCGAAGATGGATATTTCTATTCGCGGACACAGAATAATAACGTCATACACCGCATAATATTATATCGAATCTTCAATGTATCAGTATTTTAACTTTTAATAACTATCAGTTGCTCCAGCCGGGATTCTGCTTCAGCGTGTAGTTGGAGAGTATTATCTGGTTGGTAGGGATCTGGAAGAGACCCTGCTTCTCGATGATCTTGTCACGCTTATAGCTTACAGAAGCGTTTAGACCGGCATTCTGCACGGTTCCTGCGGAAGCGCAGACCGCGTCGGCAAGTACATCAACACCCTGACGGAGGAGGTCCCAGTAGCGGATACCCTCGAAAGCAAGCTCAAGGGCACGCTCATTCATCACATTTTCCTTTGAGACAGGCACTGAAGCCATACCGGCACGTGAGCGCACCTCGTCAAGAGCTTCCTGAGCGCTCTTGGAAGGCACACCGCCCATCTCTGCGATCATCAGCAACACATCTGCATAGCGCATCAGGACATAGTCCTGAGAGTTCTGTGTCTGGAAGTCACCGCTGCCGTCTTCCTTCCAGGCGTTCATTCCGTTGGCGAAAGCGATTGGTGAGTACTTCTTGATGCAGTAGCCGGTAAACTCTCGCCAGTCCTTTATGGAATTAGTGTAATCGGCTGAAGCAGCCACTCCTTCAGAAGCAGTGTTGATGACTGAAGCCATAAGGCGCGGATCATCTGAAGAATACTTGTTGACGTATGACGGGCAGACAGTAGCAGCGCCCCATCCCTTACCGTAAGGAGCGAAGTTAAGGCTACGCATGCCGAGCATCACCTGCCAGCGATTGGAGTCGTTGTTGCCGTTGTAGTCCTGTGTCGGTGTGAACTTCTGCTGAAGCATAAACTCGGAGTTAGCCTGTCCGGCGTAGGTAGAGAGTTCAGTGTCCCATGCGTCAGCGCCCAGAGGCACAAGAGACGAAGCAGGCCAGAGATTTTTGAAATCTTCTATAAGAGCATATTTTCCGCTCTTCACGATATCGTCAAGTCCGTCGAGCACTTCCTGCTTAGTGAGGGTGCCGGTAGTCTCACCATCTTTGGTATATCCGAGTTCCTTACCGTAGTAACCGTTGTAATAGAGATATACGCGGGCAAGCATAGCCTCCATGGCATATTTTGTGATGCGACCGTTGTCGGCTACAGCCAGATTTGCATCGGCCGGGATATTGGCGATGGCATATTTCATATCCTCGACGATTGCGGCATACACTTCGGCGGGATCGCTGGGAGTACGGTTCTCGTTGATAGCCTCGAGGAAGAGCGGTATATTACCCCACATGCGGACCATATCGAAATAGAGGAGAGCGCGGATGGCACGGCATTCACCCATGTAGAGTCCACGGTTCTGAGACTCCCCTACCCAGTTGATCTGATCCTCATGATCGCAGAGCTCGTTGCAACGGTAGACAGCTGCGTAATAGACCTTCCAGTCCTGTTCATAAAGGTTCTGATCAGCAGGGGAAACGGAAAGATCAAACTGGTCCATCGCCTGATAGCCGTAACCGTCGTTTGCGCCGGTGCCTCCGTAACATTCGTCGCTGAGCACACTTGCAGCCACCATGATTCCGACACCTGGGGCGGAGCTGATCTGGCGCCAGCCGTCGTAGCAGCCGAGCAGCGCGCGCCATGCGTCGCCCTCGGTCTTATAGAAGTTCTCGGTGTTAGACTCCACCTTCGACTCCACGTCGAGGAAGCTTTCGGCGCAACCCGTGGTCAGCGAGACAAGGGCGGCTGCCGCGAATCCGAGTGAGAATATATTTGATTTCAATATTTTCATTGTCTTGTATTATTTCTTACTGTCTTTTTCAAATCTAAGCATAAAATCACTTTCACATAATAATCATGCATTATCACTTGCCTTAGCTTGGGCGAAGCCAATTATGAATTATGCATTATGAATTATGCATTGTTAGAATCCGAGGTTAACACCGAAGAGTATGGTGCGTGGAGTAGGATAGTAACCGACGTCAACACCACTCACCCATGAAGATGTACCGTAACCGATCTCAGGATCCATACCGTTGTATTTCGTGAATGTCGCGAGATTCTGCACCTGGATGTAGAGGCGTGCCTGGCTGCACCACTTCTGCTTCATTATCGGTGCGAAGTCGTAGCCGAATGTCAGGTTGCTCAGTCTCAGGAAGTCGCCGTCGTGCAGGAAGAGATCGGAGAATGCGCAGTTGATCATGCCGTTGGTCACACGTGGGATACGATCTGAGGTTCCCTCGCCGGTCCAGCGACCGAGAATCTCGGTTGTATAGTTTGCCTTCTGGTTGGCATAGTTGCGGTAGCTTTGTACGAGTTTATTTCCGGCTACACCTGTAGCAACGAGACCAAGGTCAAAGTTCTTCCAGTTGAGATTGATGTTGAAACCATAGGTGAACTTGGGCACACCGTTTCCAAGATCGATCTTATCATCGTCGTTGATGACTCCGTCATGGTTCTGGTCTACGAAACGAACGTCGCCGGGACGTACGTTGGCCTGGAGGACACCATTACCGGCAGCCACCCATTCATCGATCTCGCGCTGGTTCTGGAAGAGGCCTGCTGTCTCAAAGCCCCACCAGTAGCCGATTGAGTGACCGTTTTCCGCACGGTAGAACTCAGTAGAGTTGTCGTAAAGCATATTGGTAAGACCGTGGATAATGCCGTCTTCAGTCGGGATTGATCCTACCTTATTCTTATTATACGTGAAGTTGGCGCCTATGCTGTAGGAGAAGTCCTTTCCGATCACATCGTTCCAGTTGAGTGCGATCTCGACGCCGGAGTTGATCACGTCGCCACCGTTGATATAAGGTGCACCTGCTCCGGCAGTGGCAAGGATCGGAGCCTCGACGAGCCAGTCTTTGGTCATCTTTCTATACCAGTCGAAGTTCACGTGGAGCCGACTTGCGAAGAAAGCGGCGTCAAATCCGAAGTCGAGCTGTTCGGAAGTCTCCCATGTAAGGTCGGCATTTCCGAGACGATTGGGATACGCACCCCAGTTAGCGCCGAGGGTGGTGGAATAATCATTATAAGTTCCGTTAGGGCCAAAATACTCACCGAAGAAGTAGTGCGTGTTGGTGACCTTCACGGGTGCGAGATATGCGTAATTGGAGATGTTCTGGTTACCCACACGACCCCAGCTGCCGCGGATCTTCAGGAAGTCGAGCCATTCGTGTGCTGACTCCATAAACTCCTCGCTCGAGAGATTCCAGCCGGCGGAGACAGATGGGAATGTACCGAAACGGTGTCCGCGCGCGAATTTGGAAGAACCGTCACCGCGAACGGTAACGTCGATCATATATTTCTCACGCCAGTTCCAGCTCAGACGGCCGAAATAGCTGACAGAACGGCTCACATCGTGAGGACTGCCTCCTGCACTGAGACCGTCGGCAGAAGTAGCAGCCGTGCCGTTGTTGACCCATGCATAAGGCCATGTATCGAAGCCTTCCTTTAGGTCACGCTGTCCTGCGCTTACGGAAGTGCCCTGATAGCGGTAGGCCTCCATACCAAGGAGGGCGTTGAAAGAATGATCCTTTATATCGAATGCATAGGAGATAGTATTTGTCCATGTCATGCCGAGACTGCGGCTCATGCTCTGGCTCACCGATGTGTGCTGACGGTAATCGTAGATCGAAAGCTGATATATAGGGGAATAACCACGATATTCAGACGAACCGGCCACTGCGCCAAACACCGTACGGAGCTTTAGGTTCTTGATTGGCTCCACCTGTGCGTATACGTTTCCTGAGAATGTGGTGCTCTTGTTATCGCTCTGGTTATTGAGCATCATTGATCCGTAAGGGTTTCCGGCTCCATTGTCCCAGTCATTGTTGGAAGTGTCGTAATACTCACCGTCGGGTCCGTAGACAGGAATAAGCGGGGAAACTCCGAATGCGCCTCGGAGGGAGTTGTTGTACTGGTTGCCGACGCCGATACCATGGTTCTTCTTATATACGAAGCTTACCTGCTCGCCAACGGTAATAATACCATCGAAAAGCTTATGGTCGGAGTTTATACGGAAATTATAGCGGGAATAGTCTGACACCTTACTGCCGCCTCCGATACCTTCCTGATTGAGGTAGCCGAGACTCATGGCATAGGTGCTTGTAGCGTTGCCTCCTGTAAGGCCGATAGTATAGCTCTGCGTAGCGGCGTTACTCTTGAACATCTGACCGGTCCAGTCAGTATCATATACACCGAGACGGTTTCCTTCAGCGTCAGTGCGCCAGATAGATGAAAGAGAATTCCAATCATACGGATCTGAATTGTCAGCTATCTGCTGCTCGTCCATGATCGTCATGTATTCACGTGCATTCAGCATCTTCACCTTGTGGGCTACATTCTGTATACCATAGTATCCATCGAAAGTCACTTTAGTGCGTCCTTCGCGACCTTTCTTTGTAGTCACGAGTACGACACCATTGGCTGCCTGCGCACCGTAGATAGCTGCGGAAGCAGCATCCTTCAGCACATCGATGCTCTCGATATCGGCTGGGTTAAGTGTGGAGATATCGCCACCCACCCCATCAATAAGGTAGAGGGGACCTGCGTTGCCGATAGTACCGAGACCACGGATACGCACCTTCATGTCCGAGCCGGGCTGGCCTGAGTTGGAGCTGATGTTGACACCGGCGAGCTGACCCTGCATAGCCTGAAGGGGAGAATTGGTATTCATCTTCAATATGTCGGCGCCTTCCATCTGAGAAGTCGCGCCTGTGAGAAGCTTCTTCTTCTGTACGCCATAACCGATCACCACGAGATCGTCGAGAGTACTGCTGTCATCGAGAAGGGCTACATCAAGACGCGATGAATCCACCTTAATCTCTCTCGACTGCATTCCGATGTAGGAAAACACCAGAGTAGCGCCTTTCTTGACCTCGATCGTGTAATTACCATCGAAGTCAGTGGCGGTGCCTACGTTAGAATTCTTCACCATGACGGTGACGCCGATGAGAGGCTCACCGTCAGCAGCAGATGTCACCGTGCCTTTCACGAGCATCGACTGCGCCGCGGCGACTCCGAGGCCTCCGAGCAGGCAGCAAACCGCGACCGTGAGGCGCAGTAGCGCTGACTTGCAAAAGTCTTTTAATTTCATTTGCTTTGATTTTAGGTTAACGAATATTTATTTATTTGAATTGATTTCGAGGTTCGAAAAAGGGGTGAGCAGTCAGGATCCTCACACCTGTTACAGAAGTGTTGCAAATTTAATAAGCATTTGTCGTTTCGATGTATATCTCTTCCTTACTTTAAGGGGGCTATTTGTAAAAGAGCTATTTACGTAAGGGTTAAAAATGTTAACAAATTCGGACATAAATGTAACCTAAAACTGATTATAATATTGATTTTCAATATATTTTTTAATAGTTAAAAAATGTTGCAGACATATAAAAAGGTTGTATAATTGGCATACTTTCGCTTACTTTGCATTATGAACAGCATCCACCTTCCATCATGACACTGAAGAAACTCATCGTCACGGCTATTTTGACCTGTCTGAATGCGATGCCACACGCCGCCTCGCAGTCGCTCGATTTCGATGCGGTGCCGGGGTCGTACAATCATCTGATGACCGCGATACACCACCAGGACAACGGTCTGATCTGGGTAGGAACATCTACAGGGCTATGCAGATATGACGGATATTCCATTACACCGGCACCCACAAACCTTACTGACTCGGCAACGATGCTTAACGACTACATTCTCGGCATAAGCGAAGACTCTAAGGGACGTCTGTGGCTTAAGACGGAGGGAGGCTACGGAATATATAATCCAGACACCCACACTTTGCAAGAACGCATTTCCGAAATAATGCCCCGATCAGACATTTCAGGCAAAATAATAGAAATCGAGCCAAGCCCGGACAATTCCATGTGGATAGCTACGGACAACGGAGTCTTCAGGCTATCGGCAGACGGGACAAAAGCCGACAAAGTGACAGGTATCCCCGACAACGGCCTTAACATCACAGACATCAAGCTGAAAGACGGAGCAGTAGTTTGTGTAGACGAGAGTGGCTCTCTTATATGGATAGATCCGGAGACGATGAAAGCGACCAGGAGAGTCTCTTCTCCCGGATCGCTTGATAAGAACGGAAAGCAGAACTACATTCTGACAGTCGACAGTAATGACAGATACTGGGTATACCATACATTCACTATAGAGGTATATGACGACAATTCAAAAACATGGATATCCGACAGGATCGCAGATAAAGACCGGCACAGCAACACACGGCTCATATATCAGGATCAATCAGGGACGTTATGGATAACACGCGACAACCATGGTCTCGAACGAATCGAGACCGACAGCGAAGGCATCCATTTCACTCCTGCCGACAGTCCTGCCGACCTAACATATAAAAACACCATCACCTGCCTGATGGAAGACAACCCCGGCTCGCTATGGATAGGCACATACAAGATGGGGCTTATGTGCCATTATGACTGCATCCACAAATTCTCCACCGAACAGCTGGCAGACGTAAACTGCATGCTTCCCACTTCAGACAATTGGGTATGGGCCGGCACTGACAGTTCCGGCCTATGGAAATGGAACACTTCCACCGGAGAGAAAATATCCTACCGCGATCTCGAGGACGGAGACTCTCCAGCGGCAATAACAAGTCTGGCAGAAGCAAACGGCGACCTTTACATAGGCTCCTTCTCACGCGGACTAAGACGCGTACGCGACGGGCGGTTTGAGAAAGTATCGACTTCCACCGACCTTGACAACAGCTATATATGGTCGCTGACCACCGATAAAAACGGACGGATATGGGCGTCCACACTCGGTGGCGGTGTCTTCAGGATAAATCCCGCTTCAGGAGAAACTGTCTTTATGAAAAACGCCGAAAATGGCCTGCAGTCTCCATTCGTAGTGACAGGCATCGCTTCAAAAGACGGGCGCGTCTATTTCGGAAACGCCTACGGCATAGCCTATCATGAATCGTCAGACGGGCTCATACACAACCTGAAAGACCTGGATCCAGTGTTCAACACAGACGGATGGCGCATGACACAGCTCTTCGAGGACTCCAGAGGACTCATCTGGGCTGCCACCTCAAGCGGATTGAAAGTGATCGACCGCACACACTCAAAAATCACCAAGGTGAAGACCGGCGACGGATCCTTCCACAATTATGTGTCAGGCATCATAGAAGACAACGGCGGCTCCATGTGGATAAGCGAGGGGAGATCGCTCATCAATCTCAAGATCAGCTACGATGACAAAACCGGCGACCTTAAGGTGTCGCCACGATCCTATAACTCACGCGACGGCCTCATCGACTGCGACTTCAACCAGAGGTCGCTCGCCAAACTCCCTTCAGGCGAGATACTTGCCGGAGGACTATACGGAGTAAACCGCTTCTCGCCTACGGAAATGAACTTCAATACCAGCAGGCCGCAGGTCGTCTTCACCGACCTTTATATAGGCGACAGGCTGATACATCCCGGAGAAAAGACCGACGGGCATACAGTCATCAGCACCTCGCTTCATGACGGCGGCTCGATCGAACTCCCTCACGGCACTCCTGACTTCACGATATATTTCACCACCGATAACTACGCGCTTCCGGAAAAGACCACCTACCGCTACCTACTCGAAGGCTACAATCAGGAATGGCGCACGGTCATGCCCGGACAGCATTCGGTGACATACACCAATCTCTCTCCGGGAAGATACCGGCTGCTCGTGAAAGGCATCAACAACGACGGCTACGAAAGCACCGCCCCTGCGGAACTATTCATAAGGGTATATCCTCCTTTCTGGGCATCTCCATGGGCGATAGCGGTCTACGTGCTGCTCGCTGCCCTTTCCGTATGGGGCATCATAAAAATTGTGACGCTACTTGAGCGAAAACGGTATGAACGCAAGATAGAGGAGGAAAACAGAGCAAAACAGGAAGAAATCAACCAGTTGAAGTTCAAGTTCTTCACAAATGTTAGCCATGATCTCCGCACTCCACTCACACTGATAGTCTCGCCACTGGACGAAATGATAAAGGAGGCCGATGACCCCCGCCAGCGTCAGCGCCTGACGCTGATGAAGGTCAATGCCACAAAACTCCTGACGCTTGTCAATCAGCTTCTCGACTTCCGCAAGAACGAGGTGGCAGGACTCCAGCTCAACGCTTCGGAAGGAGACGTGGTGGCTTTCAGCCGAAACGTCTGCGAGTCTTTCTCGGGCTTTACCGAGCGGAAAAACGTCAGGATGACGTTCTTCTCCGACCATGATTCAATCCGCATGCTTTTCGATCAGGACAAACTCGAGAAGATTTTCATGAATCTGATCGGCAATGCCTTTAAGTTTACCCAGGCGGGAGGAAGCGTCGACGTCTCGCTCGAGCAGGTCGGCAATGACAATCCGGTGCTCCGCATAAAGGTGGCCGATACAGGCATTGGAATAAACGACAAGGATAAGGAGCATATATTCGAACGCTTCTATCAGGTAGACGACAACGGCGACTCTCATCCGCATATGGGAAGCGGCATAGGACTCAGCCTCGTCAGCGAATACGTCAAGCTGCATCAGGGCTCTATCCGCGTGACAGACAATGTGGGAAAAGGGAGCGTCTTCATCATAGACATTCCCATCCGCCGCTCCACCCAGGATGCGGAGATCGTGAAAAAGCCGATAGAGGAGGATTATATTCCTGCTTCGGCGCCGAAGCAGGCGGAGGAGCGCGCCAGCGCCTCCGCCGCCGGGGCCTCCTCCGCCGGGGCCCTCCCCTTAGCCCTCGTGGTCGACGACAATCCCGACATGACGGATATGCTGAAATTTGAGCTGGAAGCCGATTTCGACGTACTGACCGCCTCCGACGGTAATGAGGCCCTTGGAATACTCGAAAATACTACCCCAGCCATCATCCTGACTGACCTCATGATGCCGGGAATGGACGGAATCGAATTGTGCAGAAGATTGAAATCCAATCCCGACACAGTATCTATACCTCTGATCATCCTAACGGCGAAGCATGACCTCGGAGTCAAGATAGAAGGTCTTACCCTGGGGGCCGACGACTACATCACGAAGCCCTTCAACCTCGACGTGCTGCGCCTCAGGATGAAACGCCTCATAGAACTGACGGCCAAAGGTGCAACCCGGACGCTCATAGAGCCTGAACCGGAAGCCATAAAGATCACTCCGCTTGATGAGAAATTCATCGAGAAGGCGATGAAATACGTTTCCGACAATCTCGACAGCTCACGTCTTTCGGTGGAGGAACTGAGCGACCACCTGGGAATGAGCCGCGTGAGACTCTACAAGAAGATCAAGCAGATCACCGGCAAGACCCCGATTGAGTTCATCCGTATTATACGCCTAAAAAGGGCCGCCCAGCTCCTTAGAGAAAGCCAGCTCAACGTTTCGGAGATCGCTTACCAGACAGGATTCAACAATCCCAAGGCATTCAGTAAATACTTCAAGGAGGAATTCGGCATATTGCCATCCATCTATCAGGACAGAGAGGGTACAGAAACAAACTATCCCGTCTAAATTAACAATCCATACCCCGGGAGCAATGATAGCGGCATATACCCGACACATACCACCCCTCCAAATCGGAACATATGTATTAATTTTGTAATTGGAAAAATCAAGCCTTAAAACAACACCATAATGATGAAACTAACCGCAATCTCAGGGTTGCTGCTCACGGGCGCCATCATGGCTTCGTGCAGCAGCGGAGCCTATAGGAAAGAATCGGGCGGAGTGACCGTCAACGTCAGAAACCAACAGGAAGCGGGCGTGAAGAAAGTGCGCCTACAGGTCTTTGGCGACAAGATAATCCGCGTGAGCGCCACTCCCGACAGCAAGTTTGTCGACGAGCCAAGCCTCGCCGTGCTTGAGCGTCGCAACGACGTGAAATTCGACATTGAAGAGACTGACTCCACCGTGTCGGTAGTGACCTCGGCCATAAAGGCTACGGTCGCACTCGGGAGCGGCGACGTGAAATTCTACGATAAAGAAGGGGAACTCATACTTGCCGAAGCCGACGGAGGAAGAGAGTTCTCCCCCATCGAGGTGGAAGGCACCAAAGGCTACACGGTGCGCCAGACTTTCGAGTCACTTTCCGATGATGAGGGCATATATGGCCTCGGCCAGCATCAGAGCGATGAGTTCAACTATAAGGGGAAGAACGAGGAACTTTACCAGTACAACACCAAGGTATCGGTTCCTTTCGTGGTGTCGACCGATAACTACGGAATACTCTGGGACAGCTACTCTCTGTGCCGATGGGGCAATCCTGAGGGCTACAAGCAGCTCGGCGGAGTCTTCAAACTCTATGACAAGGAAGGAAAGGAAGGGGCCCTGACAGGCACCTACGTTCCCGCGCGTGCCGAAGAGGAAACCATAGTGCAGCGTGAGGACTCCATCTACTTCGAGCATCTTATCAGAGGCGACCTCAACCATGTTGTCAACCTGCCGCGCGACTTCAACTTCGCAGGAAGCCACGTGACATATGAAGGTGAGATCGAAGCCTCCGAGACCGGAGAATACAAGTTCATACTTTACTACTCAGGCTACCAGAGCGTATGGATCGACGGCAAGGAAGTAGTCCCGGAGCGGTGGCGCACGGCATGGAATCCAAACAGCTTCAAGTTTTCAGTCGATCTCGAAGCAGGCAAGCGCGTCCCTATCAAGATAGAATGGGAGCCTAACGGCGGAGTGGCCTACTGCAGTCTGCGCGCCTACAATCCTCGTGACCCGAAGGAGCAGATGGAGATGAGCTGGTGGGGCGAGATGCAGAATGGCATAGACTATTATTTCGTATATGGCGATGACATGGACGACGTCATCGCAGGCTATCGCACACTGACCGGTAAGGCTCCCATCATGCCGAAATGGGCTATGGGATACTGGCAGAGCCGGGAGAAATACAACACTCAGGAGGAAGTGCTGTCGACACTCACCGAGTTCCGCCGCCGCGGTATTCCTATCGACAATATCGTCATCGACTGGCTCCACTGGAAACAGGACTCATGGGGAAGTCATGAGTTCGACCGCGACCGTTTCCCGGATCCTAAGGGTATGGTAGACACTATCCACGATATGAATGCCCGTGTGATGATATCAGTGTGGCCAAAATTCTATGTTACCACCGACCACTACAAGGAATTCGACGAGAAGGGATGGATGTACAAGCTCCCCGTACAGGACAGCATCCGCGACTGGGTCGGCCCAGGCTATCTCGGATCCTTCTACGACGCATACGATCCCGAGGCGCGCAAGCTCTTCTGGAGCCAGATCAATGACCACTACGTGCCCCTCGGCATCGACGCATGGTGGATGGATGCATCGGAGCCAAACATCCGCGACTGCACCGACCTGCAATACCGTAAGGACCTGATCACTCCTACCGCGCTCGGCCCATCCACGAAATATTTCAACGCATATGCCCTTGTCAACGCCGACGCCATCTATAACGGCCAGCGCGAGACGAATCCCGACAAGCGAGTATTCCTCCTGACCCGCTCCGGCTTCGCGGGACTGCAGCGTTACTCAACCGCTACCTGGAGCGGCGACATCGCAACCCGCTGGGAAGATATGAAGGCCCAGATATCGGCCGGACTTAACTTCTCGATGAGCGGCATTCCCTGGTGGACCATGGACATCGGCGGCTTCTGCGTGGAAGACCGCTACGTCAGGGCACAGCACGAATATATGAGGACCGGCAAAGAAAATCCAGATCTTAAGGAATGGCGAGAGCTCAACACCCGCTGGTATCAGTTCGGAGCATTCTCTCCCCTCTTCCGGGCCCACGGCCAATGGCCTTACCGCGAGATATTCAACATAGCGCCGGAAGATCACCCGGCCTACGGATCTGTGGTATACTACACCAACCTTCGCTACGACCTTATGCCCTATATCTACTCGCTTGCAGGAAAGACACATTTCGACGACTATACGGTGATGCGCCCGATGGTGATGGAATTCACCGCCGATCCCGCCACCCGCAATATCGGAGACCAGTATATGTTCGGCAACGCCTTCCTCGTCGCTCCTGTCTATGAATACGGAGCACGCCAAAGGGAGGTCTACTTCCCGAAAGGAGCCATATGGTATGATTTCTACACCGGAAAGACTGTCTCCGACGGAGGAGAGACAAAAGTGGCTGCGGCTCCCTACGACCGTATGCCCCTCTACGTGCGCTCCGGAGCTATCGTTCCGTTCGGTCCTGAGATGCAGTACAGCGACGAGAAACCGGCGGATGTGATCAACCTTTACGTCTACACAGGAGACAACGGCGAGTTTACCCTATATGAGGACGAGAACCTGAACTACAACTATGAGAAGGGCGCCTACTCCATGATCCCTATGAGATATGACAATGCCTCCGGCACTCTCACCATCGGCGCACGTAAGGGAGAGTTCCCTGGTATGCTCAAAGATCGTAAATTCAATATCATTAAGGTGTCGCCATCAACGCCTGTAGGATATTCACGCGATGCCAAAGGACAGGAAGTCAATTACAGCGGAACTGAATTAAAGATTAATGTTTAAAGATTAAAGATTAAAAATCAGTGATTGATCTCAAGAAAATAGTGATAGGGCTGATGGCAGCCGTGATCGCGCAATATGCAGTGGCGGCGCGTGACAGCCAGGCGATGAACTTCGACAAAGGTTGGAAATTCTCACTGGTGAATCCTGCCGGAGCTTCTGACCCGAACCATGACGATACCTCTTGGAGAAGCCTCAACCTACCTCATGACTGGGCGATTGAAGGCAACTTCAGTCAGGACAATCCATCCGGGACGGGAGGAGGGGCTCTCCCCGGAGGAATAGGATGGTATCGCAAATCGTTCAATTTCACACCCTCTATGAAGGGGAAGGAAGTCTATATTGATTTCGATGGAGCTTATATGAACTCCACCGTCTATATCAATGGTCATGATCTCGGCACACGCCCCTACGGATACGCATCTTTCAGCTATGACCTCACACCCTGGCTAAAACCGGGAAGGAATGTGATAGCTGTAAGGGTAGACAATTCTGAGCAACCCAACTCAAGGTGGTATAGCGGATGCGGCATCTACCGCCACGTATGGCTGAGGATTCTCGACCCCGTGCATGTGAAGAAATGGGGCACCTTCGTATGCCAGGACAACGTGACGAAACAAGCTGCACAGCTCTCAGTCATCACCAATATCGAAAACAACGGAAAAAAGAAGACCAACGCGACGCTTCAGACAACCATCTACTCCCCGCAAAGTGCCATCGTAGCCTCAGCTTCCACACCTCTCGTGCTTGAACCCGGGAAGGAAAGCGAAGTAACGCAAAACCTTACGGTCAGCAATCCCGAACTTTGGTCGGTGAAGTCCCCTGCGCTCTACACCGTGGTGAATGAAGTGAAAGTAAAAGACAAGACGATCGACAGATTCGAGACAAAGACCGGATTCCGCTTCATGAAGTTTGATGCTGAAAAGGGATTCTCGCTCAATGGAGAGCGGATGAAAATCAATGGTGTATGCTTGCACCATGATGCCGGGGCTCTCGGGGCTGTTGTAAATAAGGCTGCTATAGAGCGTCAGCTTAAGATAATGAAAGAGATGGGAGCCAATGCCATCAGATGTTCACACAATCCACCGGCTCCCGAGCTCCTTGAACTGTGTGACTCTATGGGACTGATGGTGATGGATGAGACATTCGACATGTGGCGCAAGAAGAAGACCTCTCACGATTATTCCCGTTATTTCCCGGAATGGCATGAGCGAGACATTACAGACCTTGTGGTGCGCGACCGCAACCATCCGAGCATCATAATGTGGAGCATCGGCAATGAGGTGCTCGAGCAGTGGAGCGACGCGAGCGCTGACACACTGAGTCTCGAGCAGGCCAACCTCATACTGAACTTCGGGCATGGGGCCGAAATGCTTGCAAAGGAAGGGAGCGAGATGAGCGTCAACTCGTTGCTTACCAAGAAACTGGCTGATATGACGAGGGCACTCGATCCGACACGCCCTGTGACGGCAGGCTGCAATGAGCCAAATCCCGGCAACCATCTCTTCCGCTCCGGAGCTCTTGACATAATCGGGTTCAACTACCATGATGACTGGTTTAAGGATGTTCCCAAGAACTTCCCGGGCAAACCTTTCATCGTGACGGAAAGCGTCTCCGCCCTGCAGACACGCGGATACTATCTCATGCCCTCCGACAGTATCAACCTATGGCCGGAGCGCTGGGACAAGCCGTTCTTCAACGACACATTCTCATGCTCGGCTTACGACAACTGTCACGCTCCCTGGGGCAATACCCATGAGGGAACGATGAGACATGTTGAAGACAATGACTTCATAATGGGACAATTCGTATGGACAGGGTTCGACTATATAGGAGAACCGACACCCTACGGATGGCCGGCACGCAGCTCTTATTTTGGACTTGTCGACCTCGCAGGAAATCCGAAAGATTCCTACTATATGTATCAGAGCCGCTGGCG
>JAIECF010000232.1 GCA_029068655.1 Muribaculaceae bacterium | reverse complement strand
ATGGTGCACATACAGATACTTGCCTTCTTCGGCTTTGAACTGCTGACCTTTGATTTCTACGATTGCGTACATTTTATATTATTGGTTTATTGGTTGTTGCGTTGGGCGCGGACGGCTTTCTGCCTCCGTCTTTAAGAGCCTTGGCGCGAAATGCAGTGCAAAATTACAAAAAAAATCCGACATGACAAAGTTTTTTATGATTTAAAAGTCATTTTTTTATCGTTCGGATTGTCATATTACTGCATCAGTATGCTGTTGAGTTGCTGATACTCTACGAGGAAGCCGTCATGACCGAATTCTGACTGGATCTCAAAGTATTTGGCGTTAGGAATCATATCTGTCAGTTCCCTCATCTCTCCCGGTGTGAAGATAATGTCGGTCGTTATGCCGATGACGATTGTCTGACATTTAATTCGTGATAAAGCCGCCGCCACTCCTCCCCGTCCTCTTCCTGCATCGTGGGTGTCAAAAGCATCAAGAATCGACATATATGAATAAGCATTGAATCTTCTGCACAGTTTCTCGCCTTGATATTGTTGATAAGTGCAGGCTCTGTGAGATTTCGGTATATCGTCGCACAGAGGATCCTGCTGAGTCATATTGTAGCCCCATGGCCCCCGATAGGTCAGCAATCCGATTGCACGGGCAGCCGCTAATCCGTCGCGCCCTGCATCAGAACTCTTTTCTCCATATGTCTTATCGCTAAGTATGGCCATGCGCTGGGTCTCATCGATTGCTATGCTCCATGGAGAGGCCTTTGCGGAAGTGGCTATAAGGATAAGTCTGTCAAACCTTTCAGGCTGCATTACTACCCATTCGATTGCCTGAAATCCACCTACAGAGCTTCCGACAAGAGTGTTAATGCGTTCAAGTCCGAGAGCATCTGCAAGAAGTATATGGGCATTTACCATGTCGCGTATGGTGAGTTTTGGAAAATCATTGTAATAAGCTTCTCCGGTTTCCGGATTAATCGACGTTGGGCCTGTAGAACCATAACACGATCCTATAATATTGGCGCAGACTATAAACCATTTGGCTGGATCGAGGAAGCATCCTGTCTCCACAGTATGAGGCCACCAATCCTGCACGTCGCTGTTGGCGGTCAGAGCGTGGCACACCCAGACCACATTGTCTTTTTTCTCGTTGAGGGTGCCAAACGTGTGATATGCTATATTAAGTTCCCGAAGTGTTTCTCCGGATTCAAGAAGAAAAGGAGTGGGGGAATGGAATGTATTCATGTTTTGCATTGAGCGTTTTGGGTTTTGCGATGCAAAGTTAATTCATATTTTTGGATCCAGCAACTTTTTTGAGAAAGTTGGTCCACATCCCTGATGGTGCGTAATCAATTAGGAAATTACGAGTATGGGCATTATCGGGAACCCACGATTAAGTATGGCGACATATAATTGGGGAAGAATTATAATTTATCGGCTCGTGGATTTGCATATGTCGTGATTCGGTTGTAAATTTGCGTTATGAACCGGATTGGAAAACTATATTTTCGTTACGGCACCATGGGTTCGGCTAAGACCGCCATGTTGCTTACCACTGCATACAATTTCGAGGAGCGTGGCATGGAGTATATCTGCCTCAAGCCCGTCGTGGATACAAGAGAGAAGAAAAATGTGATACGTTCCCGTATCGGCATCGAGCGGGAGTGCAGGTGGATCTATCCTGATACAGACCTATATGAGATGGTGAAAGATACATTCGAGCAGACATTGAGCGTGCCCGACTGGATTCTCGTAGATGAAGCTCAGTTTCTCTCGGAGCCGCAGGTAGATCAACTCGCGCGTGTAGTGGATGACTATGGGTGCAACATAATTTGCTACGGATTGCGTACAGACTTCAAGACCCGACTTTTCGAAGGATCAAGACGACTGTTTGAGATAGCGGATTCAATCGAGGAGGTGAAATCTACGTGCAATTGCGGACGCAAGACAATAGTCAATGCCAGAATAGACGGCAACGGGGAGATTATCACCGAAGGAGAACAGGTTGAGATCGGCGGCAACGACCGATACATTGCTGTATGCCGGAAGTGTTGGCGTAATAAACGTATAGAAATGGCTCATCGCGATATTCTTCCTTTCGAAGATTCTATTGGTAGCCTTTAGTGGATTTGGATAGTTTAATCGTGTATCATCTTGTTCAATCGTATTTTCTATGGAGAAATCACTTCGTCAGCAGATCATAGATCTTATAAAGCGTGAGGTAGTTCCCGCAGTCGGATGTACCGAGCCGGTGGCGGTAGCCCTTTGTGTAGCCAAGGCTACAGAAATCCTTGGTGTTATTCCTGAAAAGATCGAACTTTTCCTAAGCGGAAACATCATAAAGAATGCCATGGGTGTAGGTATACCTGGAACCGGCATGATAGGCCTTCCTATAGCAGTTGCTCTGGGTGCGATTGTTGGAAAGTCTGAATATAATCTTGAGGTGCTTCGCGACGTCACTCCCGACGCCGTGGAAAAAGGCAAGAAATATATCGACCAAGAGAGAATTTTCATTTCCCTTGAACCAAATGCGCCGTCGAATCTTCACATCGACGTAAAAGTCTATGCGAATGGCCATTTTGTTCGGGCTATTATATCAGGTTCTCATACCAACTTCATTCTTCTGGAGAAAGACGGCGCTATTCTCTTTGAGAAAACCTCAGACTCTGAAGGGGGAGCGGTAGATATGGCAACATCTGATCCAGAACTTAACATGAGAATGGTCTATGATTTTGCTACTACAGCTCCGAAAGACGAGATTTCTTTCATTCTGGAGGCAAAAAACCTCAATCTGGCAGCCGCAAGATTTGCTCTTAATGGAAAGTATGGCCATTGCCTTGGTTCTACTGTTTTGCATTTCGGTGAGAAATTCTTCGGTAACACTCCTGTTGCACATGCTATTACGTTGACTTCTGCTGCCTGTGATGCCAGAATGGGCGGCGCGATGGTCCCGGTGATGAGCAATAGCGGATCTGGCAACCAGGGTATTACAGCCACTATGCCGGTAGTTTCATATGCCATGGATATCGAAGCTTCCGAAGAATGCACTATCCGGGCTTTGGTGCTCAGCCATCTTACCTCGATCTACATAAAGCAGTCGCTTGGGCGCCTGTCGGCATTATGCGGTTGTGTAGTTGCCTCAACCGGAGCGGCGAGTGGACTTGTATATCTTATGGGTGGCGGATATGAGCAGGTATGCGACGCAGTGAAGAACATGGTGGCCAATCTTACGGGTATGATATGCGACGGTGCCAAGCCTTCATGCTCGATGAAGATCTCGAGCGGCGTGAGTACGGCGATGATGTCGGCGATGCTCGCTATGCAAGGTTTTGCAGTCACTTCAGCGGAAGGCATAATTTCTGACGATGTGGATGAAACAATCCACAATCTCACGAGCATCGGACGCGACTCAATGCAGGCTACCGACAAGCTGGTCCTGAAGATTATGACATGTAAATAACTTTCATTTGTTGCCGATCGTATAGCCAAGACTGAGATAAGGATATAGAATTGGGTATTTCCTTATGCCGTGCGATCCGCCGAAACTGAAGGAGGGACTGAAACCAACCCTAAGCATAAATCCGTTTTTTCGCTGATAGCGGTATCCTATGTTGGAAAAGAAGAAATATCCGAAATTATTTTGTGTTTCAGTATTCTTGTGCTCAAATGAAGGAAAAAATACATCATCAAAATATGTGTTCCTCTGTATTGAGTATACACCTAAGCTTACGCCGAATCCGACTTCAAACTTACTTTTCCGTTTTCCGAGAATACAGTTGAATTCAAGTGGAACGGCAAATCCATTAAGCTCTTCATCGCTGAAGTAAATGGCGTGATCGCCTACGGATAGATTCGAATCAGCCGTTCCACGTAGATAGGATATACCGGCCCGATAGCCGAGAGGGGAGCCGGGCTTTATCCGTGAGTCGTATGATATGCCTATTAGGTTTGAGGCACCGAATAGTTCCGCATAGATGCTACGGTAAAGGGGTGCCTCATCCTTTACGTCTTTAAGTTCCTGCTCGTTAAATGTAGTCTCCTCTGCCTTCATAAAAGGCATAGTCAATAAAAGCATCATCAATGCTATTAGAATTCTTTTTTTCATGATTACTCTTTTGTGGTTTACCCTAAAGACGAGATCATCATAAAAAGGTCCTATCTGAATAGGAAAATTCTTGCAATTGACGAATGATTAATAGTCTGACTATCACTTAAAGGATAATAGCTGAGGCTTGCGGAGAATTGCATCATTAATTGAGGATGACGGAACGAAGTTCTATCCTGGCATCGAATGGAGTAGCCTGTCGTTTGGGTTTGACCGACTTATGGAAGTAAAATGATTTCTGAATGTCCCAGCTTTTTATGTCATACCTCTTAGTCTCTCCCGGCGGAATGTCGCATTCTATTTTGACCATACGCTTATGTAGCTGACGTCCTTTCATGTCCGTATAGATTATGTCTACCTCTATTCCGCAAATTCCTTCGTCAAGAGTGTTGGAAATGAAGAAACTCTCGATATTGCTGGTGACTGTCTTGTCGAAGCCATAAAACCTTATGGCAGGAAGTATGCGGCTGTAGAAGACTATGGAGTCTGTCTCTATAGATACCTGTTTCCCGAGCTTGGAATTATCTGTTGCTGCCTTTGGGGCAGAAGATTTCGGTATGGAGTGCTTCGTCCGTATCTTTCTTGCATTCACAGGCTCTACACTTAAGGTGATAATGTATGCGATTGTAAATACTACCGACAGGATGTGATGGTATCGTATTTTCATAATATCCTTATTTTTCTACGCAGCGATCCATTATGGTCATAACCGGGATATATCTTTACCAATCCGGCCGGAAGTCTATCTGTCGGGTCATCGTATGAAACCTTCACTATCCTCCAGAATCTTGGAAGAAGGGTATTAAGGTTGACCTTAAATTTTATTTTTGGCGACTTAACCCTGATTGACTCTCCGTCCGTAGAAAGGGTTGCTGCGCACTGTTCGGCTTTAGAGAACAGCATATTGTCCTTACGTGTCCATTGCTCAAGTCTGAATTGTCTGGAATCTACAGTTGGATGCAGACGCCCTATTACATCTCCATAATTGAGCCTGCAGTCCGGAGTACTTATTATAGTGATAGTGAAAGATCCGGGCGATGTGTCGTCCGCCTCTATGCAGACTCTTGCACCGTCATCCGGATATTCCCATATTCCCTCTACAGGATTGAGTATACCGGTATCACACCAGTTCCATATGAAGCTTTCCGAAGGAAAGAAAGCATACGTCGGCACTGATATCAGAAATATCAGTGCCGACGTAAGTATGTGTCTTAAATCAAGCATGTGTCTCCATTACTTGGTGGAGAAAGTATAGGAAAGGCCGAAGCTCAGGATCTCCTTGAGCATCCAATGATGCCACCTTGATATATTGAAGTCCGAGCTTGAGTCATATCGAAGATTGGCGTAGATCTGTGTGCTGAGGAACTTATTTATCGCGAAGTCCCAGGTTGTCTCCACGTTTCCCTGGAAATATGTATAGTCGGTAAATGCAAAAAGTCTTGTGCGCATAGATATATTGGAGGTAGCCTGCCAGGTCATGTTAACCTCTCCGCTCGAACCGTATTCACTGTGGGTCTTGCGATCCGGCTTGATGTTGAACTGAGTATGGTCGATATCCTTATCGATGCACACTTTGAGATTGTAAGAAAGCGGTGCGATCGAAGCCGTAATGTTAAATGTCTTCTTCTGGTTGGCGTAGTTATACGTCATACCGATACCGAGGTTGAGGTCGGCAGGCGAGAGGAAGGATGCTGACCGGATGTCGGTGTTTGTCTTATAGTTTCTGAAAAATTGTGTCTTGAACTGGCTGGTTATGGTATAGAACCATCTCTGGAATGCCTTGAAACCATACTTGACATTGTACTGGAAGTTGTCTTCAGACAGGGAGTATTTACGTCCTACGGCATTTTGTTCGATAGAGTTTATTCCAAGCTTGTAGGTGACAGTGCTTTGAAAGATCTCGTTAGGGTGATAAGTGGGATTAAGCTGAACGTCCCAATAGAAGTTATAAAGGAGTTGCAGATAGTTGTTGCCACCCTGGTACCAGTTTTTTGATACATATGCTTGCGAGAACTGGAGTCCGGTGTTGAAGTTATGTAGCCAATGTTTCTTCTTCTGTTCGAACTCAGGGATAAGGGCTTCGGAGACTGCAACCTCCGGAAGATTGAGGTTGCGTATGTAGGATCCGAGTGTCACATCATCTTCTGGCAGGCGTGGAGGGACAGGCAGATCCCAATAGGTATATTGCACAGTGTTAGGAGAATATATCATCATTGAGTACATCAAATCTCCGCTGATGCGTGACTGGGTGAGTGCATCGTGAAGCCACCTGGGAGTGTAAGGTGTTGCCGACCATGAATCTCCTTTTAATTTCTCTATTATGATCTCAGATGTATTGATCGCATTTTCGAAAGAGCGCTGTTTAAGGGGGCGGTATCCTGAGAAGATCCACGGACCTGCAACTGGATTATATGGAAGCTCCGGCATTGTGTCAGGCAATGATCGGAGAATCTCATCAAGATCGCGGATCACGACCGGAGCGAAGAGTATGGAGTCAAGGGCAATGGAATCATTCGCAATGGAATCTGCCAATTCGAGATTGGAGTCCAGCATCGTCTGTGCGTCATTCGCTTCGGAATTCAATTGCCTTGCAGCCTGCATAAGCTGTTCCGGTGAAGTAGTCTGGGCAAACGCCAACGATGCGATACCCAGGCAGATAGCGGTTGTCAATTGTCTCATATAATGGGTTATGGAGTTGTTTTGTTGTTTTTTTAGTGGTGACGTCGATAATTAGAAAGGTCATTTGGGTGATTTGAGAATATCAGAATACTCTCTTGACTTGATCACCTCAAGGGCTTTCCTAAACATCGGATCCCTTTCATTGTAAACCTTGAAATAAGTTGATGAATCGTATATATCGCGTCCGATAAGTCCCTTTAGCACCATAGAGAAGAGTGGCTTGCTTAGGGTTGCCTCTTCCGCGTTGAATTCGATTTTCTCATCTGAAGCAAGGTCATAAAGCTCCTGAAGCTGATCGTCGGAAATAGAATATTCCTTCAGGAACTCTGTGTCTGTCGGATATCTGGCAAGTATCTCCTTCCTGTCTTTATCCACGGTCTTTATGGCATACCTGTTGATAAGACCTTTCGCCATAACTTGTCGGTAGTATTTAGTGTTCTCCGTTGTATCTATGCCAACAAAACGGTCGGGTGAGATGCCTCCTCCTCCATAGATAGGCCGGCTAAGCCTCAGGGTCTTGACCTTTAGCGAATCTATATACTTAATGGAGTCTTCATGCATCAGTTCGCCACTGTTAAACCTATCAAGAATATCATTGGCATAAGCGTCGGAGTTGCCTTTCGTATATGGCTTCTGGATGTCGCGTCCCGTTGGTGTGTAATAGTGGGCTACAGTCAGCCTCATCATTGATCCGTCAGGGAAGGGTACCGGTCGTTGTACAAGACCTTTGCCGAAACTGCGGCGTCCGACCACTACACCTCGGTCCCAGTCCTGAATAGCTCCTGCGGTTATTTCCGATGCTGAGGCGGAAAACTGATTCATCATCACGATGAGCCGTCCATCTTCAAGAAGAGGCTTTTTGCCTGATGGAAATGCGAAGTATTCATATTTAGGATTGTTTCTTCCCTCTGTAAAGACCGCAAGGCTTCCGGAAGGGAGCAGTTCGCCAAGAATGTCTACTGAAGCCTGGAGATATCCTCCTCCGTTGTCGCTAAGATCGAGTATAAGGTCTTTCATTCCTTCTTTCTTGAGTTTGTCAGCGGCCTCTACGAATTCCTTGTGAGTCTCGGCTCCGAATTTGTTGAGCCTTATATAGCCTATTCCCGGCTCCACCAGATAGGCCGCGTCGACGCTGAAGATAGGAATATCGTCTCGGGTGATGCGGAAGTCTATTGTGTCGGGCGTCGTGCCTTCGTAACGAAGTATGGTTACATCTACATCAGTCCCTTTCGGGCCACGAAGCCTCTTCATGATATCGGAATTTAGCATCTTTACTCCTGCTATAACTGTATCATTGACCTTTATTATACGGTCGCCCGGAAGTATTCCGACTCTCTCAGACGGCCCTCCACCTATTGTCTCTATGATATATAGAGTGTCAGTAGCCATATTGAAGGATATGCCTATTCCGCTGAAAGAGCCTTCCAGCGGTTCGTTGAGTTCCTGAGTCTCCTTCGCATTAGTGTAGGAGGAGTGCGGATCCAGGCTTTTCAGCATGCCTACAATAGCCTCCTCAACAAGTTTATCATCATCTACCGAATCGACATATAGTTTAGAAATAGCCTGCTCGGCATACTGAAGTTTATGTGCCGGCATAAACTGCTGCGCGGAGGCGGCAGCTGTAAGAATCGCAAATATAGTGTAGAATAATTTTTTCATTTAATCAATGTGTCTTTTATTTTATGACGTTCTACAGCCTTAAAAGTTTAACGGTTGACCTTATTGGGGATAAAACGTGATGCATCATATCCGTTTGAGAGAAGTTCCCTGACCATGCTGCTTGATACGAAACCGAGTTCGGGACGTGCCGTCAGAAACACGGTCTCTATATCCGATATAGCGGCATTAGTATCAGCGAGATTGCGTTCATATTCGAAATCCTTCACTTCCCGGAGGCCCCTGATAATGAATCCTGCGCCATGTCGACGCGCGAAGTCTACTGTCAATCCTTCATAGGCTTCCACTGAGATCCTTTCTTCACCGTCGAATACGGCCTTGATTTCCTTTATCCTGTCGGATATAGTGTCACCTGAGGATTTGTGTATATTATAACCGATCCCTATTATGAGATGATCAAAAATCTTGAGAGCACGGTCAGCTATATCCTTATGACCGATGGTAAAGGGATTGAAACTCCCGGGAAACACAGCTTTTCTCATGCCTCTTCCTCGATTATGAGGTTGTCTATTATGAAGTTCTGTCGATCCATGGTGTTCTTGCCCATGTAGAATTCCATAAGTTGGTCATAACAGTCCTCCTTCTTTATGACCACTGGATCGAGACGCATATCCGGACCAATGAATTCGGCAAACTCATCGGCATTGATCTCTCCGAGTCCTTTGAATCGTGTGATCTCGGCATTTTTCCCGAATCGGGTTATAGCCGATTCCCTTTCTTCGTCGGTATAGCAATAATATGTATCCTTTTCTCCGTCTGATACATCTTTCTTTTTCTTCCCTTTCTTTCTCTGGATGGCTGCTTTGTTGCGTACACGGAATAGTGGTGTCTGAAGGATATATACGTGTCCTTTCTTCACAAGGTCAGGGAAGAACATAAGGAAGAAAGTGATGCAAAGCAGACGAATATGCATACCGTCTACATCGGCATCGGTGGCTATGATCACTTTGTTGTAGCGGAGTCCTTCTATACCGTCCTCTATGTTCAGTGCGGCTTGAAGAAGGTTGAACTCATCGTTTTTGTATACTATCTCCTGTGTCAGACCATAGCTGTTGAGCGGCTTGCCGCGCAGAGAGAAGACCGCCTGGGTTTCAGCATTGCGCACCTTTGTGATGGTTCCGCTGGCCGAATCACCCTCCGTGATGAAAATTGCCGATTCGTCTCGACGGTCTTCTTTAGCGTTGGCTCGTAAGGTGTCGTTGTAATGGATGTGGCAGTCTCGCAGCTTCTTATTGTGAAGACTGACTTTTTTTGCCTTCTCCCGTGCCATTTTAGCCACGCCGGCCATTGATTTGCGTTCTTTCTCGTTGGTGGCGATCTTCCTCAGCATCACATTGGCGGTGTCTGTGTTCTTATGCAGATAATCGTCGAGTTCCTTTTTCAGGAAGTCGCCTATGAATTTATTGACAGTCATCGTACTGTTAGGCGCAATCTCCTTGCTGCCAAGCTTTGTCTTGGTCTGTGACTCAAAGACTGGCTCCTGAATGCGTACGCTTACAGCCGCCACTATGCCGTTGCGGATATCGGCATATTCATAGTTCTTTCCGGAAAAAGCCTTGATGGTCTTTCCTATGTGTTCCTTGAAAGCAGCAAGATGGGTTCCTCCCTGAGTAGTATGCTGACCGTTGACGAATGAGTAATATTCCTCTCCGTTCTGATCCGTATGTGTAATTACAACCTCGATGTCGTCGCCCTTAAGATGTATGATAGGATATAGGGGCTCCGCGGTTATGTTCTCATTAAGAAGGTCAAGAAGGCCGTGGCGGGAAAGATATCTTTTCCCGTTGAAATGAATGTGAAGACCTACGTTAAGATACGTATAATTCGTCACCATGGTCTCGATGGTCTCGAGATCAAATTTATAGCCTCGGAAAAGGGTTTCATCGGGCCGGAAGCATACAAGTGTTCCGTTTTCCTCATTTGTAGCCATTTTGTCGGTATGCTCGATGAGGCGTCCACGGTCAAACGACACGCGTACACATTCACCATCCCTGTAGCTGGTCACCTCGCAATGAGTTGACAGGGCATTGACAGCCTTGAGGCCGACGCCGTTCAGACCCACTGATTTCTTGAAGTTCTTATCGTCAAACTTTCCACCTGTGTTTATATCGGAGGCAACTTCCTTCACCTTACCAAGAGGAATGCCTCGTCCATAGTCGCGTATTCTAACTTCGCCGGATTCAGCATCGATCGATATATCGATTCTTTTACCGGCACCCATGTTGAACTCGTCTATGGAGTTGTCTACCACCTCCTTTATGAGAACATATATCCCGTCTTCTGCATGGGAACCGTCGCCAAGTTTACCTATATACATGCCGGGACGGCGACGGATATGCTCGTTCCATTCGAGGGTCTGGATCGCGTCGTCACCATAGCCGTTGTCGGCCACCTTCTCCGGGGTATCTATTTCTGCTTCGAATTCTCCTTCATTGAGTGAAATCTCAGGATCTGAAACCTCAGATTCAATATCGAATATGCTGTCGTTTTCGTTGTAATCAGCCATGTCTTGCAAAGGTAGTGATGTATGGATTATTTAACTTCTTCTTTAAGCCATTTCTCGAGTTCCCCGGTCCACTGCCTTTTATATGGAAACTTGTCTCGAAATCCCCAGCCGTGGCCTCCTGACGGATAAGTATGAATGGATGCCTTCACCTTATTGGCGAGAAGAGCGGTATAATAGTCGATGCTGTTGGCCGGTGGCACCGCGCTGTCATCGGATGAGAGTATTATGAAAGCTTTCGGAGTGTCAGGAGTGACCTGCAGTTCGTTGGAGTAGAGCTTCACGAGATCTTCGGAGGGATTCTCTCCGAGCAGGTTGCTTCGCGAACCCATATGGGTTTTCTTCGCATCCATGCTTACTACAGGATAAAATAGTATCTGAAAATCTGGACGCGTCTCAGGGCAAGTGTAATGGGTGGCGAGTGTGGATGCGAGGTGTCCGCCTGCGGATGCTCCCGCAATCCCTACTTTATGCGGGTCTACACCGAGTTCGGAAGAGTATTCACGCAGGATCCGCATAGCCTGTTCGGCATCGGCGAGAGGAATTGTGTCGTCTCCGTAAGGAAGTCGATATTTCAATACTGCATATGTGATGCCTTGAGCGTTATACCAGTCTGCCATGTCATGTCCTTCATGACCGGATGCCTGATGGCTGTAACCTCCACCGGGACACATAAGTATTGTTTTCCCGGTGGAATTTTTCGGTGTATATACGGTTATAGCAGGGTCAATCCTGAAGTCCTGGGCATTTATCCTCTCTGATTTTGCTTCTGAGTGTTCGAGGGGATTGTCGTCCCAGATAAGTATTTCTGTTTTTTTCTGTGCCGAAGCGCAGATACTTGCGGTCATAAGGCACATGGCGATAAATTTTATGAGTTTCATTGCGAGGAATGCATATTATGTGTAATAAAACACAAAATTAGTAAAAATAATTGAGAATTGCGAAGCTTGCCATGAGAAAATTTAGAATTGTAAAGTGTGGATTTTTGATTAAATTTAAAAGACTCGGGTAAACCGAAAGA
>JAIECF010000231.1 GCA_029068655.1 Muribaculaceae bacterium | reverse complement strand
GGAATCTACGAACCGACCACTGAATTCATGCAGGCTCTTGCAAAGGAATGCAAAGAGACCGGGACTCTTCTTATCCTTGACGAGATCCAGTCGGGCTACGGCAGATCGGGCAAGTTCTTCGCACACCAGCATCACGATGTAAAGCCTGATATCATCACATGCGCAAAGGGCATCGCAAATGGATTTCCTATGGGAGCAGTCCTCATTTCTCCAGATATCGAAGCGAAAAAAGGTATGCTCGGAACCACATTCGGCGGCAACCATCTCGCATGTGCGGCTGCAATCGCTGTCCTTGATATCATCGAGGATGAAAATCTCATCGAGAATGCAGCAGCCGTCGGTACATATCTTATAGATGAACTGAGAAAGATTCCTCAGATAAGCGATGTGCGTGGACGCGGTCTCATGATCGGTTTTGAGGTTGATGGTTTTACGGGAAGTGACCTACGTAAAAAATTGCTTTTCGATCATCATATCTTTACGGGGGGAGCAGGAAAGATGACAGTAAGGCTACTTCCTGCACTCAACCTATCACAAAATGATGCCGAAAAATTCATCACTGAGTTAAAGAAAGCTATCAATTGACCACAAATCAAACGACATGAAAAAATTCACTTGCGTTCAGGATATCGGTCCCCTCGATAAAGCACTTGCAGAGGCAGCCCTGATAAAGAAAGACAGATTCGCCTTCACAGGACTTGGTAGGAATAAAACCCTCCTGATGATTTTCTTCAACTCTTCGCTCAGGACACGTCTATCTACTCAGAAGGCGGCAATGAACCTCGGCATGAACGTTATAGTACTCGATGTCAACCAAGGAGCATGGAAACTTGAGACTGAAAGAGGTGTCATAATGGATGGCGACAAAGCGGAGCATCTACTTGAAGCTATTCCCGTGATGGGCAGCTATTGCGACATCATTGGAGTTCGCTCCTTTGCCGGACTTACCAACAAGAAGGACGACTATGAGGAGAAAGTAATCGAACAGTTTATAAAGTATTCCGGGAAACCTGTATTCAGCATGGAAGCGGCCACGCGCCATCCATTACAGAGTTTCGCCGACCTCATTACAATTGAGGAATTCAAGACCAAGAAGCGTCCGAAAGTAGTAATGACATGGGCACCTCACCCTAAAGCGCTTCCACAGGCAGTTCCAAATTCATTCGCAGAGTGGATGATAGCTGCAGGTTACGACTTCGTCATAACGCATCCCCACGGATACGAACTTGATCCGGCCTTTACAAAAGGCGCTAAGATAGAATATGATCAGCGAAAAGCCTTCGAAGGAGCTGATTTCATATATGCGAAAAACTGGTCGGCATATACAGATCCCAACTACGGCAAGGTTCTCTCCACCGACAGGGACTGGACTGTAGACACAGAAAAAATGGCTCTTACCGACAATGCTTATTTCATGCACTGCCTTCCTGTCAGAAGAAACATGATCGTAACTGACGACGTAATTGAATCCGACAGGAGCATCGTCATTCCGGAAGCGGCCAATAGGGAGATATCAGCCCAGGTGGTGATAAAGCGTCTGCTTGAAAATCTCTAAGTATCGATATGGACATCAAGAAAATAAACGTCGTGAAGATTGGCGGGAACGTTATAGACGATCCCGCCGCTCTTGCTGATTTTATAAACATTTTCTCAAATCTCGAAGGTCCGAAGGTTCTTGTGCATGGAGGCGGAAAGGAAGCTACCCGACTGAGCAAAGCGATGGGTATTGAAACCTTGATGATAGAAGGACGCCGCGTGACGGATCGCTCGACGCTCGACATAGTCACCATGACCTATGCAGGGCTTATAAATAAACGAATAGTGGCGATGCTTCAATCCGTCGGCTGCAATGCTCTGGGATTCTCAGGAGCTGACGGAAACATAATTAAGGCATCACGCCGCCCGGCCAAACCTATTGACTACGGATTCGTAGGAGATATTGATCCCAAAGATGTCGACGACAGTCTGATAAAGATTCTTCTTGATGCCGGCATCACTCCCGTTGTCTGCGCCATATGTCATGACGGCAAGGGAACCTTACTCAACTGCAATGCCGATTCTGTGGCTGCCGCGGTTGCCATAGGATGTTCGCGATTAGCTCCGACAGTACTCACCTATTGCTTTGAGAAAGCCGGAGTGCTCGAGGATGTGGATGACGAAAATTCAGTCATAAGCTTGATAACAGAAGATAAGTTTAAGGAGCTAAAAGATAACGGAACTATAGTAAAAGGCATGATTCCCAAAATCACAAATGCTCTTGATTCTGCCTCAAAAGGGGTTTCGGAAGTTCGAATCTGCAAGGCGGAAGCTTTGCATTCAGATTCCGGTACAATCATACGGCTATCATAACCGATCACACGCATGACTCCTGACTATGTAACACTGCTCAAGAATCTGATATCGACTCCTTCTTTCTCCAGAGAAGAGGACGCGACAGCGGATTTATGGGAGAATTGGCTTATAGAAAATAAAGCCGGCAATGTGGAGAGACTCCATAACAATATTTATGTATTGTCGTCAAAGTTCGACCCATCAAAACCGATTATGATGCTTAACTCCCATCATGACACGGTGAGACCTTCTTCCTCTTACACCCGTGATCCTTTCAGTCCAGATATCGAAGGAGACCGATTATACGGACTTGGTAGTAATGACGCAGGAGGAGCCGGTGTGGCACTTGCAAGCGCATTTCTTGCCCTAAAGGATGACCCGGATCTCCCTGTCAATCTACTGCTTGCGATCACTGCAGCAGAGGAAGTAATGGGAGAATACGGAATGAGGGCTTTTCTTCCGTATTTATATGAAAAAAATCTTTATCCTGACATGGCTCTCGTCGGTGAACCGACAGGGATGCAACCGGCTATCGCCGAACGCGGTCTACTTGTTCTTGACTGCGTAGCAAAGGGAAAGGCCGGACATGCAGCCCGCAATGAGGGTATAAACGCTCTCTATAGGGCTATGGAAGACATAGAAGCCATTAGAAATTTCAATCCGGAAAAGACGAGCGAAGTTCTCGGGCCGATAAAGGTCAATGTAACTATGATACAATGCGGGACTCAACATAACGTTGTGCCCGACACATGCAGTTATGTAGCAGATGTCAGGACCACAGACGCATATAGCAATGAGGAGACAGTGAGACTTCTCCGGGAACAAGTGAAATGGAGCGAAGTCACCCCAAGATCAACTCGTGTTCACGCTTCAGTGATAGGCAGTCATCATCCACTCGTAGAGGCAGCTATATCTTTAGGAAAAAGTCCCTTTGTATCTCCCACGACCTCCGATATGGCTCTCATGCACGACATCCCTTCGTTAAAAATGGGACCCGGAGAATCGGCACGATCGCACTCTGCCGACGAATACATCTGTATTTCTGAAATCGAAGATGCTATACAGACATACATAAACCTCATCAAGTCATTAAAAATATAATATCAGATGACTTTAACAAGCTTAGAATATGAAATTATGGAACAAAGGCTTCGAGCCTGACAAAGCAATTGAAAGATTCACTGTCGGACAAGACCGTGAACTCGACCTCAGACTCGCAAGATACGACGTTCAGGGTTCGATGGCACATATCAGGATGCTTGAATCCATCGGGCTCCTGACAAAAGAGGAACTTGACCTACTGCTTCCTGCGCTCCAACAAATAGCAGACGACATAGAAAACGGAGAATTCACTATCGAGGAAGGTGTCGAGGATGTACACTCCCAGGTGGAATTCCTTCTTACTGAAAGACTCGGCGACATAGGTAAAAAGATCCACTCCGGACGCTCCCGCAACGATCAGGTCCTCGTAGACCTTAAGCTCTTTTTCCGGGATGAACTGAAACATATGGCTGAAGGCATCAAGCGTCTTTTCGACCGATTGATAGAGCTCTCCGAAAAATATAAAGACAAGCTTATGCCGGGCTACACTCATCTTCAAGTGGCTATGCCCTCTTCTTTCGGACTGTGGTTTGGAGCTTATGCTGAATCCTTCACCGACGACATGTATATGCTCACAGCGGCTTACAACATTGCCAATCAGAATCCGCTCGGTTCAGCCGCAGGCTACGGAAGCTCTTTCCCCCTTGACAGGGAGATGACTACGGAACTGCTTCATTTCACAAACCCTCATTATAATGTCGTGGCAGCCCAAATGAGCCGAGGAAAGACCGAAAGAGCCGTTGCCGCCGCAATCGGAGCTGTGGCTTCCACTTTAGGGCACCTCGCTATGGACGTGTGCATGTGGATGTGCAATAACTTCGGCTTCGTATCCTTCCCGGATGAACTTACTACAGGCTCAAGCATAATGCCCCACAAGAAGAATCCTGATGTGTTTGAGATCATGAGGGGTAAATGCAACCGGCTGCAGTCAATCCAGAACGAAATCGCATTGCTTACGGCAAATCTTCCCCTTGGTTATAACCGCGATCTTCAGCTGATGAAGGATATCCTCTTCCCCGCAACGTCAGAACTGATAGATTGCCTTGACATGGCCACTTACATGCTCGGTGAAATCCGCATCAAGGACAATATTCTTGATGACAGCAGGTATGACTATATCTTCACTGTAGAAGACGTAAACCGTCTTGTGCTTGAAGGAATGCCTTTCAGGGATGCCTATAAGAAAATCGGCATGGAAGTGCAGAACGGTACCTACAAGCCTCACCGCGGTGTCAATCACACTCATCTCGGAAGCATAGGTAACCTTGCCAACGATCGCATAAGGGCAAAAATGGATAATATTATGACACATCTCAACTGAAACAGTTGTTCACCAGCTTAGTTCGTATCTGACCGATATGTTAAAAAATTACCAAAACAGCTCGCTCTAATTGTGGATCTTAGTAATTTTTCATAAATTTGCAGGGATAACCCTGCAAATTTATTTTTATGAGAATCGGCAACCGAATCAAACGTAACATTTCTGCCGCCTGTATGCTCATAGAGCTGTTGCTAATGGCTTTTTGCATATGGCAAGTAATCGAGAATCCATCTTCAGGAAAAGTATGGGTCGACCTATGCGGCATGATCCTGCTGACATACTGCTCATTTGATAATGTCCTATCACATATAAAAAAAGAATAAGGCAAGGTATTCTATACGGCAAACAATAAAATAATCATAACTCCGGAGCTCCATTTTTATGATATGATGCCTAAATAAAAGAGACTGCCTTTCGACAGTCTCTTTTGTGATTCGCACAGGATTCAAACCTGTAACCTT
>JAIECF010000230.1 GCA_029068655.1 Muribaculaceae bacterium | reverse complement strand
CATATCATAATATTTATATTCAGCCAGTCTTCCTCCAAATATTATATTAGTTTCTTTATCCGCAAGTTCCTTATATTTTAAGTAAATTTCTTGATTCTTTTCATCATTCACAGGATAGAAAGGTTCCATTCCATCTTTCCATTCACTTGAGTATTCTCTGGAAATCACAGTCTTTGGGTTGTCATAAATAGCATTTCCGAACGATTCAAAGTGCTTATGCTCAATAATACGGGTATATGGGATTTCTTCAGAAGTGTAATTCACAACGGCATTTCCTTGCCAATTAGGATTATTCAAGACTTCAGTTTCAAATCGGACTGTACGATAATCGAGTTTGCCGAACCGGTAATCGTAAAACTGATCTATCTTTCCTGTGAAAAGAATCTTATCAGCGATTAATTCCCAATGTTCACGATTATCAAAGAAATCCGTGTTCAGCTTTACTTCAATCCCTGCGAGTAGTCCATCGATCAATTTATTATAACCCCCGATTGGAATTCCCTGATAGGCATCGTTAAAATAGTTGTTATCGAATGTCAGTCGTACCGGGAGACGTTTGATTATAAATGCCGGCAGTTCCGAACAGGAACGCCCCCACTGCTTTTCTGTGTAACCTTTGATCAATTGCTCGTAGATATCCTTTCCGATAAGTATCAGTGCCTGTTCTTCTAAATTGCGAGGTTCCGAGATTCCTGCGATTTTCATCTTTTCAATGGCTTCTCTTCTTTGCTCAACAAGTTTCATTTGTGCTTCTTCCGGAGTCTTGACTCCCCACATCTGATAAAACGTGTTCATATTGAAAGGAAGATTGTAAAGTTTTCCATCAGGAGCATTTGCAACTGGGCAGTTAGTATAGCGGTTGAATGGTACAATAGAATTAACAAAATCCCATACGTCCTTATTAGATGTATGGAAAATGTGAGCTCCATACTTATGGACATTTATACCTTCTATTTCTTCACAATAGATATTACCTCCGGAATGAAAACGCTTGTCAATAACAATACATCGTTTCCCTTGTTTATGAGCAAAATGAGCAAATGTAGCTCCAAATAACCCGGATCCTACGATAAGATAATCATAATCTTTCATGAATCAATGTCGCTTTTTAAATACATTTAGAACATCTTCCATAATATCATCTTTTACAAGAAAAAGACATACTCCATAAATAAGAGCTCCCAAAGGTATTCCTATTAATAATTGTAAAATAGTATCTTTTACTATGTAATGAATTGGGAGAATTGCTATACCCATTATAATTGTAGAAAGAATATATCGGGATTTAAAGACTTCCTTCCAACGGAATGGATAATATCTATTTCCTAAGAATAATTGAAGTAAAAGAACTAACAACTCAGCAAATAATGTTGATATAGCTGCACCAGTCGCTCCATAGGAAGGAATCAAAATAATATTTAATAATATATTTCCAATAGCTCCTCCGGTAACACTTAAGATTACAAGATTAATTTTGTTTTTTGGATACAGAATTTGTATGCCCATTACATTTGTAAGTCCAATTAATAATATTACAGGAGCATTAAGATAAAGAATCGGAATTGAATCAATATAGTCTGGACCGCAGAATACAAGGGTTACAGGAATCGCTAAAATGATTAATCCCATAATCATAGGTAAGGATAAAGCAATAGTCAATCTTACTGATTTACTTATTATAGATTTGAATCCTACTAAATCTTTTTTTTTAAGAAGGTTAGTGCCTCTTGGCAATAGTACAGTTCCTATAGAAGTTATAAGAGCTAGTCCAATATGAGTGATTCTAGTGCCGGCTGTAAAATATCCAACTTCTTTATCTCCCTGCATAAAACCAATCATAACGGAGTTAAGATGAATATAAAGACTAGTGATGATGTTTAATATAAATATATGTAAAGATGGCTTAATATGTCTTAATACTCTTAACTCAGAAAACTTTATAGTTTTCCAATTAATATAACTTCTAAGATGGATGAAGTTTATAAAGTTATTGCCGACTGTCGATCCTACTGTAATAAAGCCGTATGTCAGTAAGTCCCCGGAATTTTTGACAAACAGGAATAAGCATAAAGCACATATAGTCCTAATAATTATTGCACGAATAGTGATAAATTTAAAATCTTCAATACCCTGATAAAACCACGTTACTCCTATTGTATTAAAAATGATAGATAGGCTTAAAACGAAGAATAGAGTGGATTGCTGATGGATTTCAGGAATATATTTTGCCAAAAGCCATACGCCTATATATCCTATTAAACATAAGATGGTACTCAGTATTAGAATCTCTATTGTGTTTTTATCTCTTTGATCTTTATCATGTTGGTATTTAGCGACTTCTTTTACTGCATATAGAGGTATGCCAAGACTTGTGAGAAGGACTATATAGTTAATTATTGATGATAGGAAATTTACTGCTCCAATTCCCTCCGGTAATAATATTCTTGCGGCATAAGGAAATGTAATCATTGGAAATATAATACCAGTAACCGTATTAATTCCATTTAATATTATATTCCCTTTAACCGACGACATTTTATTAATATGTAAAGGGCGATTCAAAATTTTTAAGAATCAAATGCTTGGTATCCTTTTCAGAGAGTATTGCTTTTAACGCATCAATCTTCCAATCGATACCAATGGTTTCATCAAGAATTGAGATGCCACCCTCAGACTCGGGATGATAGTAGTTGTCGCATTTGTATTGGAAGATGGCGATGTCGCTGAGGACGGCGAAGCCGTGGGCAAAACCTCTTGGGATGAAGAACTGGCGGTGGTTGTCTTCGGTGAGTTCAACGGCAACATGTTGTCCGTATGTAGGAGAACCTTTGCGGATGTCTACGGCTACATCGAGTACCGCGCCTTTTACGCAACGGACAAGCTTTGCTTGGGCGAATGGGGGACGCTGGAAGTGGAGGCCACGCATGACGCCGTATGTGGAGCAGGATTCGTTGTCCTGGACAAAATCTACTTTGGCTACTTTCTCATCGAACTCCCGCTTTGAAAAGGATTCGAAGAAATAGCCTCTGGCATCCTTGAAGATCTTTGGCTCTATTATGACTGGGCCTTCAATGTTGGTTTTGATTATATTCATTTGTTTGTTTCCCTCAGGTTGAAACCTGGGGTTTCTTATCAGAGGATTACCTCTCCGAGGCAAATGTTATAGTTGTAATTTTTTATATTTATGAGGCACATGCGCCCTTTGCTATCGCAGAACCTCCGGATACTATCTCTCGTTATGATCGCTGGGGTAATGTGGGTTGGATAAATTAGTTGAAATTTTGAAGATTAGCCTCGTCAGCTATCTTCATTAGGTATTGGCCGTACTGGTTCTTGAGCATGGGCTGGGCTAATTCGCGGAGTTTTTCTGCTGAGATCCAGCCGTTCATGTAGGCGATGCCTTCGAGGCATGCTATTTTCAGACCTTGGCGCTTCTCCAACACTTCAACGTATATGCTTGCCTCAGATAATGAGTCGTGTGTGCCGGTGTCGAGCCAGGCAAATCCTCGCGGTAGGGTCTGAACTTTTAGTTCTCCATCTTTGAGGAATTCCTGATTGACGGCGGTTATTTCGAGTTCGCCTCTGGCTGAGGGTTTGATATTATGGGCTACTTCAACCACTTTGTTAGGATAGAAGTAGAGGCCTACTACGGCGTAGTTACTCTTGGGATGCTTGGGTTTTTCCTCGATAGAGAGGCAGTTACCATTCTTATCGAATTCGGCTACGCCATAGCGTTCGGGATCATTGACCCAGTAACCGAAAACTGTTGCTTTATTTTCTTTTTCGGCTGACCTAACTGCATTCTTCAGTACTTCTGAGAAGCCTGCCCCATGGAATATATTGTCTCCAAGTACAAGGCAGGCTGAGTCATCGCCAATGAAGTCTTTACCGATTATGAAGGCTTGGGCGAGACCGTCCGGGGAGGGTTGCTCCGCATATGTGAAGTTGACACCATAATCGGAGCCGTCACCAAGTAAGCGTTTGAAACCAGGAAGATCCTGCGGAGTAGAGATGATAAGGATATCACGGATACCGGCAAGCATGAGGGTAGATATGGGATAGTATACCATCGGCTTGTCGAATATGGGAAGAAGCTGCTTGCTTACTCCCTTAGTAATGGGATATAATCTGGTGCCGGAGCCACCTGCGAGAACAATGCCTTTCATTGTTTGAGTGGGAAGTTATAATTTTCAGTTATAAGAGGGAAAAGGAAAGAAAAAGCGATGACAAGCCGGAGGTGAATATGTGTGGTGTGTGGAATATGAAGTGCCTCCGGACTTGTCATTGCTATGTGTGGTAAAGCCCATGACCTATAAAGGAGAGTGGTGGGATTGAGGGAAATCTCAGAAAAGGCGGTTGAGGTCGATGTCAAGACCTGCGGCTTTCATTTCGCGAGCTACTTCGATTTGCCAATGTCCTGCCTCATCGATCGTCTTGTATATTATTCCGGAGAGATCACCGGGCATCTCCACTCCGGACTCCAAAAGTGCGAGGACTTTCTTTCGTCCGAGAAGGCCGCACATCATGCCATGCTCGAACACGACATTCTGTCTTGCCCTGTGCTTGAGAAGCTCCTCCTCCTTTGATTTACCGTCATCACAATATGTGTAAAGGATGATGGCAAATGCGATGTCGATGGTCTCTCGCTCAAGTTTTTCGATTATAGTCGCGCCTCCGTCAGGCTGCTTGAACAAAACGATGGGATTATATCCGAGTTTCTTAATTAGAAGTTCTGTTTCTGTTCTTATAGCCTTGTTATGTCCATGGACGATGAAGACATTCCTTGAAGATACGGATTCAATTGGATTCCCGGTAGGTTTTGTTTTGGAAGAAGCCACCAGACTTAATTTCGTTTCAACTTCAGAGAAAACCTCTTCTGTGATTTCCGGGCATAAATTCTTCTCTCCCAGTATTGTCTCGGTTGTATATACCCAAATGATATTTGGACTTATTCTTGAGTCTCCTATCTGCTTGCATTTTTCAATATCAAAGTCGGATTTAAACACTCGGAAGTGACTTATATCCTCGTTCTTTAGCTTTGTTCCGGCAAACAGGAAGTTTTCACCCCTCATATATGTGCTTACTTTGTCTGATATGGTATTGAAATCTGTGATATCAGTGGAGTATAAAGTCTGGTTTGCTTTAAGTTTGGGATCGAAGTAATCAATTCTGATATGGTAAAACATAATTTGAGATTGTCAATATCTGGTGGTAGAAGTCAATATTCAAGAGTAACAATAAGCCTTAGAGCTTCATGATGGCATCCATCATGCTCCTGTATGTCTCGTCGGTCCTCATGTAGGAATCATAAGCGGAGTAATAGATATCCTTCAGCAATTCATACTGGGGATCGGATTTCGTGAAAGCCTCAATCGAATGGATTGTCTCTCCTCTTTCGTTGATGAATGCAAGGCAGAATTCGGGTATTGGCTCATTCCCATAGCTTACCTCATCCTCATTGTGTGTGATAAGCACCACTCCATTGCCAAGCGGTGTCTGATAAGAATTTATATAATTGCTCGGTGTCCAGATAAGGGCGTCCTGCTGACTCTTTGACCTTATATGTCGGGCTAAATCTTCAAACTGTGATTTGCGGTCTTTCATTTTCGTGAGTTGCTAATTGAGCTTTCAGCTCAAACATGATTTTAAGTAAATCCTGGAAATCCTTACGAATTTCATCTCGTTTGTATTCGGTATTCCTCTCAAGGGCATCCTTAATGACAGAAATATTCATACCCATCTTCTGGATGTGTTTTGCTACTGCATTCTCATTGTATTCTATCTGGTATGAATTTAGATATTTGCGAAGATCGATTATGGCCTCCTGCAGTTCATAAATCAGGACAATGACAATTTTAAGGTCGTTATTCTCATAATGTTCCTGAATCCGTTTTATCTGCTCGCAATATTTTGCCACCTGTGAAACGCTTAAAGACTTCTTGATGGCTTTGCGAGTCGCTTCTGTGGCTGATTTCGTAGCTTTAGATATGGCGGTAACTATTGTGACGTTTTCTTTGGTTTGTATAAGCTGGCAGAGAGTCAGGTAGATTCCGAATGTTGAAGCCAATCCCCCGACGACTCCTATAAGATTTCCAATCCAATTATTGCATTCCTTGAAGCAAGCTGCGATGAACAAACCAATAATGGACAAAGACAAAAAACCAAAAATCCAGGTGAGATTGTTTTTGGATACCTCCCATCTTCCGATTCTCTCTGCAATGGAAGGCTTCAGATCCTCTTTGTTTTTATTCTCTGTTGGAATATCTGAATCAGGATTTAGATTAGAATCCATTTGTGTTTACTGATAATCAGCAATATTGTTTTATATTTAATAGGAGCTTAGATATTATAAAGGAAAATAGCGATCAATCCGTAGGTTAATATGTGTTGATGTGTGGATATGAAGGCCTCCGGACTTGCCGTCGTATGCAATGATGAATAATGAATTATTAATGATTATTTGAAGAGAGAGGCTGAGTCTTGGGAGCGCTGTTTTCTTGCCGGAGCTCGTCTATATAGTGATAGACATGTTTGATTCCTTCAAGCATACAGGAAGCGAGAAAACTGAGCAAGATGACTACTAATGCGTATTTCAATATTCTCTTCCAGTTTCGTGCGGAATAGACAGTTTTGAAGAATACTTTCCAAGGTTCTTTCTCTACTTTCCAATGGTATGCGATGCATTTCTTGCCGTCTGTTTCTATTCCTTCCATGTATTCTTTCCATAGTTCGTTGTCGAGAAGTTCGCAATCAGCAAGTGGTAGGTTGCCGTTTACAGTTTCGTCTTCGGACGATCCGATAAATGCGAAGTCGACTTTGGAGAGCTGAAGCAGTTCATGCTCTTGAGTGATCTGTTGATGGTCGGAATGGTCGATGTTGGTAATGTCATTAAAGATGATATCTACCATTTCAGATTTTGCGAAAGCGCTTTGAATAAAGTCATTGCTTATGACTTCATTATGACTCAGATTCTTATCCGAAAGTCCGATTATCCTGAATTGGAAGTACAAATCGTACGTTTTTTTTGCAGTCGATTTCTCATCTGGACTTTCTTTTATTTCCTTTGAATCCTTTGGATGGCTAAGCATCTTCACGGTAAACTTGCTCCCATCCTTAAGATCCTTAATATCCTTGCTATTATCACAAATCTCATAAAGATAAAGAGGTCGAACCTCAACCTGATTGTCCAGACTTTGCAGACGGTAATAAGCCGGTGTGTCAGGTAGCGAAAGAAGTCTGTATCGCTTCTTCATGATATGCGATACGAATTTCTCATTTTTGACGTATTCGCTGAGATCTTTTATGTCTTCCTTTCCTATCTTGAAGGGTAGACATATGGCAATTTCCTCAATATTGTCGCTGACTCCTTCTACGATCACTCCAATGTCGAGCCAACGCCGATATTTCTTGGAGTTGTACCAATGCTCTTTTACAGGCAACTTCCAGAAATTGACGAATATCCTCGCACTGATACTCGGATCTGCATCTGGAGACTTACCATTGCGGACCTTATACAGAAAATTCAAGCAACTCATGATTCGCCCTCCACATACCAATTACGGATGACTTTTGCATTGCTATCCCCATCTGCGCTCACTTCCGTCTGCCATCTGGGATAGCGGTTGGCTCTCATCAGATTATTAATGTAGTGCAGGGGTACCAGGTTGTCGATGTCATCGGTCCCATCCATGGACACCGGGACAATATGGTCAATTTGCCAGCCGTAGGTCGAACTTTTACCGAACTCATCGCGTCTTATCCAGGCTCCGGCGTAATCCTGACGGAAAACTGACGGATTGTTGTTGGGGATGACGGTGGCTTTCTGCCATACGGCATCGATAAGTTCGTCTGATATAATTTTTCTTTGAGCAGTCACAATCAGGAGAAGTCGAATGTTACTTTTGTGGGATTCAAGAATGCAATGCTCTTGCGTTGTAGACTTGTCAATTTGTCGGCATTTCGGATCGTGACTGATACCCCCCTCGACTTGCCGACTACTATCAGTTCCCTGATCTGATTTAATGGGTAGTCATTTGTACTGAGGATGATGTTTCCTCCAACCAAGGCCAATTCCTTCAGTTGCATTATTGTGGGTTTCATCGGTCGGAATCTTTGATGGATGTAAAATCTATGTGAATTATTGCTACTGGATTCTTGAGTCTGATTGAGATAAGCAATAGCAAGCCAAAGGTGAATATGTGTGGATGTGTGGAATATGAAGCTCCTTTGACTTGTCAAACGCTTGGTTTAATGATATATGATCAATTATTAAAGATCATATTTTTTTGATGGAAGATCAAAATCCTATCACCTTCGACAAACCAGCTGCGCTTCCTATGAAGGACGCACACCGGTGGCCTATTTTCCATGTTTGGGTTGCTGTTGGAAGATGAGAGAGCCTCGTGGGCCGTTGGTGCAGCGGGTTGTGTGGCTGATGGAGCGGCGCTCGTAGGCATTGCCGTTCTTTTGGAAGTTGAGGTTCTTTAGTATCTGTTCCTTCTCCTTTTGGGAGGCTTTGGAGGTTACTTCTATCGTGGGATAGAGGTTGCCGTTGTCTGCTTTGGTGAATGAGTAGCGGATGACGGAGCCGTTGTGGTGTGTATATTCAGTCTTCAGTCTTGAGTCTTCAGTCTTATGAGAGGGGTTGCTTTCGGATGAAGGTATGTAGCCGTAATAGAGAAGGGTGGAGGCGATGGAGGCGGAGTCGAGTTTTTCTGTGAGGATGACAGCTACGTTGATGGGGTTGGCCTCCACTTTCTTGACTGCTCCCGCAGGAAGGGGGGAGATAAAGATTAAAGATAAGAGAAGAAATATCAAATTTTGTGCGTAAACACGTATTGTCTTTTTCATTTTTTTGCTTTTTATTGATGGGGCCGTAGGCAGAAAGACTTGGAGTCCATGAGCTGCGCAGTCTATGGAGTATCACGCAAAGACGCAAAGATGCATGTGGGCTATGAGATATGGGGCTTATGTGTATTTAGCTAAAAAGTTGACTCTAAATTATTATTCTGCGCTCCATCCGCCATTTCTGAGCATCCTGCAAGGATAGTTCTGCGCCTAATTTCCAAATTCCTGCGGACACGAACTTTTAAGGTGTAGGCGCGGACCTAATTCTTAGCACTGAACTGGCAGTCCTTCACAGAATTTTTTTTCTTGCCGGACTGCGAGGGGCGGTTAGAAACCGCCTACCCATATGCTACGCAATTATTTTTCTGCGCCCCATCTGATATTTCTGAGCGCTCTTGAAAAGAGAGGTCTGAGCCTAATGCTTTCGTTTACTCCGACGAGGACTTTGAGAGCGTAGGCGTAGACCTAATCCTTAGCGCAGGAACTGGCAGACTTTCACAGAATTTTATCTTGGCCGACGCTTACTTCCTGAGTGCTGTCTTCCTCATTCATGCAATGCGTAGCGTAGCGAGCGAGCCTGGGCGATCTTTGCTACCGAGAGCCATCCTCAAAATACTCTGCCCCTTTGCGTCTTTGCGTGTGAAACTGAAAAGTGTAGGCGCGGACCTAATTCTTAGCGCAGAACTGGCAGACTTTCACAGAGTTTTTTTTATTGACTGCACTCGGCGGTTAGGAAACCGCCTACCCATAGAAGTCGCTATCCATGAAAGTCGGCTATCCATAGAAACCGCCTATCCATATGCTACGCAATTATTTTCTGCGCCCCATCTGCTCTTTCTGAGCATCCTGCAAGGATAGTTCTGAGCCTTCGAATCTGGTAAAAAAGTCAATTAGACAGTTACCACGCGCTGTGACGCATTCGGAGAATGCTAACTACTTTATGGTGCTTCTGGGCTTCTGGCTATAAGGAGCGGGTGTGGCGGAGGTTGGATTCGACCCGGTCTGTGTCGAGGTATGGGGAGAGGATGAGACGGTGAGTGTTGAGGAGATCGAGGAGGTCTTTTTTGATAGTATCGGCTTCGCAGTATAAAGTATCGGCGCTCCGCGCAGTCTGAGGTTTTTCGAAGGGGATTAGGTAGGAGAGGGCCTTGTCGATGAGGGCGAGGGTCTTCCTACCGGGGCGTCGGAGGCTGCGGGTGAGGTCGGCGGTGAGGGTGGATATGGTGGTCATTTTCAAGTATGTGCTTCGCAGTATGGGCGCGTTGCGCAGTATCGGCTTCGCAGTATGGGTTTGTTAGAGCGACTTTCGACGGGCTAAGCCGTGTTTCTTTTGATTGTCAGAGAGAAAGTGGATCGGAGGGGGTGAACTGGGTTTCGGGGTCCGGATATGGTCTCTCTTCCCTCGATTTAACTATCTTTCCGGTGAAAGAATGCTAAGAGGGTCAAAATGGTAAATCCTTGATTATTAATCAATTTAAAATTCACTGTTAGGCGAATTTTAAGTATCTCTTGCTAAGAGAATATTAACTTTTGTAAGTGATTAAGAGTCAAGGGCTAAGAGTCAAGGATTTTGGTGGGTTGCTCAACAAATCCCGGTCTTTGGGGCAGCGACAAGGAGAGCTGTAAAAAAATCCGGAAAGTTTTTCGCCTAAAAATGAGGATATTCCGATTTTTTGTTGTACCTTTGTATTCTAAAATAGGTATCTCTTAGCAAGAGATTATTAAATTTGCCTAAACAGGATTTGGGGGGATAGGGATAAAAAATGGGGCCTTTTCCAATGTAAGTATGGAAAAGACCTTTTTAATTTTAAGTTGATGGGTAAAGTCATTAAGCGCCTCTCCGAGGCTGCCGGCCGTCATCAGATCTTCCCCAGACTTCAGTCTGGGGTTTCATCATAATTGACAGCTCTCCGAGCTGTCGGGGATAGGGATAAAAAATGGGGTCTTTTCCGATGGATGTACGGAAAAGACCTTTTCATTTTAGATTGACGGGTAAAGTCATTAAGCGCCTCTCCGAGGCTGCCGGCCGTCATCAGATCTTCCCCAGACTGAAGTCTGGGGTTTCGTCATAATCGACAGCTCGGAGAGCTGTCGATTGTACAAGGCGGAGGCTGGGACTTTCTTGGGCGGTACTTGCTTTAGCTCGGGCGGTTGGGACTTGCTTTAGCTTGGGCGTAGCCAAACCGCCTACCCATAGGCTACGCAGTAATCGGACTGCGAGGCGGAGGCTGGGACTTTCTTGGGCGGTACCTGCTTTAGCTCGGGCGGTTAGGACTTGCTTTAGCTTGGGCGTAGCCAAACCGCCTACCCATTGGCCGCGCATCAATAATATTTGGTGGTGTGGGAAAAAAGGTGTAATTTTGCAGAGCGCTGTCATCGGAATGTGATGACACGCCTGATACACTGATTTGAATTTATGCTTATTGACAAGATACGATCGGGAGAAAAGCTGAGTTTCGGCCAACAGCTGAAACTGACGGCGCAACTGTCGTGGCCCGCCATGATGGCGCAGCTCTCGAGCATGATGATGCAATACATTGACGCGGCGATGGTGGGGCATCTCGGCGCTGATCCCTCGGCAGCCGTTGGCCTGGTGTCTACCTCGCTATGGCTCTTCTGGGGTATATGCTCGGCCGTGACGATGGGTTTCTCGGTGCAGGTAGCTCACAGCATCGGCGCCTCAGATCATGCACGGGGGCGCCGCATACTTAGGCAGAGCATCGTAGCCTGCTTCCTCTTCAGCCTTGTGGTGGCTGTGGTGGGTGCCGCGATCGCGTGGCCGCTGCCTCACTGGCTCGGAGGCAAGGAGAATATCTGTCCCGACGCCTCTATCTATTTCCTTGTGTTTGTGCTGGCTCTACCTCTCTTTACGATGAACTACCTGGGAGGAGGCATGCTCCGCTGCAGCGGCAACATGAAAGTGCCGGGCGGACTTAACGTGATGATGTGCGTGCTCGACGTTATATTCAATTTTCTCCTGATATTCCCGACGAGGGAGATAGATCTCGCAGGTATGCACCTTACGCTTCCGGGTGCCGGGCTCGGAGTGCTCGGAGCGGCTCTCGGCACTGCGGGAGCGGAGATCATCACTGCAGCGCTGATGATGTATTTCCTCTGTTTCCGTCAGGATGGGCTGGCGATAGCGAAAGTGAAAGAGCCATCAAACTTCAAGCCTACGATGGATGTGCTCCGCAAGGCCCTGAAGGTCTCGGCCCCGATGACGCTGGAGCATGTCGTGATCTGCGGGGCGCAGATCGCAGTGACGGTAATCGTAGCTCCGCTTGGTGTGATGGCGATAGCGGCCAATGCCTTCGCGGTGACAGCCGAGAGTCTCTGCTATATGCCGGGCTACGGTATTTCCGAGGCGGCGACAACTCTCGTGGGGCAGAGCTACGGGGCGAAGCGGCAGGATCTGGCCAAGCGGTTCGGCTATATCACTACGGGAATGGGTATGCTGACCATGAGCATAATGGGCGTTGTGATGTATATATTCGCAGCCGACGTGATGGCGCTTATGAGCCCGGTGAAAGACATCATTGACTTAGGCGCGGGAGCGCTGAGGATCGAGGCATTCGCCGAACCGATGTTCGCGGCCTCGATAGTGGCTTACGGTGTAATGATAGGAGTGGGCGACACGGTGCTTCCGGCCGTGATGAACTTCAGCAGCATCTGGCTGGTGAGGGTGCCGCTGGCGGCATGGCTGGCGCCTACGATGGGGCTGATGGGAGTATGGCTTGCGATGTGTATCGAGCTCTGCTTCCGTGGAGCCATATTCCTGTGGAGGCTTATATCCGGAGCGTGGCTGAAGAAAGGATTGTGAGTCTTAAGTCTTAAGTCTTAAGTCTTGAGTCTTCAGTCTTGAGTCTTCAGTCTTGAGTCTTGAGTCTTGAGTCTTAAGTCTTAAGTCTTCAGTCTTGAGATCGCGGACAAGCCGCTTTGGTTCTTAACTCTTAACATCGTCGGGGATGTCACTGATGATGAAATCGTTGGTCCGCTGGGCCTTCCGGTATATGACGAAGACTATTATAGCTCCTATAATGCCGCCTATAACACCGCCGATGACTCCGGCTAAGTTGAGCGCGTGGTCGGTGGCGAGCGGATCGGATGCGTTGGCGATTGCACTCAGCATGAATATCAGCCATACAATGGCAAGCGGGAGAGCGATAAACATATGGATAAAGCGTTCTTTTTTCTGCTTTACGAGCAGACGGCGCACCTCAAGCATGGTGCATGTGCTGAATACTTTCGGGGATATGCGGAATGTACGCATGTCAATGACAACATCTATCAGTGACAATACCAGCAGCGTCACTGCATACCATTGCGATACGTGGAAAAAGGCGCATATTCCGGCAAACATGAGGTAGAGAATTGGAAGCATGATGAATTCCGCCGTGACGAATTTATTGAGCCAGGAAGCTTTCTGCCGCATGACGGTGCGGAGAAGCTTTTCATTTACTATCTGTTCCTTGTCGAGATTCCGTTTAAGCTCGGCCATCTCCTGTTTAAGTATATTTAGTTCTTCCATTGTTTTATAGTTTATAAGCGATCAGCTTTCAGCTATCAGGGGTCAGAGAGATTTGAGTTTTTCCTTGATGCGCACGAGGCGTACGCCTACGGCTTTTGTCGAGATGCCGACTATGGCGGCGATTTCGTCGTATGACATATCTTCAAGCCAAAGCAGCACTATTGCCCTGTCGAAAGGCTCGAGGGCGGCGATGCGGTCATGGAGCAAGCGGGCCTGCTTCGATCCGGGTGAGTCGGGCGCTATCGCGTCAGGAGAGAATTCGAGCGACACTGTCGGAATCTTCTTCTTCCTTTTATATGAGATGCAGGTGTTCATGCTGACGCGGTATACCCATGACCGCAGGCTTGCGTCTCCGCGGAATGAGTCAAGCCCCTGCCAAAGGCTGATGAGAACTTCCTGGAAGAGATCGTCGGCCTCCGGTTTGGTTTCGGTAAACATGTAGCATACCGAGTAGATGGTGCTCTTATGTTCCATCACGAGGCGTTCGAAATCCAAAGTGTGGTCTTTTTTCATTCAGTCGTGAAGTTTTCAGTTGTACATGATATGACGTAGAAACGTCATTGAAAACTACAGATTTTTCTTGAATTTTTTAAGATGAGACGTGCCGTTACGCGCACGGAGTCCTTGTCACTGAAGGGATGAGGGCCATGCGCCGGGTGCCGGTGCCATTACGAGTCGAAGCTCTCCCCCTGCGGCGAGGTCGGAATGGCGGAGGGTAGAGTGAGGATAGGGTTTTCCGTTGAGATATGCGCCAACGATATGGCGGTTTTCGTCAGACAGCCCCTCGGCGGTAATTGTGAATGCCTTGCCATCGGGGAGACGGAACGTGGTAGACTTCAATACCGGTGTGTGGATGAGATAGTAGTCATGTCCGGCGTTGGGGTATATGCCGGCCATATTGAAGATGAGCCATGACGACATGGCGCCCGAGTCATCGTTGCCGGGAAGTCCTTCCGGGGTGTCGCTGTAGTTCTTCTCTATTATGGAGAGTATGGTCTCTCCCGACCTGTCGGGACGCCCTATCCAATGATAAAGGCAGGGTGAGAGGAAAGATGGCTCATTGTTGACGTTGAAATAATCCTTCCCGAAGAATGTGTCGAGACGCTTCTCGAACGCCTCCGGGCCTCCGCATTTCTCTATAAGTCCCGGCACGTCGTGGGGTATGCTCAGGGAATACTCCCATGAGGACGCTTCGTAGAAGAACATGTCCCACCACGGGGTATACCATGGTCCTTCGAATGTGAGAGGAGTATATAGGAATGTAGGATGCTGGCGCTCGGAATGGCCGAAAGGAACCGAGTCGAGCCAGTTGCCTTCCGCATCGCGGGGCATTATGAAACCGCGCGCTCCGTCGTGCTCGTAGTCGTCGCGCCAGAGGTTTTTCCACGACTCCGACTGCTTCATGTATCTCTCCGCTATCTTGTCTTTGCCGAGTTTGCGGGCTACCTGCGCTATGGCGAAATCGCACAGCGAATACTCCACGGTGCGGTTTCCGGCGCGGGCTATGCCGTGGGGAATGTAGCCGAGCGACAGATATTCGCGTAGGCCACCACGACCCTCCGCCTCCTCGTTGCCCCCCGGTGGCGTCGTGGCATCGTGGATCATAGCCTGAAGTGCAGCTTTATAGTCGACGCCCGGTATCTCCTTCACGCATGCGTCGGCTATCACCACGTCGGCATTGGAACCCCCCTGGGTGCGTCCGTTGGCATTGCCGCTGCGTGCATCGGGCATGAAACCGTCGCGCTTCCCGATGTTGACGAGTGAATTGACCATCCCTGCGAGTCTATCGGGCGCTATGATGGCAAACAGTGGCATCGAAGTGCGGTAGGTGTCCCAGAGTGCGTAGAAATCATCGTAGTATGGTACAGGGTCGGTCCAGAGCGGATTCTCGCCTGTACGGTCGGAGGGCATGAGCATCGTATGGTAGAGGGCCGTGTAGAGCATACGCTTCTCACGCTCGGGCGTGTCGGGGTGCACCTCGATCTTCCGCATCTCCTCCTCCCACTTGGCAAGGCTTTCCTCCCGGATCTCGTCGAAGGCCTTCCCTTCAGATTCCAGCTCATAGTTATATTTCGCCTTTAGAGGACTTATAAAGGAGATGCCGACGCGCAGGTTGACTGTATCGGTCTGTTGCGGAAACCTGACGAGCGCTCCGGTCTTCTCTCCGGAGTCGAAGCGGGATGTGGCGCTCCCGATGTCAGATCCTTTCCATGTAGCGGTTCCTGCAAACGGCACGTCGGATTTAGCATAGAAGTAGACGGTATATGCCCGGCCGTTGTTCCAGCCGCCGCGGATACGTGAATAGCCGGCCACCTCGGTGTCGGAGAGTATCTGTATCTCTGAGCCCACAAACTGCTGGGCTTCTCGGGCGTCGGGCACGGGCGACTCGCCGAGGAAGAATCCGGCGTCGATCTTCAGGCATTTATCGCTATCGCCCGGGTATGTGAAGCGGTAGGCCGATGTGCGGTCGGAGGCTGTGATCTCGGTCTTTATACCGTTGCCGGCAAACGTCGTGGAGTAGTAGGCGGGAAGGATTGTCTCCGATTCCCGTAGCGCGAAGAATTCTGTGCGGTCAAGTGCGCCGGAGAATGGCTGGATAAGGATGTTGCCGTATTTCGGACCCCCGCCGGTGCCGCTGACGTGCACCTGGCCGAAGCCGTCGACGCGTTCGGGCATCGGCAGCCAGCCGGAGTTGGGCGACGGAGTGCAGTCTGGTGAGGGCCGGACCATACCGAATGGAGTGCAGGGCCCGATGAAGACCCTGCCGAGTCCCTCGGAGCCTATCCGGGGATCGATGTAGTCGGTGAGCCGCCCGGCCGAGGCGGATACTGAAAGCAGCAGGAGGAGTATCGGCAGGATAATATGTCTCATGTCGTAAAATGTATTATGATGCAAAGTTAATAAAAATTTTTTATTGAGCAGGTGTTTTGCTTTTTGTGTTTTTACGTTTTGTGAATATTTTGAAACATGGGAGATTTTTATTAATTTTGCGTCATGATGATAGGTATATGCGGGGGGATAGGAAGCGGGAAGTCGGTAGTGAGCCGCATACTGAGGCTTCGAGGAGACGCAGTCTATGACTGCGACCTGGAGGCAAAGAGAATTATGGACTCTTCGGAGGAGGTGCTTTCCGCTCTCAACGTGCGGTATGGCGATGCCGTATGTCCGTCCGGGGGGCCGATCTGCCGCACTGAACTGGCACGGCGTGTCTTCGGCAGCGATGAGGAGCGTCTGTGGCTAAACGGCCTCGTCCACCGTCTGGTGCGCGAGGATGTAGCGCGGTGGCATGCCTTCATGTCGGCCTCAGGAAGTCGCCGATGTTTCGTGGAGAGCGCCATCCTCGCTTCTTCCGGGCTCGCGGCGATGTGCGATGAGATATGGATCGTCACTGCATCAGAGGAAGTACGCATAGCCCGCATCAAAGAGCGCGATTCTCTGACTGATGAGGCCATAATAAGCAGGATTCGCAGCCAGCAGGAGGAGACGAAGCTTATAGAGGCAAGCGAGGTGAGACTGCGTGTGATCGATAATTCCGGAACCATCCCGCTGCTACCTCAGATCCCGACCTGAATCCCCTTCAACAATACCTGAAACCTTAAATCCTTTTACCAACCCATGGCACCTTATAAAACGATACTCGCGGTGATATACGCTGTCCTTATGGCAATGACTTCCTGCGGAAATGATGAGGAACCTTATTGCCCTGCGGCCTCGATAGACAGCTCCATATACAAAGACCATCCTCTGCGCCTTCGTCATCGAGGCTCATGCCTGAAGATACTTTGCATCGGCAACAGCTTCACCATCAATGCCACAACATATATGCCCTGGCTCGTAGACCATCTTAACGGCGACTCCATCTGTGTAGCGAGGCTTACGCGCAGCGGATGCTCGCTCAAGGAGCACTGGACAAGCCATGCCGATGATTCGGAAGACTATGACTTCTATTATTCCGACAGTGGAAAATGGGCGGAGGCCGACATCAAGACCATAGACGTGGCTTTGGCGATACTTGACTGGGATATAATTACGATTCAGCAGGTGTCGGGCTATTCGGGTCTTTACAGCACCTATCAACCCTATCTTGACAATCTTACAAGGCTGTTTAGGGAGACCAACCCCGCGGCTCAGCTGGCATGGCACTACACATGGGCATATACCCCCTGGACGAAACACTCGCACTTCAAGAACTATGGCAGCGACTCTGAAAAGATGTATGACGCCATAATGGCAGCGGGAGACAAGGCATCGGAAGGTTTTGACATACGCATCCTTTCCGCACCCCTTATAAAGAGGATGAGGGAGGAGTTTCCCGAAGTGGAAAACGGTTTCTCAGATGACGGCTATCATATAGTCGATCCATTTGCCCTGTATGCCTTGTCGGCTCTTTGGTATGACACACTCATAAGGCCGGCATGCGGCACCTGCCGGCCGCCGGCGGGTGCGCTGCCCCCGGGGGTAAAGGAGGAAGGTCTTGATAAAGTGGAAGCCATCATACGGAGCATTTTGGGCGACGGGGCTTCTGAAGACCCTGACCTGGTAGACATGATAGGGGAATGAATTATACGATCGGATTCAATTCAGGCCTCATTTTTTCATAGTAGACGGGATGTAATGAGAGTGGGAGAGGGGGTTACGGATTTGAATGTTTTGTAGACGTCGTGATATGACTGATATGTCGGAGTTTCGCTAATTTTGCATATCGAAACGGTTGAGGCAAAACCGCGAGGATACACCTTAAAAATATAGCTACTCTGACAGAAATATGACTCGATTTACAAGACTGACATTAATAATATCTGCAATGGCACTTCAGGCATCGGGGGCAGCCGCCACCGACTATCTGGTGTGTGACTTCGAAAACTGCGAGATAGGCCAGACCTGGAAAATATGGAATAATTTCGGCGACTCATCTACGACCACGGCTACAGTGGAGGCTGATCCTAAGAATGCCGGAAACAAGGTGCTGCATATCGTAAACCGAGGCTGGAACGATCATGTAGAGTTCGAAATTCCTGCAGAGCTCGCCGGCTCCAACTTCACCGACCGCATTGAGACGCTTTCCCTCAGAATATGCCGCCATCAGAACGATCCCTGCCAGGAATGGAAGAACTTCCAGATATTCCTTGGTGAAGACAAACTCCACGAGGAGAGCTGGCCTTCGTATGGACCGGTGTCGACATGGAAGACCTGGACCTATACCCCCGCGGCAGTGTCGGCAGAAAACACCTCCCCATATCTGCGAATCGGATTCAATTCGGAGAACTCCGACTACTATATCGACGACATACGCATCAAGGGACCGGATTTCAACATATACGATGACGGAAAGCTCGATTTCAGCGATCCTTCAAGCACATCGTCTACATATACAAATTTCGGCGAAGGCATCCTCATCCCGACAGGCAAGGAGCTGAACGTCTATACATCGCGCTACACTTACTGGCTCTCGCCTATCAAGGGAACCGGCGTGCTCAACATCCACTCAGGCGGCGAACGGTCATATATCGGAACCGGTGACAAATCCGGTACGCTTCCCGACTGGAGCGGATTCAGCGGAGAGGTGCACGTGTATCCATGGCCGGAGGTGAACGAGGCCGTCAAGGCAGGATGGTATGGCACTATTCTCGCCCATGGAGGAGTGAAGTTTGACGCCGGAAGCGTCAAGACCTCTATAAAGGAGAGCCGATATACGACCCTTCTGGCCAACAATAAGGTGATCCTTCACGAGGGCGCCACGATGGCCGGTGAAGACGGCAACAACGCCCGTGCCCATCGTCTGGCATCGCTCCGTATGGAGCCCGGAAGCCGCCTCATGGGCTACTACAAGGGCAACAAGCAGAAAGGAGTATATTATCTCGTAGGCAGCGACGGAACTGACTCGGAACTTGCCGGGCGCATAGCCGCCGAGGGCACCTCGATGGTAGGCATAGTGAAGGAAGGCGAGGGAACCTATACGCTTACGGCCAATGACAACAACATAACAGGCATAGCGACCGTGACCGGCGGAAAACTTCTGATCAGCAACGATGCGGCCGAGGCCCGCTCACAGAAGCTTCCGGGTGCCATAGGAATCGGCGAGAATGCAGTCGGACTGATGGTATATGCCGCAGGTTGCGTAGGAGGCTCGGGCAATATATCAGGCATGGCCGATATCTACGGATATATGGAGCCCGGTGACGCCAAGGGCCATACACTCACAGTGGCAGACTTTGTCAACGGAAACGCCTGCGACGTAAAGCTTCATCCCACATCGCGCCTCATCTTCAACATAGCAGGGGCTGAAGAGGCGGCACGTCTTGACGTATCCGGAACGCTATCGCTGAATCCACGCGACGAGGCCTACGAGATCTCAGGTGCGATGCCGATTCTGGAGATAAAGCTCGGGGAGAACGCCGCACTGAAAGCAGGCGACACATTTACCCTCATTTCCGCCGCCGGAAAGAACGACGAAGAATCGGAAGGCTGGAATTTCCGCATACAGTATCCGAAGGCCTACACATGGGAGGTTACGGAGAATCTGACTCCTGATGGATATACGGTGACTGCGACCGTGGTGTCGGTCGAATATTCAGGCCAGGGCGATACCATTCAGGAAGACGTGAAGGTTATGGACGGCGACACAAATGCCGACTATATAGTAGACTGGACGGCTGGCTATGACGATCCGACTCCCCTCCGCGATTACGCTGCGGCTGCCGGCAAATCGATCGGCGTGGCTGTTCCGGTGTGGAAGTTCGATCTAAGCAATATGAACAATGCCAAGACTTCTACCGTGGCCAACCAGTTCAACCTTGTTGTGCCCGAGAACGAGATGAAGATCGACGCCACTGAGCCGAGCCAGAACAACTTCAGCCTCGGAAATCCGAGAAAACTTACCGCTTTTGCCGAATCTTACGGTATAGAGGTAAGGGGGCATACCCTGGTATGGCATCAGCAGGTGCCGGGATGGATGTCGCAAGACGGCAAGAAGAACAATCACAACTGGACGAAAGAGCAGCTAACTGATATAATGCAGAACCACATCAACGGAGTGGCCGGAGGATTGAAGGGATCCATTCGTGAGTGGGACGTTGTGAACGAATGCCTTGACGACGACCAGAGTGTGGTGTGGAGCAATCCCAACGGGTATAAGATGCGTTCGACGATATGGTACAATGTGATAGGCGAGGAATTTCTTGAAAAAGCATTCCGTATGGCCCATGAAGCCGACCCTGACGCGAAACTCTTCATAAACGATTATGGAGTCGAGTTTATGGGCGACCCCAAGGCTGAGGCTTACTACAATCTCGTGAAAAAACTTGTAGAGAAGGGTGTACCTATCCACGGCGTCGGATTCCAGTGCCATCTCACTACCGGACAGCTGAACGCCAAGAGGCTCAAGGACAATATGCGCCGCTATGCCGACCTGGGTCTTGAGGTAGCGGTGACGGAACTTGATATAGCGCAGGCCGATCCGAAATCTCCCGATGCCGCTAAGCGTCAGGCTGAAGACTACTGCGCTGCGGTGATGGCGGCACTCTCGCTTGAAAACTGCAGGACCGTGCTGATCTGGGGACTCTGTGATCCTGATTCATGGCGCGAGAATAATCCGCTGATCTACGACGGAAGCGTCAAGCCGAAAGAGGCTTATTATGCGGTGCACGCCGCGCTTCGCGCGATCGCAAACCGCACTGATGTGGAAGAAATGGAAGTGGGTGCCGTTTCCAGGGAAGTCATAGCGGTAGACTACTTCAGCCTGCAGGGTATGAGGGTAGGTCCTGAGGCAAGGGGGCTTGTCATCAAGCGCATATCCTATGCTGATGGAAGCACGGAGAGCGTCAAGACGCTTCTCAAAGATTAAGAATAGAAGGTTAAATGTTTAAAATCGGTTTATTTCAAGAGGTTGGATATTGTGGGGACATGAAGATAAACTAACGTCTAATCCTATACCATGTTTGACACGAAGAGCCGCGCGTGATGCGCGGCTCAGTTTTTTTATTTGCTGAATCATATATGATATTAAAAAAAATGTATTAATTTTGCAGACGATAATTTAAGAAATATTGATTTATGAAGAGTTCTGCAGTTGTTGTGATGGGGATGGCATTGGTTATGGCATTTCCCGTTTTGGGAGGAGTAAGAGACGGGCGTGCCGGGGCATCGGAGAAAATCCGGTACATAGGCCAGATGTCGGATAAGCGTGAGGCTATGAAGGTGATGAAGGCATCAGAGATGGCGGGGAAGCTCAAGTGGGGTATGACCAAGACGTATGGCTGGAACGGCCGGCGATGGGTAGCCGACGACACATATACCTATACCTACGACAAGGATGGAAATGTGACTGTCGAGGATTGCAAGGATGCGGAAGGCGACTACACGAAGACAGTTTATGAATATAACGACCACGGGATGGTGACAAAGAAGGAGACAAGAGTTTCATCCGACGGCGTCAACTACTCCGACTATTCAAGGACAGAGACCGAATATGATCCTGTCCTCACGAGAGTGATAACAAAGAATTCAGGATGGATGTGGCTCGACGGCGACTGGAGACAGGTGACCAACAACTATGAGAGGAGAATCACCCGCGACGATGACGGCAACATCACCAGCGTTGTGATAGCAGTGCTCTTCAATGGCTTCTACGACCCGACGCAGCGTCTGGACATAATATACGGTGAAGACGGAAAAGCGGTGGAAATGTCAGAGCAGCTTCTGGCCTTTGATTATTCCACTTATGAATACTACTGGGAGCAGGGCACAAAGATCACCGATATAGTATGGGATCGCACCGACGGCCAGATATATGACATAGAGGATTTATTCATCGGCAACAACCGCCTCAAGTCGGGACTTTACGAGGATAGTAACGGATTGATGGAAGTTACGGTGGAATATGCCGACGACAGCGAGGCTTATACGGCGACTATGTCGGTCGCTGACTCGGAGGATGTGGAAATTGCGACGACTCAGTATACTCCTCTCGAGAATGACGGATATATCCTGGAGATGAATTCGTGGTATATGGATTCGCTGGTAGAATCTATAAGGAATGAGGTGCGTTTTGACGACTGGGGCCTGACGACACTTGATGGCAACACCGTGGAAAACGCTGAGGGCAGCTATAGCGACATGACTGTCGGGGAAGTAGAGTATGATACGGAAGGCAAACCTGTCACCTATACCGTCAGCCAGCATTATTCCGAAGATTCCGGTGAGGAAGAGACGGATTACCTGATCCGCGCGGAATACTCAGATTATGTCGATGTGTCGGCGGCAGTCTCTTCGGTCTGCATTCCGGAGGAGTCCGCTAAGTGTTATTATCTGAACGGTCTGCCTGTCGTAGCTCCCGAGAAGGGCCGGATTGTGGTCAAGGACGGAAAGAAAAGAATTTAAGATTAAAGATTAAATATAAAAGATTAAGGACGGATGACGCATATTGGCATCATCCGTCCCTTTTTTGATATCTGCGAAAGATAATTATGAATTAATCTTAATGTTTACACTAAGTGGGCGATGAGTGATTCTCTGTCGCCGGGGAGGAGGTCGATGACGGGAATCTCTATCATGGTGTAGGCTCCGGGAGCGAGGCGCAAAGCGGCGCGTGCCACTCCTACGAGAAGCTGGGCGGTGAGAGCCGGGTTGTTGATCGACATGTTGAACTCGAACCGCTGGTTCTGGGTCTTGCCGGATACGCCCTTGCGCACCATATGCACGCCATGGCCCATGTCTTTAACCGCGTCCACGCTCTCCACTGCCATAACATGGGTCTCGTCGGATGCGAAGTAGGGATCTTCCTTCACGGCCTTGGCCACATCCTCAAGCTTCGCGCCATCCTCAAGTTCTACGTATACCATACGGCGGTGCATTCCATCGCCTTTTGGCATAGTCATGGAAAGCGCGTTCTTTACGCCAGGTTTAGATTTTACGCAGACTGTGTGGCCCATACTCATTCCGGGCCCGAAGTTCGTATGGGTAAGGCCTTTGGGGGCCGCTGCCTCCATAAGGGTGCGCACGATCGAGTCACTGCCCGGATCCCAGCCGGCGGAAATTACCGACACCTTGCCGGCAGCCTTTGCTGCAGCGTCGAGGGAGCGGCGCAGGTCGAGGATAGAGGTGTGGATGTCGAAGCTGTCGACTGTATTGATGCCCATGGCGAGATACTTGAGGGCATGTTTCTCTACCTCGCGGGTAGGAGTGCAGAGGATGGCTACATCTACGTGGCCGAGTTCCTTTATGTCGGTCACTACCTTGTAAGCCTGCAGTTCCGCCGGAATTACATCTACCTTGCGGCGAACAACGCCTGCGATCTCGAAATCGGGAGCGGCCTCGAGTGCTTCGATCGTGAAGCGGCCGATATTGCCGTAGCCTACTACGGCGGCGCGGATTGGTTGCATAAAGATTAAATATAAATATTAAATATAAAATATCAGAATTGTCGCACGCGCGCATGCGCCGTGCGTCCCTACCGGAAGGATAACGGGGCCATGGCGTAGCCTTGGGAGACGAGATAATCCAATATCTCCGGGAGGCATCGCTTCAGCTTCTCTATGCTCTTCAGGGAGTCGTGGAGGTTGATGATGCAGCCCGGACGGACGTTGGCCTTCACGGAGGCGAGGATGGCTTCGGGGGTACGGTCGGCTCTGTAGTCGAGCGTGTTCAGGTCAAACATCACGATCCGGTATCCGGCTTCTGAGAGAGCTTTCTGCTGACGGCGCAGGATGAGGCCGTGAGGGGGACGGAAGAGGTTGAGTCTTAAGTCTTGAGCCTTGAGTCTTAAGAAGGTCTCTTCGGCAAGACGTACGTCGGCCAGCATTTCGTCTGTAGACTGGCGGAAGGGGGGGATGTGGTGGAAAGTATGGTTGCCTACGGCATGCCCGGCCTTCACTACGGCCCTGAAAAGTTCGGGATAGCGTCGGGCGTTGTCTGCCACCATGAAGAAAGTGGCCTTCGCGCCGTGCTCTTCGAGGGTCTTCAGGAGCCATGGAGTCGACTCGGGAATAGGGCCGTCGTCGAAGGTCAGATACACCGACGGTTTCCCGTCTTCGACGCGAAACAAGACTTCGCGCCTGAAAACGGGAAACCGTAGAATCCAAGGTATGCGCTCCTGAGGCAGCAGCATCAGAAACCCTGGCTTTGCTCGCTCAGGCGCTTTGCGCGCGACATGTCGAGCTTCCGGTACTGTTCATATTTCCGGAGGTTTTCCTCACTTCCTCCTTCTGAAAGGAATACCTCTATCACAGAATAGATCACCGAGTCGATCTGCTTTTCCTCGGCCGAGCGCTTGGCATACTCTTCGGGTGAGAGAGATGCAAGTTCATTGGCGATCTCGCAATATTTGATTATCTCGGTCTCGAATTCCTCCCAGGTGATGCCGTCGTCGGCAGGTGCTGACTGGCCGTTGCGCATTCTCAGGTAGTTCTCGTAGTCGCGCTTGAGCTCGTCTTCGTTCAGTCCGTACTTCTGCAGGATCGCGTCGACATCATCGCTCTTCCTGCTGAGGTTGCCTTCCGTCTCTGCCGGCTTTGCTATTGAGGAGGAGTTCCCACCCTTGTCGCTGTATTTGCGGTAGAGTTCGATGAAGCGGTAATACTGATACGGGATGAGCTGATTCTCATACGTCATCGAGGGATTGCCGAAGCTGTAGCGCATCTGCCTGTTGTAGCGCACATTCTGTCCATATTTATCGATGAGGGCGAGCAGCTGACGCCGTCCCTTCTCGAGGCGTGTCTTGTCGCCGAGCACATCATTGCCTGCAAGTTCACAGTTAAGCTGGGCGAGTGTAAGGGCTGTCGACATAGAGTATGGAGCGGCTTTGTCGCTGAGCTTTTTCTCCATCAGGTCTACGATCTCGGCAGACTGTGTGTATTTCTGCCTGGCCTTGGCTGAGTCACCGGCCACACGGGCCATGTCCCCTTCGCTGAGGAGCTGGCTTGCCACGTCGATCATAGAGGTGCGGGTGGAGACGAGCATGCGGCGTGCCGTCTCGTCATAATATATCTTATCCTTGTCTGAAGCCTTGTCGGCTCCGCCCCAGAGGTAGTTCTTCACTACGTCGTAGGCTCGGTCTGTGCGTGGAGCCATGTCGGGCTGGATGGTAGGAGTAAGCTGGTGCACCATGCCTGTGCTGCGCACATAGGGTGTAAGGCTGAGGTGATAGTCAGGCCCTACGGTAGAGGCCCAGTAGATGGGGCGTTGCCAGCCATTGGCGGCGTTGGTGGCGATGATGTCGAGCATCAGTATCTCGCCGAGACCGACATATCCCTTTGAGGCGACGGCAGCCGATTGAGAGAGATCTACCACGATATGGTCTTCGATGAGGGCTGAATCCTCCGGAGCCACGAGACCGCGCTCGAGCACCTTCTTCTTATCCACCGGAATTGTCAGTGTAGAGGCACTGAGCATGGGATAACCGTAGCGGGCGTCATATTGCCCGGCATAGAGGGCCTTCAGCGAGGTAAGCAGGTCGGCTGCTCCTCCGCGTCCGGGCAGTGTCACGTCGAGCTTGCCATAGGCGTAGTCTTTCGGCTCTGCGGTGAACTTCACCGCGTCTGCGTCGTAGCTCTGCATGCGCTGCTGGTTGGCATACCAGTCTGAGTTCAGATAGCTGAGGTTGATGATCTTGACGTCGGGACGCACTCCTTCCACTTCCTGCACATACCAGAGCGGGAATGTATCGTTGTCGCCGTTGCAGAATACGATGGCGTTGGGCTCGAGGCTGTTGAGATAGTTGATGGCGAAGTCGCGCATCGCGTATCGGCCGGAACGGTCGTGGTCGTCCCATGTCTGGCTTACCATCTGGATAGGAACTATAAGCGACAGTATGGCTGCCACCCAGGCAAGGACGGGAGCCTTATCCGGGAAGGGAGCGTCATCGGCGTATCCGTCTTCTTCAACAGATGCCCCTGAAGGCGCGGTGGGAGCCGGCTTTTTCTTCTTCTCGGTTAAGAAGCAGAGTATCTTCCAGAGAGCTGCCACGCCCATGCCGATCCAGATGGCGAAGGCATAGAAGCTGCCTGCGAAGGCGTAGTCCCGCTCTCGCGGCTGATTTGGCACCTGGTTGAGGTAGAGCACGATGGCGATGCCGGTCATGAAGAAGAGGAAGAATATCACCCAGAACTGCTCGATGCCGCGGCGCCCTTCGAACGACTGCCAGCATAGTCCGAGCAGACCGAGAAGAAGCGGAAGCATGTAGAATACGTTGTGGCCCGGATTGTTCTTTCCGAGGTCGTCGGGAAGTAGACTCTGGTCGCCGAGGCGGGCGTTGTCGATGAAGGGTATGCCCGAGATCCAGTTGCCCGCGTCGAGTTCGCCGCTCTGGTTGTTGACGTCGTTCTGGCGTCCCGCGAAGTTCCACATGAAATAGCGCATATACATGTGGTTGAGCTGATAGTTGAAGAAATAAGCCAGGTTCTGGATAAACGAGGGCTTGAAGACGTATTTCCCGGGATACATCACGCGGCCTGTGATCTCGTTATACTGAGGCTCGCGGCCGGTATCGAGTTCCGGAATCTTGTGTCCGTCCTGATCTATGGCGTGTATCTCCACAAGGTTGGAAGCTGTGGTGTCGAGGTTTACCCACTGCTTGTACATCGACTCGTGCTGGCGGCTGTAGATGCGTGGGAAGAGCATGTTGAGCTCAGGATTGTAGACGGGCTCCGACTTATAGTCTTTCTTCACGTAATAGTCCTTACGCGTCTCAGCGAGGCGGGTGTTGGCCGCGATCTCGGAGTCGGACAGGAATCCGTATTCAGACTTCGTCCGGGCGTCTTTCACTCCTTTCACGTAGAGCGGTTTGCCTGGATTGATCACAGAATTATACTGCGGCGTGGTCAGCGTGATCGGATATCCGTCCTGCGTATGTCCGAGGGTATCGGTGTAAAGTCCCACCTGCTGCTTCTGCACCTGCGAATAGAGTGTCTCGCCGTAGATGAGCGGGTTCTCGCCATACTGCTCGCGGTTGAGGTATGTCGCGAGGTCAAATACATTGTCGGGCGAGTTCTGGTTCATCGGCGTGTCGGCTGTGGAGCGTATGAGGATGAGTGCATAGCTGCTGTAGCCTACGAAGATCATCGCCATGCTCCACGTGATGAGGCTGAGCACGCGCACCGGAACGGAATGCCTGAAATATGTCCATAGCAGGAGGGCGAGCACTATGAAGAGTATTATGCCGAGCGCTACGCCGTTGCCGATCCATAGTATGCCTGAGAGCGCCACGGCGAGCAGAAACGAGATCCGTATCATATTGGCGCTGCTCTGCTTCTTAAGCGTGTAGAGGGCCCAGACGAATGAGGCTGTCACAGTGCATGCGTAGATGAGGGCTCCTGAATTGAAGCTCATGCCGCAGGTGTTGACGAAGAAGAGCTCGAACTGCTGGGCCACTTTTATGAAGCCCGGCACAAGACCGTAGAGAACGAAGAAGATGATGGCAAACGACACGAGTAGCGCGCCGATCGACTTCTTGAGATTCATATCGTTCCACTTCCGGTATGCGAATACGAGTACGATGGCCGGGATGCAGAGCAGGTTGAGGAGGTGGACTGCTACGCTGACGCCGATCACATATGCTATTAGCACGAGATATCGGTCGGCGTGAGGCTGGTTGGCGCGATTCTCCCATTTCAATATGAGCCAGAAAACGAGGGCCGTGCAGAACGACGAGAACGCGTATACCTCTCCCTCTACCGCCGAGAACCAGAAGGTGTCGCTCCAGGTGTAGGCGAGAGAGCCGACGAGGGCTGATCCCATGATCACAACATACTTGTAGAGCGGAAGCTCACCATCGTATCCGTCGGCCACTGTGAGGCGCCGCACGAGATGGGATATTGTCCAGAATAGGAGCAGTATGGTGAGGGCCGACAGCAGGCCGCTCATGGCATTGACCATCAGGGGTATATAGGTCGGGTCAGGCGCGAAGTTCACGAAGAAGCGTCCTGCAAGCATGAAGATAGGGTTGCCCGGCGGGTGACCGACCTCGAGTTTGTCTGCCTGGATTATGAACTCACCGCAGTCCCAGTAGGAGGCGGTAGGCTCGAGAGTGAGCCAATAGGTGGCGAGGGCGATTATGAACACCAGCCAGCCGCCTATGTTGTTGATCAGATTGTATTTCTTCGTAATCATGAGTGATGGTTTACACTACTTGCTAATAATCTGCAAATTTACGAAAATTTTTTGAGATTGCAAAGTGGGGTGCGGTTTGCGATGCGCGATTTGCGATTTCTATAAGGGTATTTATGCGGCTAAGTTGCCATATTAAGGTTTAACACTCAATATTAAGGTTAAAAGAGGCGGGGCTGGCAGGGACCGAAACTGCGGCGGTGGTGGGGTGTGAGGCCGAGAGAGTCGAGTGCCGTCAGGTGCTCTTTGGTGGGGTAGCCCATGTTGCGTTCCCAGCCGTAGCCCGGATGCTCTGCTGCGAGGTGGGTCATCAGCTCGTCGCGGTGTGTCTTGGCGAGTACGGATGCGGCTGCGATGCTCATGTATGTGGCATCCCCTTTTACCACTGTGTCGCATGGCACGTCGCGCCAGGGGCGGAATCGGTTGCCGTCGACGATGACGTGTTCCGGGACTACGCCGAGGGCATCGAGTGCGCGCTGCATTCCGGTGATTGAGGCGTTCAGGATGTTGATCCGGTCTATCTCCTCCGGGCTGACCATCACCACAGCCCAGGCTATGGCTTCTCGCTCTATTATGGGACGCAGTAGGTCGCGTTGACGCGCCGTGAGCTGTTTTGAATCGTTAAGCAGGTCGTTGTGGAAGTCGGGAGGAAGGATTACTGCGGCGCAGCTGACCGAGCCGGCGAGACACCCCCTTCCGGCCTCGTCGCAGCCGGCCTCAATCACGGGAAGCATATAGGGTTTTAGGGTTTGCATACGATTCCTTTGCCTTTGCGTCCGTTGATGGCTATGGGGAGCGGAGCGTCAAATTCCACGACACGAAGATTTCCTTTCTCGTAAATGGCGGGTTGGGAGTTGAGGTATTCCTCATCGAGGAAGCCGTTGTCGGCGCCCGGATCCACAGTGAAGTAACCCACGCCGAAAGAAGTGAGGTTCTGGAAGAAATGCGTTCCCTGCGAGGGCTCTATGCGGTAGCCTCGCATTGCATATTCCACTATTACCCTGGCGCCGGCTATCTGTGGCCAGCGTACGGGTATTCCCAGTGCGGAGTCGCTTGAGCCCCAGCGTCCCGGACCGATAAGCACGTATGGTCTGTTTTCCTCTATCATCCGTTTGTTGACGGCATCCACCTCCTGAGCGAGCTGCACGTTGCCGGCGGGGTCGAAACCTTCGCTGCGTATATAGACTACGGTCTTTACGTTGTCCATAAGTCCATGTCCGAGTGCCGAGTCGCTTTTCACTATAAGCCTGTCGTCAGGCACGTCGAGCAGCGAATCGTCGAGCATCTCTTTGCGGTCTACTATCGGGCGCATCTGGAGCCAGTAGAGCGTACCCTTGCGCTCATTCTTCGCCGCGTCGGGCGCTATGATGCCGGCGAATTCTATCTCCACAGGGCGTCCCATCTCATACTGTCCGGTGGCGAGCATCAGTTCGGCGGCCTCCGCGAGGGGATACACACCCTGCTTGAGCACATTGGCGAAAGTGACGATCTTTCGGCCTGATCCGAACTCCGAGTCGCGTATCATGTAGTCGTTCATGTCGAAGGTCGACACGAGATATTTTAAAGCGCCCGTCTTGAATGCCTCCGCTACGGTGATCTTCCTGAGGTTGAAAGCGTCGTCTGTCTTGAAGTCGGTCGCCTCCGTCTGCTCGAGGGCGTAGATGTGCTTCTGGGTGTCGCGCAGAGCGAGCTGCACTGTGGAGGTCTGGAGAACCTTTCCGGGATGTTTCGGTGAGAAACGTAGGGCGAGTCCTCCGTCTACGATATACTTGCCGAGACCTGCCGCTATCTCCACTACTCCGTCTTCCGCCTGCTCGTCGCCGATCGGATAGTAGTTGAGCGATCGGCCTACTCCCGAGAACGATGGATAGAAGAGCCCGTCATGGTCCTGGCCTACCACCTCCTGCAGTATTACCGCCATCTTCTCCTGGTCTATGACGTTGCTTGTGGCGTTCATATAAAGCTTGGAGTCGGCGAAGAAAACGGAAGCATAGACGCTCTTCACGGCGTCGCATAGTTGCCTGAGCATCTTCTCCCGGTCGTCGAGGTGCGGAATCATGTAGGTGGAGTAGATTCCGGCGAAAGGCTGATAGTGGGAGTCTTCGAGCAGCGATGAGCTGCGCACCGCGAGCGGACCGTCTACGACGTTGAAGAGATATTCAAAATCCTCCTTCAGGCTTTTGGGAAGCTTGGCGGCGAGGAATGCCTTCAGTATCTCCTCGTCGGGTGCGTCGCTCAGGGCGATAGGATAGAGGGAATTGCTCTCCATGAATTCGTCGAAGATATCGGTGCAGAGCACGAGTGTGCGCGGTATGCTTATGGTCACTCCGTTGAGGTTGTCGAAGGCCGGATTCCGCTTTATTATCTGGTCGATGAAAGCGAGGCCGCGCCCCTTGCCTCCGAGCGAGCCTTGCCCGATTCGGGCGAAATTGCTGTATCGGTCGAAGCGCCCCTTTCTGAATATGGCCACTACGCCGCGGTTTTTCATGCGCCTGTATTCCACTATGCAGTCAAGGATCAGCTTGCGCACGAGAGGGGCCTGATCCATGCTTTCGAATCGTATGCTGTTTAGTGCCTCCGCTATCGGGAAGATGGCGCGGCTGTAGAGCCATCGTGAGAAGTCATTGTTGGCGCAATGCCTGAAGAGTGCCTCTGACGGAATGTTGTTGACAGCCATCTGAAGGTCTTTCAGTTCGTGGAAGCGCATCAGCTCGTTGCCGGTCAGGGGGTCTTTCACTATGAAATCTCCGAAGCCGAATAGGAAGTCTATGGCCTTTCCGAGGTCTTGAGGCAGCGTCTTGCTCTCCTTGTCGAGGAAAGTGAGGCGCATGGCCTGCGCGAGACGACGGTTTGAGGTCTCCTGGCTTTCGAGTATGATAGGCACAAACGGGTTGCGCTCGTGCACGTATGCTGCAAACCGGAGTCCGGCATGCGGATCCTTCTCTCCCCCCCGGGGAAAGCGTACGTCGCTGATTATGCCGAGCATATGCTTGCCGTATCGGTCGAAAAGGGCTTGTGCCTCCTCGTAGTCGCGTGCGAGAAGCACCTTGGGGCGTCCACGCATACGGAGCATCCGTTCATGTTCGTTGAGGGCCTCTGTAGAGAATTCCATCGACTGTTTGAGCAGATGCTTGAAGAGGTGGGGAAGAATCGAGCTGTAGAAGCGTATGGAGTCTTCCACGAGAAGGATACACTGTACGCCTACGTCGAGAATGTCGATCTCGGCATTCATGCGGTCTTCCATCAGCTTGATTATGGCGAGGATGAGGTCTACGTTTCCAAGCCATGAGAAGACATAGTCCACACCCGTAAGGTCTTCGTTGGCGATACGCCGGCGCACCTCTTTCGAGAAAGGCGTGAGCACTACAAACGGTATATCCGGATATAGCTCCTTGATCCGCTTAGCCTGAGTGAAGGTCTCCGACACGTCGACGCCCGGCATCGCCATGATGAGGTCGAAATGCTTCGACGAAAGCATGCTGAAGGCTTCTTCGTAGTTGGCCACCATCGTGAATCTTGGCGGAGAACTGAGGTTGAGGGAGACATATTCGAAATATACCTGTTCTTCCACGCGTCCGTCTTCTTCCATCATGAAGGCGTCGTAGGGGGTGGCTATCAGTAAAACGGAGAAGACACGCTTCTGCATCAGGTCAGCAAAAGCAGTGTCTCTCAGATGTATGCGGCCGTTGGGGCCGACGTATGGCATGTTTGTGGTCACTGTCTGTTCATCTTGGATTCGAGAAATTTCTCAAGAGCCGAGGTCATGGATGGGTTTTCCGGCGATGGAGCCTTGAAGTCGAGGCGGAGTCCGGCATCCTCCACGGCTTTGGCTGTAGTGGGGCCGAAAGTGCCTATATATTTCCCGTTGGTCTCCTGGTCGAAATCGGGGAAGTTCTTCTTGAGCGATGTGATTCCGGAGGGTGAGAAGAATAGGAGCACATCGTAGTCAAACGGTTCGTCGGGTGTAAAGTCGTTGGTCAGCGTGCGGAACATTACCGACTTCGTAAGGTCGATTCCGAGAGCTTCGATGGCGCTCGTGTCTTCCTTATTGACATCGCTGACGGGCATCAGGAATTTCTCCTTCTTTATCTTGTTTACGGCTGCTACAAACTGCGGATCGTTGAGCTTGCCGGTGGTGCCGAAAGCTATCTTGCGCTTGCGGTAGACAATGTATTTCTGGAGGTAGTGCGCCACTTGCTCGGTGGTGCATACGTAGCGCATGGTGTCGGGAACGCTTACTCTCGACTCTTCGCAGAGGCGGAAGTAATTGTCGACAGCTGTTCGCGACGTGAAAATGATAGCGGTATAGTCGGCGAGATTTAGCTTTTCCTGACGGAACTCCTTTGCCGTGAGTCCTTCGACTTTTATCATCGAACGGAAGATTACTTCCACTCCGAACTTTTCCGCTATGTCATAGTAGGGGCTTTTGCCCGATGCCGGTTGCGGCTGTGAAACCAATATCTTCTTAATCATCTTGTTTTTCATTGTTTTAGCCAAGCAGTGCGCATGCAAGGCCGAAAGTAATCACCAGGGGGACTATTTCCAGACTGCAAAGATAATACAAAAAAACGACCCAGAGCGAACTTTCAGTGAAAAAAATTCGGAAACCCTTGACGATAAAGAGAAATTTCACTAAAATTAACATCACGAAGCCTGCTGCCACTATATGTAGAGTATAGTCGGGATATGTAAGTGCGAGAAGGGCGAGGGGGAAGAAGACGGCTGCCCCGAGTCCCGTGCCGGCAGTGAAGCCGCGCACCCAGAGCCATGTGTGGAGAGTATCGCTGAAGACCTTCCCTACCACCGTGTAGCATACCCACATAGCCCCGATATATCCGCAGGCTATAGCCATGCACACTATGGTAGACAGAAGCTCACCCCCTATTGTGAAGCCGGGAGCGGGGATATCGGCCCTGATCGGCAGGTCAGCGCCGAAGAGCGGTACTGCCTTGCAGAGGAGCACGCCGATGCTGCATCCTGAGAGGAGCAGCACGAGGAAGATGAAGGAGGTCTCCTTCATCGTGGCGTCAAACAGGTTCTCACGCTCGCGCACCACGGCGAGATCGCGGAAGAAGGCTCCGAGAAACTTGAAGTTTCCCCTCACTCTTATGCAGGTGAGGAAAAACACGGTGAAGAGTATCACGTAGATCCAGCTCGAAGCCTGGCTTTCGAGCATTTCGGGTGCTGTTATTTCATCCATCCTTCCTGTTTATACCAGTCTATGCTCTCCGAGACGCCGGTGGCGAGCGGAGTCGGGGCCGAGAATCCGAATGCCTCGCGGGCCTTGCGTGTGTCGGCGCTCCAGTTACGTTGCTTCATTATGTTGTATTTGTCTGTGTTGAGTGTCGATGGTTTTCCACGCATCACTCCGATCTTCTCTGCTATCCATGACACTGCCCTCGTGCCCCAGAGTGGCACCTTTACGGGCACCACCAGTTTCTTGCCGAGCTTTGCCGCGGCGATGCGCCTGAATTCAGCCTGTGAATACGCTCTTGGCTCAGCGATGTTGAATATCTCTTTCACCGGCGCTTTCTCAAGGGCGGCAAACACCGCCTCGGCGAGGTCGGGGGCGTAGATGAATGTCAGAAGCTGTTTGCGGAATCCTACCGAAAAGTCAAATCCCTTTCTCATGGCGTCAAACATGAGGAAATAATCATGGTCGCGCGGCCCGTAGATGCCGGTGCAGCGGAAGATGATGTAGGGCACTGCATGCATCTGAAGAAGCATCTCCGCTTTCAGTTTGGAGGCTCCGTAGCGGGTGTTGGGCTGAGGGATCATCGACTCGTTGAAAGGAGTGTAGGAGCGGATGTCGCCCGGCCCCATGGCCGAGAGGGAACTGATGTAAAGAAACTTCTCAGGCATCATTGATGTGTGCTCGAGAGATTCTATGAAAGTGCGCAGAAGATCGTGGTTTATATGATCGAACTCCTTGTAGCGTAAGCATTTCGTGGCTCCGAGATTGTAGACGATCCAGTCCCAGCGTTCACCGGCCGGGAGTGTGGTTGTCAGCACCCGCTCCACATCGGCGGCATCCTCGAAGTCGAAATTCACGCGGATCACTCCCGACTTTGGAAACCATTTGTCCGAAGTGCTGGCCCTCACGCCGGCATAGACCTCGAGGTCCGGCATGCCGACCCCCTTTTCCAGGAGATGGGAACCGAGAAATCCGCCGGCTCCTACTATCAGTACTCTTTTCATTGTGTTTTTGCGTTATGATTAGTCTTCGTCCGGGACATATGTGGACTCGCGCATGTCTCTGTATTCCTCCCAGTCCGGGTCTTCTTCCGCGTCGAACTTGAGTGGCATCTCCGGAAGTGCGGCGAGGGCTCTGTTGAAGACCTTGCCGAAAATGTTGAGGCTGTGGGTGTAGAAGACCCAGTCGCGTCTTCCTGCACCTGTGTAGATTCCTGTCATTACCGCACATTTGTCCTTGCCGAACTCGTCGAGCAGCGCGTCAGTGGCCTGTTCCATGAGTTCGGAATCGGTATCGGAGGGCATTCCATCAGGCTTCGGAGCATAGTCCCAGCTTACGGTCACCCTGACCGGAAATTTTCCCGGTCGCTGCCATTTCTCTATCCCGTCGCGGCCCGTGATGATTATAGTCTTGCCTTCTTCACTTTCAGCCGGGTAGCTCCACCATTTATCTTTCAATTCATGATTCATAATTCGTAATTATATCATCATGATTCATAATTCATAATGCATTGGTAATGCGTAGCCGATTATGCATTATGAATTATGAATTTTCTTCATTCTCAGGTTCCTCATTCTCTCGCTTCTCGTAGGCGTCGACTATTCGTTGCACGAGGGGATGCCTTACGATATCTTTTTTCTCGTATTCGATTATTCCGATACCCTTTACTCCGCGCAGGATGCGCAGCGCCTGTATCAGTCCGCTCTGCATGGTGCGGGGAAGGTCGATCTGCGTCGTGTCGCCGGTGACGATCATCTTGGCGTTGTGGCCGAGGCGGGTTAGAAACATCTTCATCTGATGCTTAGTGGTGTTCTGCGCTTCGTCAAGGATGATTATTGCGTCGTTGAGTGTCCGGCCTCGCATGAATGCGAGCGGTGCGATCTGGATCGTGTCGGTCTCCATGTATTCCTTAAGCTTCACCTGCGGAATCATGTCTTCGAGGGCGTCGTAGAGCGGACGCAGATACGGGTCGATCTTGTCCTTCATGTCGCCCGGGAGGAAACCGAGTTTCTCTCCGGCTTCTACAGCAGGACGGGAAAGTAGTATTCTGCGGCACTGTCGGTTCTTGAGAGCCGCTACGGCGAGTGCGATCGCGATGTAGGTCTTGCCCGTTCCGGCGGGGCCGAGAGCGAAAGTCAGATCATTTTCGGCAAACGACTTCACCATCTTTGCCTGGTTGGCGTTGCGCGGAGAGATCGGACGCCCGTTCTGTCCGAAGATTATCACACCTTCCGAGTCGATTGCCTTCGGAGCATCTCCCTTTATGATGTCTATGATTACGTCTTCCGTCAGTTTGTTGTATTTCACTGCGTAGTCCTCGATCTTATGGATCTTCTCCTCGAAGTCGAGGGTCTCGCTTTCCTCTCCTATCACCTTGATGACGTTGCCGCGCGCGGCGACGCGCAGCTTCGGAAATAGGTTGCGGATGAGGTTTACGTTGTTATTGTTCACCCCGTAGAATGTATGGGGATCTATCTGTGATATTATTACTGTTCTTTCGTTCACGGTTTATTTTAATTCATAATTCATAATTCATAATGCATAATCCTCGGTCAATTCATAATACCCAATTCATAAGTCTTTGACATAGCAGTACCTTTGACGTGATGCGGAACATGGTTATGTAATGGTATTGCGTAGCCAATTATGAATTATGCATTGAGAATTATGCATTGAAGGGATTATCCTACCGACCCCTCGAGGGTGATCTGCAGCAGTTTCTGGGCCTCGACGGCGAATTCCATCGGCAACTTGTTCATGACTTCCTTGGCGTATCCGTTTACTATCAGGGCAACGGCCTCCTCCATCGGGATGCCGCGCTGCTGGCAGTAGAAGAGCTGCGCCTCGTTGATTTTGGATGTTGTGGCCTCGTGCTCCACGGTTGAGGCATTGTTGGCCACGTCTATGTAAGGGAATGTGTGCGCTCCGCATCTGTCGCCGAGGAGCAGGGAGTCGCACTGTGTGAAGTTTCTGCAGCCTGTGGCCTTTGCCGCCACTTTGACTCCGCCACGGTAACTGTTTTGCGAGAGCCCTGCCGAGATTCCTTTGCTGACGATGGTCGATTTGGAGTTCTTGCCGAGATGTATCATCTTGGTGCCTGTATCGGCTTGCTGATGATTGTTGGTCACGGCTACTGAATAGAACTCACCTATGCTCTCGTCGCCCTTCAGGATGCAGGAGGGGTATTTCCAGGTGATTGCAGAGCCGGTCTCCACCTGTGTCCAGCTCACCTTCGACCTATGTCCGCGGCAGAGGGCGCGTTTGGTCACGAAGTTGTAGATGCCTCCCTTTCCATCCTTGTCGCCCGCATACCAGTTCTGTACTGTGGAGTATTTCACTTCGGCGCGTTCTTCCACTATTATTTCCACGATAGCGGCATGGAGCTGGTTTTCATCGCGCATAGGAGCCGTACATCCCTCGAGGTATGAGACATATGCGTCGTCGTCGGCTACGATTAGCGTACGCTCGAACTGGCCTGTGCCCGCGGCGTTGATTCGGAAATAGGTGGAGAGTTCCATCGGGCAGCGCACACCCTTGGGGATATATACGAATGATCCGTCGGAGAAGACCGCCGAGTTGAGCGCGGCGAAGAAATTATCACGGTAGCTTACTACGCTTCCGAGATATTTCCTGACGAGATCGGGATAATCCTTCACGGCTTCTGAGAAGGAGCAGAAGATTACTCCGAGTTCGGCGAGCTTCTCGCGGTGGGTGGTCTTTACGCTGACGGAGTCCATCACGGCGTCTACGGCCACCCCGGCGAGATGCTTCTGTTCCTCAAGCGAGATGCCGAGCTTGTTGAAGGTGTCGATGAGTTCGGGATCCACTTCATCGAGGCTCTTCTTGAGCTCCTTCTTTTTCGGGGCGGCGTAATAGCTTATGGCCTGATAGTCTATCTCGGGGATGTCGAGGTGCGCCCAGTCAGGCATCTTGAGCGTAAGCCAGTGGCGGTAGGCCTTGAGACGGAAATCAAGGAGCCAGTCGGGCTCCCCTTTCTTCTCTGAGATGTATCGGATCACGTCTTCGGAAAGACCCGGGGGGACGATATCTGTGTCGATGTCGGTCGTGAACCCGTATTTATATTCACTGTTGGTGGTCTCGTCCAAGACCTTCGCGCTATTGTTTTCCATTGTCGTTTAAGCAAAATTAAGCCTTTTTCTCCAATCCTCCACAAAGATACAACAAAAAACTCGCCAAAACAATTTAATTCGGTTAAAAATCTTTCAGCTATTTATCAGAATAAGGGGTGGCGCTGAATCGGAGGCGGTAATTTTGCAACCGTAAATGCTAAAAACAGAAAAAATGGAAGAAGACATCATCTACGACATCGAGGGCTCTGACCCTCACGGACCGCAACCGGTAGGCGAGGAGGCACCAGTAGCTCCTGAAGAAGCGGAGAATCCGGCAGTTCCCGAAAGTCCGGAGCCATGCGGGCCATCCGAAGAGCCGGATAGATCTGAAAGCCCTGATAGTGCTGAAGTCCCCGGCAGTGGCGGCAACTCAGCTGAAGCCGAGCTTCAGCGTATGGTAGGGGAGATGGGGGCGGAGACGCTGCTTGAGATCATAAGAGACAACCGCAACGCAGCAATCCGCCAGATAATAAGCGAGGTGGAGGCCTCAAGGCGACACGACGTTCCGTCGGGAGTGTCATCATCTAATGCCTGCCGGTCGATCTTCGACCTCGCGGCCCTTGCTTGATCTCCCAATCCACCGACTTTACAACTCAAAACTCACAGACTAAAGCAATGAATACATCAATCGTACCCGGGCAGCCCGCTACAGTGAGCGCGCTTGCCAATGCCACCGGCGGCATCGATGCCGGAAACTTCGTACAGCCTGATATCGATCAGCAGCTCTTCAGCTTCAACAGCGACGACACTCCTCTGATGAACCTCATGCTCCGCGCCAAGCGTGTCAAGGTCAATAGTCCCGAGGTAGACCATTTCATGATCGACGAGCCTAAGTCTACGCTGACCACTACGGCGGATATCACAGGCGGACAGGCTCAGGTAATTCTCCCTCTCAGCCCGGGAGAGGCTAACCTTCCCCGGCAGTATACTACGCTCCTTGTCAAGGGAGTGGACGGATATGATGCCGACGGCAGGCAGACTACTCCCGGAAAGTCTCTCATGGTGTTTGTGATGGGACACGATGCCGCTACCGGGTGCCCTATTGTCAGGGCTGTCAACGGGCGCAAAGACTCGCCCGACGACGAGGTGTCGGTTATGCCGTCCGTTTCCAGCGGCACGAAGCTCGTGCTTCTTGCCAACTCGCTCTATGAGACCCAGAAGGAGGTGGATCCCGACCTGATAGTGCCCCAGCCCACTCGCGTCTATCTCCAGAAGCGCGGCATGAATCAGGTGGTGAGCGACTATTTCGAGAGCCAGCGCAAGCGCACTCCGTTCTCCAAGGCCATCGTGGCCGAACAGGCTATCGCTAACTTCAAGGTGCGCGGCAACCGCACTCTTTGGGCGGGCAGGGCAGGAAAGTTCCGGGTCAATGTTCCGAATCTCGGGATGCAGACCGTCTATAGCACCGAGGGAATCAGATGGCAGTTTAAGCGTGAGCTGCAGCATTCCGGACGCTGGACAGTTGAGAAGATCATCGCTCTCGCGAAAATGTTCTTCACAGGAGAAGACGTCCCCAAGACCGCGCTTCTGCTTGCGGGCAAGGATCTTCTCGAGCAGATACAGTGCGTCGATTTCTCACGGCATCCGGAGATCCAGATCTCTACGAAGACCAATTCGATCGGATGGAGCGTCACGAATTTCCACACCGTCTTCGGCGACATAGAGATCAAGCGGGAGCCGACACTCGACCGTCTTGGCTGGAGCCATAGCGGCGCTCTTATTGGTGAGGACCGCCTGGTGCATTATGTATATAGCGCCGAACACAGTTTTCAAGACCGCATGGAAGGCCACGAGGCGTCGCGTAGCGGTATCCTTATCTGGGACGCCCTTGCCCTGAAGGGTAGCTGCCATATATGGATCGACGGTGAAGGGGAGTCGGGTGGCGATGGCAATGAGTGCCTGAGGCTGTGGGACTCCGATGAAGCGCCTGAAGCTGTCGCAGGCGTGATCTATTATCTTGTAAGTGACTGCTGTGGCATCTCGGCTGGAGCCGCTTCCGGCACTATGTGGACGTATGCAGACGGGGAGTGGAAGGAATATGCCGGTGAGATCCGGGTTTGACAGCATATCCTCCTCCTTCCTCCAACTTAAAACTTTCAACTTAAAACTTACAACTCACAACTTATGACTAAAAAAACATATGAAGTGAAAGGAATGATGGAATGGCATCCTGTCTTCAGGGCCGGACGCACACGGGTGCAGGTGTCTTTCACGGGCGGATGCCTTTGTGGCGGAGCTTCCACCGCTGCTTCCTATGAGACTTCCGATCCTGTTGTGCAGGCTTTGATCGAGTGTTCTCCTGCATTCCGTATCGGACGGATTTCTGTGAGAGGGGAGGTCCGTAAGGGGAGCGCTACTCCCGCTTCCGGGGCGACAGTAATGGAATTTCCTGATCTGGACAAGGCTTCCGATTTCCTGCAGCGTGAAAAGGGTGTCAGGATCGACGATATCCTGACGAAGGAAAAGTGTATCGCCGAGGCGAGACGGCTCGGGATCGCCTTGAGGATAAAAGATACTCCTGCCCGATGATCTACACTGTTGATCGGTTGCGGAGCGACGTGATGGCGCGGCTGGGCGAGATCGCCCGGCCGCAAGGCCTGTTGTCTGATTCCGGTGTGCCTTGGCCCGAAGATGTGGTTTCGGTCAAGGCGGTTTCCCTTCTGGATGAGGTTGGCTCGGAGCTGATAAGGCGTGCAGGCATTGAGGCGCTTGGCGGCGGCGTGGACGCGTCATCGGGTCTGGATGTCGTTATGCGGCGTATGCCATGCGGCCTTTATGGTGCCGAGATAAGGTTGCCGGGCGATTTTCTGCGGCTTGCGTCTGCCGGGATGTCAGGCTGGCGCCGGGATGTCTTTGTTCCGGTTTTTCCCGGTTCGACGGAATGGAGCCGTCAGTGGTCGGCCGAACCCGGGATAGCGGGGTGTCCGGATTCTCCGCGGGCATACGTCGGCATCTGTGGAGCGGAGATGCTTCTGAGGCTCATGGGTTCGGAAAGTGTGGAGGATTCATTGGAACATCTCCATGTATGGGCACGTCCGGTTCCCGACGGGCAAGGGGAGTTCACTTTCCCTGAGTCTCTCTATACTGATTTGATCGCCGGCATTTCAAGATGTTTGGTATAAACTAAGTAGGCAAAAATTTGGCGGATAGCCGAATTTTTGCTTATTTTGCATTATAAATGTATTTTGGCTCCGGTCTAAAGACTGAAGACTTAAGACTCAAGATTAAAAATGGATAAATACATAGTAAGCGCGCGAAAATACCGGCCGGCTACGTTTCGCAGTGTGGTGGGGCAGAAGGCCCTGACTTCCACGCTGAAGAATGCGATAATGTCCGACCGCCTTGCGCAGGCCTATCTCTTCTGCGGTCCTCGTGGTGTAGGTAAGACGTCGTGCGCCAGAATTTTCGCAAAGACCATCAACTGTCTTAATCCGACAGCCGACGGCGAGGCATGCTGCGAATGTGAGAACTGCAAGGCCATAGAGAGGGGTACTTCCATGAATGTCGTGGAACTCGATGCGGCTTCCAACAACAGCGTCGATGATATCCGCGACATTACCGATCAGGTGCAGACTCCGCCGCAGGGGGGCAGATACCGTGTCTTCATAATCGACGAGGTGCATATGCTGTCGCCTCAGGCTTTCAACGCCTTCCTCAAGACTCTTGAGGAACCCCCTAAGTATGTCATCTTTATTCTCGCCACTACGGAGAAGCACAAGGTGCTCCCCACTATTCTCAGCCGGTGTCAGACCTATGATTTCCGTCGCATCACGATCGAGGACATGGTGGAGCAGATGCAGTATATAGGACAGAAGGAGGGTATCAAGACCGATCCGAGAGGTCTGGAGGTGATAGCTCGCAAGGCCGACGGAGCAATGCGCGACGCGCTTTCCATCTTCGACCAGGTGGCGGCCTCATCACGTGGCGACATCACTTATGAGAGCGCGATAGAGAACCTTAATGTGCTCGATTATGACTATTATTTCCGGCTCGTGGATTCGTTTCGCACCGGCGACATCTCCGGCGCCCTGCTTCTATACCGCGACGTAAGGGCGAAGGGTTTCGACTCACTTTTCTTTCTCAACGGACTCGCCGACCACGTGCGCAACCTTATGGTGGCTGCCGATCCGCGTACGGCGGAGCTCCTCGAGACATCGAAAGATGTTGCCGGGCGCTATACGCAGCAGGCCAAGAGCCTCCCGCTGCAGTGGTATTATGCCGCGATGAAGGTGCTCAACGACGGCGATGTGCAATACCGTACGGCCACCAACAAGCAGTTTCTGGTGGAACTTGTGCTTATCCGCCTATCGCAGCTTTTGAAACCGGCTACGCCCCCTTTTGACTTGGTGGACTGTGATTTTCCCTTGGGCGACATCACAGGGGCAGCCCGCACGCAGACCGTGCAGCCCGTCCCTCCGCAGTCCACTACGGTCGTCCACCCTCAACCGACCCCGGTCGCCCCTCAACCCCATAACCCCATACCCTCCTCTTCTCCCTCCGCTCTCCGCTCTCCGCTCTCCACCCAATCTCCTCGCCGCAGGCGTACCACAGCTCCGGGGTTCCGCCTCAACGACGACAGCGTGCAGCAGAAGATGGCCCTTTATGAGGAGCAGCGCAAGGAACACCGCACGGCGGTCGACCTCGAAAGCTTCATGCAGGCATGGGTGGCCTATCAGGAGGCTAATCAGCAGCAGCACATACTGACGAGCGCCATGCGCAACAGCAATCCGCAGCAGACCGGCCCGGAGCAATTCCTGGCTATGGTAGGGCATCCGGCCGAGGTGCAGGCCTTCGAACTGGCCATGCCGCAGCTTATGGATTTTTTGCGGAGCCGTTTGTCCAACGATTTCCTGATGTTGCGAGTGGAGATTGATCCTACCAGGGAGGTCAGCAAGCAGCTTCCGCCCCAGGAGTTTCTGAAGGAATGCGTGGAGATGAATCCGGATCTCGGCGATCTTCTCAGGAAGCTCGACGCCGAACTGGCGTAATTGAATATAAAGACTGAAGACTAAAGACTAAAGACTAAAGACTGAAGACTGAAGACTGAAGACTGAAGACTAAAAACTGAAGACTAAAGACTAACTATGATACAGATATCCAATAGAATTAAGGCCATGGCGCAGAGCGCGACCATGGCGATGACCCAGAAGAGCGCCGAACTCCGCGCTCAGGGTATTGACGTGATAACGATGAGTGTAGGTGAACCCGACTTCAATACTCCCGATTTCGTGAAGGATGCGGCGAAGAAGGCCATCGACGAGAACTACTCCAAATACAGCCCGGCACCCGGCTATCTCTCTACGCGCGAGGCGATCTGCCGCAAACTGGAGAAGGAAAACGGACTGAAGTACACTCCTGCGCAGATCGTGGTGGGCAACGGCGCCAAGCAGGAGCTTTGCAACGCTGTCCTTTCGCTCGTCAATCCCGGCGACGAGGTGATCATCCCCATGCCCGCTTGGGTGAGCTATGTGGAGATGGTCCGCCTTGCTGAAGGTAAGGTGGTCGAGGTCTGGGCCGGCGTCGACCAGGATTTCAAGATCACTCCGGCGCAGCTTGAGGCGGCTATCACTCCAAAGAGCCGTATGATCATTCTCAATAATCCCTCCAATCCTACCGGAAGCGTATATTCGGAAGACGAACTCAAAGGGTTGGCGGAAGTTCTCGCAAAGTATCCCGACATCGTCATCCTCGCAGATGATATCTACGAGCATATCAACTTCCTGCCGGGACGTGTGCACAGCATCGCGGAGTGCCCCGAGGTGTTCGATCGCTCTGTAGTCATCAACGGCGTGTCGAAGGCTTATGCCATGACCGGCTGGCGTATCGGTTATCTCGCCGCTCCTCTCGAGGTGGCTAAGGCTGTCTCCAAACTTCAGGGGCAGTATACTTCCGGACCCTCCTCTATCGCTCAGAAGGCCGCCGAGGCTGCCCTCGACGGTCCGCAGGAGTTCCGCTACGATATGCGCGAGGCTTTTGAGCGTCGTCGCGACCTTATCGTGGAGCTCGCCAAGGAAATTCCAGGATGGATCGTAAATAGGCCTGAAGGTGCTTTCTATCTCTTCCCCGAAGTGAGCGCATATGTAGGCACCGTCACTCCCTCAGGCAAGAAGATAGAGAGCAGCGGCGACTACACCATGTATCTTCTCGAGGAGGCTCACGTGGCCTGCGTCGACGGTGCCGCTTTCGGTGCGCCGGGCTACATGCGCCTGAGCTACGCTACCTCCGACGATAAGATCCGCGAGGCTATGCGCCGCATAAAGGAAGCCTCTGCGAAACTAATGATTAATGATTAATTATCAATGATCAATTAGGATTAGACATGATATATCATGATTGACCATGATGCATCATGATATATCATGAATCTTACAACTTACAACTGATGCATCTGATAGCTGAATTATCCGATAAGATAAAGGCATGGGGCGCGAGGAAGGAGAATGTCAATGTCTTCATCCTCGGTTTCGCATGTGTGGTGGGCTGCCTTGCCGGGTTTGGTGCGTTCCTTCTGAAACGTGCCATACACTTCGTCTCGCTGTTTGCCCACTGGATTATAAACAAGGCTCCTCTGGAATGGGAGCATGCCGAGTGGTGGCTCCTTGTGTTTCCGCTTGTCGGCATCCTGATAGCTGTAGTGTGGCAGAAGTGGATAGCGAAGGCCAATATGGTCGACAGTACGGGCCATATTAAGGATTATCTTGCCTCACGCAACTATGATATTCCGGCCGGAATGATGTATAATCCCATAGCGGCGTGCGGCATCACGCTCGGTTTCGGTGGAAGCGCCGGGGCCGAGGGGCCTATAGCATATGCCGGAGCCGCCGTCGGCAGCAAGCTGGGGCGGGTCTTCGGTCTTGATGACAATATGCTTAGAGTGATGATCGGCATCGGTGCTGGCGCCGGCATCGCCGGCATCTTCAAGTCGCCCATCGCCGGGGTGCTCTTCACTCTCGAGGTGCTGCGCATGAACATGGCCGCAATCCCTGTCACCGCGCTCATACTTTCCAGTGTATGCGCCTCCGTCACGTGCTACGCCTTCACCGGAACACATCTTTATCTCCCTTATAATTTAGGCGAGTCCGAGACTCTTCCTATCTATTGGGTGGCCTTGCTTGGTCTCTTCTGCGGTCTTTACAGTCTGCTCTACAATTGGGTCACGGCTACCATGCAGAAGTTTTTCAAGAGCCGTAAGCATCAGTGGGTGTCGTGGCTTACCGGCGGAGCCATCGCCGGAATCATCCTTCTCATGTTCCCCTCCATGTATGGCGAGGGTTATCCGGAGATGACCAAGCTGATCAATGGAGTTCACCACGATATTCTTGCCGGAGGCCCGCTTGACGTGAGCTCGGCTGATACTGTGCGCTTCATAGCGGTCCTCACGCTGCTTCTCGTATTGAAGGCGCTTGCTACTGTCTGCAGCAACAGTGCAGGAGGCGTGGCCGGTTCGTTTGCACCTACATTGTTTGCGGGGGCTGTGGCGGGAACATTGTTCGCCCTGTTGGTCAGGCAGTGGTTAGGTATAGATCTTCCGGCGCCGCTTTGCGCCATGATAGCGATGGGAGGGGCATTTGCGGGTATAGTCAAGGCTCCCGTAATGTCGATCTTTCTTATTTCGGAGATGACGGGAGCCACCGAATACATTCTCCCTATCTGCATCTGCTCCATCGTCTCCTTCGCCCTGGTCCGCAGCGTCGGCGCGGTAAGTAAAAAAGCGGCGAAGCCGCAATCTTAAGACTTAAGACTTAAGACTTAAGACTCAAGACTCAAGACTTAAGACTCAAGACTCAAGACTTAAGACTCAAGACTCAAGACTGAAGACTCAAGACTGAATACTCAAGACTGAAGACTGTAGACTTAAGACTCAAGACTGAAGACTTTAAAGAAGAAGGGCCGGGCGTCATCACGACGTCCGGCCCCTTCCGTCTCCGTGTACTCGACACAGAGACTGCGATAGAAATAACTAATGTATATAACCCAAAATTTAGACAATTATTCGATTGTAGCTTCCTTTTGATCGGAATCATATATGAAACGCGAATATTTATGCAAATATTAGTATATATACGTTAATGTTGTGTTAAAAGCGTCTTCCGTCTTCCGTTTTCCGTTTTACGTTTTCCGTCTTCCGCACTACGCACTACGCACAACGCATAACGCACCACGCACCACGCACTAAAAAAACAATGAAGGCTGGATGGCTTGTCGCAGGGGTCCGGGATGATTCGGGTCGCCTGCCGGTCGTGGAGCTGTCATCTCGTTGAGGCATATGTGCAGTCCTATCGCGCGAGTCATCAGCATGTCGTCGTGCTTACCGGTTATCGCGCCGTAGCTCCCGTTAGGGCGTCGTTCATACGTGAGGTATTCATCCACGCATGCTTCATCGCGCTCTATATAGAGACCCTCGCGCACCACCTTCACCAGATTTGAGATCACCATCGGTTTTGTGCTTATGTTCGTGTGGAAACCATACTTTCTCGGTCGCCCCTCGATGATGTCCTCCGGGCTCTGGCGCCTCGCGTAGAGGTTAGGATAGCATTCGCGTAGCTGGTTGAGTATGAATGCCGACTGATCTCCGTCTACGTATCGGTCCGGGTCGCGCGTCTCCAGGGTATTTGACTCTATTACGAGAAGTGAGTTGCCATACCATCGCGCTATCCTCGCGGCCAGCCATGCGAGCAGGTCGATATCGCAGTGTCAGCGCCATTGCGCCGCCACTGCAGGACCCCCGCCGCGCAGCATGCGTATACGGTCGAAGACGGCGATCACACTCCAGTCGGCCTTTATGCTGCGGCCTCCTACGTCTACCACCGTCAGATAGCGGTCTTGCATCATGTTTGGGGTCCCGTTCTCCACCGAAGGCATGTCCCATATTTTCAGGCGCCCGTTCTGCTCCGGTTCGAAAGTGATCCCTTCCAGCGCCTGCTCGCCGTAGTCGGCCCCTCCTTCGAGTTCTCCTCTGTATCTGGGTGGCATGCAGTTTTCTTTCAGAGCCAGTGCTTTCTTGCGGTTGAAGACGTGAGCGCCGCTGTTGACGAAAGCCTCGATGTCATCGCTCGGATATTCCGAGGCCATTTCGTCGGTATTGTCGCATCCTCCCCGTGTATGCTCATACCAGTTTATGGCGTCCAGACTCGCTCCCGCCTCCCAGAGACTCCATATATATCGGCCTGTAGCCAGTCGTTCGTCATCCGAGAAGTCCGAATTCCTGTTTCTCACTATCCTTTCGGCCATCGCCCGGCGGTCGGCTACGTGGAGTGAATATTTCTCGATCTCGTGCCATGCTACGAAGACAGGGCGGTAGAGCGATGTGCCCCGTTTCGCCGCCTGATATTCCCTATGGAAGAATGTGCCTACGCCGTTTGCCGTCGATTCCATCACTATCATTGTCTCCGGGTGGAGCAATACGCCTGAGGTTGACGCGCGAATGATGTCTTCCGGCCGCTTTCCCTGTGTCTTCTTCCAGAGTCCTACCTCCGTCAGGTGGACGAGGGCGTAGTCGCCGCCGCGGCTCGAGTCAGGACGCTCGGCGCTTCCCGCCTTGATGCGGAAGTTGCGGCGCGGTATAGAGATGGCGCTGCGGGAAAGTCCTGCGTTGACGTATACCTTCTCTTTTTCGGGCATAGGCTCTCCGTCTGGCGTGAGGAGGTGTCTTGGATAGGAGTCGAGCGCTTTCTTTGCCATTGCTATCACTTCGTCTGTGCCTGAATTCTGGTGGGCCACGATCAGGGAGTTGAAGCCGGTGCGCCGCATAAGCTGGATCCAGAGCATGTAGATCTGTGTCGCGGTGCTTCCTCCCCATTGCCTTGCCTTCACGAGAATGATGCGGATCGGTTTCCCATCCTCCCGCATCTTCTCGAACTCGCCGATCAGTTTGCGCTGAGGGGCGTTTAGCAGGAAGGGGAGGTCTTCATCGCCGGTCTTATTCTTTATTTTTATGCATTTGAAGGCCCAGAATGGGAAATCGTAGCGGCAGCGTAGCTCAAACCATCGCTGCCGGGCGTTCTCTATAGAGCCGGGGAAAACTTCGGTAAGGCTCCGGCCGGACTCAAGCGCCTTCACCTCTGGAGTATCCCTCATGCCGGCTGGAATATGGATTGTAGCCGGTTCGAGCTCAGGAATAGTAATGGTGAATCGCGTCGCGGGACTCCCCTCTCCGCTCACCGGATCATATTGTGTCTGCATCTTATGGCGGCGTCGCGCATCCTCCTCGAGGATCCGCTCTATGAGAATTTCGTCTGAAATTTTGGAAGCTTGCATATATTCCATTGTTATTAATTATGTATGTAAGATTTATCATGACTCATCATGATGCTACATGATAAATCTTGATACATCATGAATAAACCGATTAAATCAATAAGACTCAGTATGATAAAGATAGGAGATACAGTCAGGTATCTGAACGCCGTCGGCGGCGGTGTGGTAAGGAAGATCGAGGGAAAGGTGGCGTATGTGGATGAGGATGGTTTCGAGACCCCGGTGCTTGTGAATGAGCTTGTGGTGGTGCTTCCTGCCGGCCATGCGGAAAGCAGTCCTTCCGGGTTGCGGCCAAACCTCTATTTCGATCAGAAGGCCTTCGATGCCGGAAGAGACAGAGGTCATGACTCAAAACTGAAGACTGAAGACTCAAGACTGAAGACCGAAGACTCAAGACTGAAGACTCAAGACTCAAGACTGAAGACTGAAGACTTGAAGATAGAGGAGACCCCTTATGGCGATAAGCTCAACATAGCCGTAGCTTTCGAGCCGACGCAGATCCGCGATCTCGGTAAGTCAGACTTCAACGCGGTGCTCGTCAACGACTCCAACTATTTCCTTTATTTCACCTTCATGCGCCGCAGTTCCGAGGAGAGAGGCTGGCATACGGTGTATTCCGGTGAGGTGGCTCCCAACGAACTGATCGATCTGGCTGTTGTCCGCCATGGTTCCCTCAACGACTATGATAGGATAGCGCTGCAGTATGTGGCGTTTAAGAAGGAAAAGGAATTTGAACTGAAACCGGCGGCCTCTATCAGCCGCAGGCTGGATCTTACGAAATTCTTCAAGCTCCATTGTTTCCGTCCTGGCATCTACTTTGAGACTCCTGTGATGGAGTTACGTCTCGTGAAGGATGATGTCCCTGTTGAGTCATCAGTCTTAAGTCTTAAGTCTTCCGATGCCGAAGGCAACATTCGGATACAGCAGAAATCGCAAAACGAGAAACGGAAACCTGACAACGCAAAACTCAGTCCCTACAAACTGCTTCCTCTGATAGAGATAGATCTTCATATCGATTCGTTGGTCGACACTACCGCCGGCATGGAAAACAAGGATATGCTCCTGCTTCAGCTCGATACCGTGCGGAAGACGATGAAGGAGCATGCGAAGCGTAAGGGGCAGAAGATCGTCTTTATCCACGGCAAGGGCGACGGCGTGCTGCGCAAGGCTGTTCGCGATCTTCTTAAGAAGGAATATCCGAAAGCTGATATCCAGGATGCGAGCTTCCAGGAATACGGCTTCGGCGCCACCCTCGTCACTATTTGACTTCAAGGGCGAGGGCTGCCGGCCGGAAGGTCTGATCTCCATATAGAAGCAGTCTCCAGAAGAGTCGGGGAGGTGTCAGCAATAGCGACCTCCGGTGCGGATCGAAGCTGCGGAGAGCTTCCCAGCTGACGCAGTCGTCAGAACCGTACAGGATTCCGGACGCTTTTGAATCTGCAGGAATGCCCGGCACGTGTATCCTGCAGATTGATGTCGCCTTAGTGTGCCTTCGGCTCTGCTCATGGGTCGCGAGCGTCATGGGCCGCGTAAGCAGTGCGCATGATAGGCCGTGGGCTGTCATGTTTTCCATGATGGCATCCTTGTCGATGCCCTCGGGCCATTCTATGCCGTCGGCTGAATCGGAATTTTCAAAGTGGTATTTATAGGGGAGGGAAGCCGGAAGGTATCCCTCCCCTGCTGTATGCCAGTCCGCAATCCAGTCGAGGGGATCTGTATCGGTGTCCGTTTCCGATCCCAGCGCGAGCAATGCCCCGCGCGGAAAGGGTGGGGTATATCCGTAGAGTAATGCGTGGGAGGAATAATCCGGTGCCGGGGCTGTCTGGGTGGATATCCTGTACCCTGTTCGCTCGTTCCCGACTATCTCATGATATTTCTCCGGAGCTGCCACAGAGGCCTTGACGGCCGACATCGAGAGGAATGCAAACCGTATGCCGGTCGCGTTTCCTCCCGTGGCCGAGCGTACGCTGCCGATGCTTCCCCGCATTTCTTTCGGGTCCGGTATGTATAGCGGATAGCTGATAAAGGTGCGTAAGGAGTGGCCGGGTGGGAGATTGGCCGGTGGTGATACGCCTAATCTGTGTGGTAGTGCAGGAATCCGTATTGCGAGCGTAAGACATTCCTCGGTGACGGAGGCGGCCGTTATCTCGGGGTGTGGCGGGAAATCTACCGGTAGCGCCACTGCTTGCGGCGTGGGGTAGGAGAGGGTGCCGTCATTGGTCATAAGCATGCTGTAGACGCGGAAAGGTAGAATAAAGAGTCCACGGCGCCGGAGGTCGGTTGTGATGTCAAGCAGACATTCTGCACTCTTCTGAACTATGGCTTGAGTGAGGCGGTCGGCAGTGGCGGGGTCTACACGTGAGATTTCTCCGCTGAGCATAAGCTCCGCTTTCGGTTTGTCGCCGCTCTGGAGCGGGATGCGGATCACGGCGCTGCAGGCTTCCATGCCGGGTTCCGGTGTCAATGTGTGGCGGGTCGCATACCCGGCCGAAAACTCCGGCGCGGCGTTGTCTGCTTCATTTATGCCCGGAGTCTGCTGCTGCATCGACAGAATGAAGTCGATTTCTCCGTCGCGACATGTGAAGTCGTTGCGTTCCGGGTCTTTGGGAATCAATGGGATCAGCATTTGAATAAGTGAGTTGGATGAGCTAAAGACCATAAACTATGCTTCGCGCGCGGGATGTGGAGAGGTAGAACTCCGGCGCCCCCGAATAGATGGCCATTGTTACCGAATGTATTTTAGAGCGACCCGGAAACTGCCGCTTTATCTCTCTGTATTTGCGTATGAGAGCGTCATACATCCGGCGGCGTTCCGGATACATTCCTTCCAGCAATCCCGGATCCTTTTCTATCCGTGATATGACGTCGCGGGCACGGTCAGGGTCTACCCAAAAGCGGGAGGCAGGCGTTCTGACTGCCTTTTCTATAACTATATCCGAGGTTGAGTATTGTCTCTGGCTGAAGAAAGCCGCACGGAGTTCGGCGTTTCTCTGCTTGATGAAGTCACTGGTACTGCCTTTCTTCTTCATATGCATAGCGTGTTTTAAGTTTATGTTGCAAAATTAGTATATAGCAAAGCATATATAAAATAAAGCAAGTTAAAAATTGTAAACACACTGCCCGATTTGTGCAGTCAGAGAAGTGAGTTTGCGGGCGTGTCCCCTACATGGGCCAGAGTGGCCTGCAGACAGGTCTGAAAGGAGGCCGGGCTGTAGCCGAGATACTTCTGAGAGCCGCGATTGTCACTTCCGCACGTTGCTGCCATGTCTTGGAAGCAGACGGAATGATGACTGCAGTGCGGTCGGCCATCACTTTCGCCACAAGATACTCGTGGATCTTCTCGCGTATATACTCCAAAGTCTGTGTAGGAAGTCGGAAAAGAAAACTGAACCTCCATTCCCTGGGGCAACGGAGGTCGTTGTCTTCGTCCACATCTTTTGCAGGTTGAAGTATTTTAGTGAGCTCGAGCTGTATCTCCGCTATGGCTGTTCCGAGCACACGCCATACGAGTTCCAGGTTGTCTGTCTCGCAGATGTCGGCCATCTGATGTCGTCGGTGTCTGTCTGCTTCAGGATGCAGCTCCTGTTCCAGCCAGGCCGCACTCCTTATGTCGGCCAGCACCTCACAAGATTTGATATTCAGTTGCATAGGTTAAATATTAAAGGTTTTGGCATTCGGTAGCAAAGATCGCCGAGGCTCGCTCGCTTCGCGTAGCAGGAGTGTAGAAGACGGCACTCAGGAGGCTGCACCGAGGAGGCTGGGAAGCCTCCTACCCATAAATTGCGTAGCCCATGGGTCGGCGTTTCTAACCGCCGCTCGCAGTCAATGAAATAATTCTGTGAAAGTCTGCCAGTTTCTGCGCTAAGAATTAGGTCTGCGCCTACACTTTCAAAGTCCCGGCAAATTTATCAGCATTGACAAAGAAAAAAATTCTGTGAAGATCTGCCCGTTCCCGCGCTAAGAATTAGGTCTGCGCCTAATCTTTCAAAGTTCACGCAAAGCCGCAAAGGGAGAAAGATAAAAGATAAAAGATTTAGGCGCTTGGTGGCAAAGGACGCCGAGGCTCGCTCGCTTCGCTCCGCATTGCGTGAATGAGGAAGACACCATGCGCTCCCACCCCCCTTAGCGCTCCCTTGCGTGAAAAAGATTAAATATCTCAGCCCTCGGATGCCTGCCATCTGTCTGACTACTTCTTCCAACTTACAACTACAAATTATTGCAATCATGCTTCATTCCGGTTGCATTTATTTCATAGCTGTTGCAGGATATTTCATAGTGATAAACAATCAGTTAAATGTGATTTTTTTGCATGATATTTTTGTATTTTCCATGCGTTATTAATGCAAAAGGTCAATAAGACCTGAAAGAGAAAGCAGCTAAAAAAAATCACATTTTAAAGATCACAACTATGAACCGTAAGTCATTCTCTCTCGCAGCCCTCTCCCTTCTCACAATAGCAATCGCATCCTGCACAGCAGACGAAGATATCCGCACACTCGAGACAGGCGCAGCAGACAACAACGCCATCGTATTCAGCGTAGAGAACGCAGCCGCCGAGCGCAGCGCAAGCACCCGCGACATGAGCACATCAGTGACCGACTTTAAGGTCTCCGCACTCGACCGCGGTTCCGAATACTTCAGCACCCCGATGAGCGTATTCTCAACCGGCAGCAACTGGACATCAACAGACAAGACATACTGGCCCACTGACCGTGCCCTCACCTTCGTGGCATTCGTGGACAGCAACCCCAACGGCAACTCATTTGAGATCGCAGACGGCGCAGCAAGCTTCGCAGACTACGAGGTTCCCTCGAATGTAGCCGACCAGAGCGACCTGATGTATGCCGTCGCAAAAGACGTCAGCAAGGGCACATCCAACGGTAGCGTCAGCCTCCGTTTCCGCCACTCACTGGCACAGGTATCCTTCACCGCCCAGAACAACAGCCCTGTTTACGAGAGCATCGAGATCCTGTCAGTCGAGCTCGGAGGCGTTAAGGGTAACGGCACTTACACCTTCCCGCAGGGTTCCACCAATGCAGGGTCCAAGGGAGAGTGGAAGATAGCAGAAAACGCATCAGACCGCAGCTTCACCATCGACAACCTCTCAGTTACACTCGGCGCATGCGGCTCATCCTGCAACGGAGAGAAAGTCAGCATCAGCAGCGCATCACGCGCAGAGAGTGGTAACGTGATGTACATGATCCCGCAGGAGGCTGGCGAAGACGCATACATCAAGGTAAAGAGCCGCAAGACTCTCAAGGACGTTCCCGGAGCAAGCTACGAGTCAGAGGATATCATCCCGATCAGCGGGGAATGGAAGGAAGGTCAGCGCTACAACTACAACATAGCGTGGAACGCCACCCCGATCACCTTCAACGTGAAGGTAGCTGACTTCCGCGAGGTAAGCGCTTCGATCAACGATTAACGATCAACGATTAACTATCAACGGAAAACGGAAAACAGAAAACGGAAAACTGATAAGTCAGCTCGGAGAGCTGTAATTGTGAAGAAACCCCGGGCTTCAGCCTGGGGGAACCCGAAAAAATCTCAGTAGCCTCGGAGAGGCGCTTTATGATACAGTACAAAGCAACTATAAATAAATGTGATCTAATAAATGTGATCTAATAAATGTGATCTAATAAATGTGATCTAATAAATGTGATTTATCCACACTGACTTACAAAACGAACCGGTCGGCTGCCTGTGAAGGTAACCGGCCGAATATATTTTTCCATTGATATCTGTATCTGTGTCGTCAGATGAAAAAATTCTGTGAAGATCTGCCAGTTCCTGCGCTAAGAATTAGTTCTGCGCCTAAGCTCTTAAAGTTCACGCAAAGCCGCAAAGGGGCAGAGTCTATCAGTGCCGGCATTCGGAAGCGAAGAGCGCCGAGGCTCGCTCGCTTCGCTCCGCATAGCCGGGAGTTGGCAGGACGTGCTCGCTGCAAGAGGTTTGTCGTAAGGTGATAAGAGGGATATGTCAGTATCCTTCAGCTATAGCCTTGGCAAGCGCATTCATGTCAGAACAGATGGGATATGTGATATCTGTACCTGTGGGAAGACCGAGGGAAATAATGAGGAGTCGGCCCTCCGAACAAAGCGAGAAATCGTGGGCGGCCGGTTTGAAACGCTCCGGGAATTCCTCATGGACGATAAGAATAATTTTAGCGTCCAAGGCTTCAGCTTCCGTACGGACATCTTTCTCAGCCTTGGATATGAATGGAGATACAAGAATCGCACCTTTAGACGCGGATGAAAGCCATGATGACTTTCTCTCGAGTATTTCTTCCCTCTCAAAGCTTCTGCTGATCTTCACAGCCTCCTTGTCCGGATTCCGTAAGAGGAACAGATTGCCATAAGCACTGTAATCCTGATTGCCTATCCTTAGATTACGAACCCTTTTGAAGAATTCCGGATATTGTTGTCTCATGGCGAGGCGGTGAGGATTCTGACGGATATAAGTGTACAGACCGTCCAGAGAACGGTCATCATATAGAGGCTTGTCGCAATAGCCTATTTCAAAAATATCATTATCTTCAATCTTCCTTCCAAGCATTCTTGAGTATTTTGCGGTAATCCTTGACCTTAATGCCTCAACGTAGAAATCCAGATGCTTGTCTGAGCGAAACAGGACCTGCAGGAGGATATGGACATGGTCAGGCATGACCTTATACTGAAGTATTCTGATGATTGGATATTCATAAGGAAAATGAATGATTTCCTTGGCTATAATTTTCCCGAGTGGGGATTCATTAATATCCGCGCAGCCGGGGCGCCCCGGCTCTATACGAGCATCGCCGACTACGAATCCGAAGCTGTCGCAATCCTCATCCTTCTTTAGGATGATATGGTATATGAAGGGGGCGAAATAATCATGATTGATTGCCCTCCTGTGATAGGAATGACCGCCGCCTTCCTTAAGGGACTTAATCCAGATTGAATCCATAGTTATTTCTGTCTTCTTTTTATAGTCTACTTTTTTCACCTTCGACAAACCGGCTGCGCCCTCTTTCTCCACTCTGCAAGTGGTTTGTCGTAAGGTGAAAAGAGCATCGACAAGGTGAAACACTTGCAAAATTAACCACTTCAAAGATAATATCCAAATTCGTTGTCGCCTTTTTTATCCATAGCCTTCTATATTCAGAATAACTGACATCACTCTCACCTTCGACAAACCGGATCCGCCTCCTTTCTCCACTCTGCAAGTGGTTTGTCGAAGGTGAAACCTTTGGCGCGTCATGCTGAGTCATGAGAGATGTTACTGTGTCAAAATCTCAAGATTCGAGGCTGGGGCGACTTGCAATAATTCCGGAAGCCTCGGAGAGGCGCACTTCCCCACAATACATGATGAGTTTATCTGCGATTTCAGTTTTCGGCTGTAAGTCTTTAGGATAAATACCTTTTTTAACTTGCCAACCGTCCCAAAAAACTCTCACAGAGCCTTTGAAACTTTAGAAGAAGCACAATACAATGCAGATGGCGGATTCTTCAATACGGCGGTCAATAGGTTGTATTATTCAGCCTACTACGCGGCCTCTGCCCTAATGCTGGCATATGGCATAAGCGCCACATCACATGCCGGAATAAAAACGATGCTCTCTCTTAATTTTGTCAGAACCTTTTCACTCAATTATATCCTAAGACGATAGCCTTTATAGAAGCCATACAGCAGATAATACCTAATGGCCCAAAACTCCTTGGATCTGACTAAGCTCTTTGGGGGAATCACGTTGGGATCGGAGAGCGCTGAGGCTCGCTCGCTGGCGCTCCGCGTAGCGTGAGTAGGAGTGGACAATACTCAGGAGGCTGGGAGTTGCTTTAGCTTGGGCGAAGCCAAGCCTCCTACCCATAAATAGACAGCGTAGCCTATGGGACGGAGGCTTCCCAGCCTCCGAGCGCAGTCTAAAGAAAGGAGGGCTTCCGGCCTGTGACAGGTAATAAAATTCTGAGAAATTCTGACATTTCCAGTGCTAAGAATCAGGTCCGCGCCTATACTGTCGAAGATGAAAAGAGCATCGACAAGGGAATTGTCGATGCTCCGTCCGGTTTCATAACCGATTGCTTTGAATGCTTATATATTGTTTTTGACTTACTTATCCAATTAACAACATTCAGGATGTGTCCTTCTTCGATTGTATACTGTCCCTAAATTCATCCTACGACATTATTAGGATTTGCGTCTGTAGAAAGCTCTGATTCGTAACTTTGCTGTACGAAGTTGATAACCCCCGAACTGTGGGTTTTCAGGTTTGTCTTGATCACTGTCAACATACTCAATCCTATCTGCTGTTACTAACACCTTTGTAGCCCGAGCATGATGAGTACTCTTATTGGGGGCACATGACCAATATAACTTATTTTGAAAATCTTCGAACTTCTCGTAATACTCTACTAACGCTGTTTCCAACTCCTTGATACCAGGCATATACCAACCATAATAGCCAGTAGATGTTGAGCCTTCCACATCAACGGTACCATCATAATTGCGTTTATTCTTACCATAACAATAATGTAATGCTGAGTATGGTTTCTTTTTCCTATCAAACAACCGGACATCTTTCATACTCCCACCTTCAAGATCTTTTGTATGATTTATTATCCAATTTGTTACAAGAGAACCTTGCTTAGCTTTCATAGCATCAATAGGATTTGTGTCCCCCATGCCATCAATTTTTGTGGGAAAGGAGTAGCCGTCAAGGCCCCATTCAAGACCCTCATACACATCTCCTGAAACATGCTCATCAAGAGGATCAGTATGGTTTAGATATTCTTCGTAATATTCAATGAATGTTTCATCTATTTCTTCTCCGTTAGCATCGTAATACGGACTCTCAGTATGCCAAGAATACCAGCGGTTTTTAACTCGCAACAGACCACGCTGTTCAATCTCAATCGTACGGAATTTTTCAGTTACTGACTCTTTTACTGTATCTGTACCATTCAGACGATAACTCTTATATTTCACTTGGACCTCCACAGTGCGGTCCGGAGTACCCATACATTTACCATCATCGTACTGCCAGTCTGTAGTATTCTCATCTATGTAGAAATAAACACGAGAACGCGAATTATTCCCCCCTTCAGTCGGAGTACATGATACTGTGACCTCGGAGCCACACTGAGCGCCTTTATTATGACCGGCATATGCTCCGTTCTCTCCTCCAGATAATACAGTATTAGGTCTTTCTTTTATATCTTTCAACAGATTTTTATAGAAGTATTTCTCAATTCCTGATCCTGCATAGAATCGGCCGTCTTCATGTTGCATTTCACTACGCGGAATCATAACCATCTGAATCCAATCCTGAGCAACTTCAGGAATAGTAAACGTAACATCCGTATAATAATCCTCAGGTTCCGGAGTGAAGTCTTCGTAATTCAACAACCATACATCCATAGGAAGGGCTGTCGCATGCACGTCCACCTTGCGCTCATTAACGATGGCAAGATATAGAGGATTGTCAGTTACGACATTTACGCGACCATCAAACGTGTACACATCATCCACTGCATTACGGACATAATCCAAGCCTTTGATGACAATATTATTATCATACTTATGATTGCGCTTTACCTTGAAATCCGTGTCTGTGTCCATCCCGAGGTAAATGGTAAACTGGGCATTATACTTGAGACCCTGATGGGTTGTATACTCACCTTTAAGGATCATAGCCGAAGCACGGTCCTTGTATGCGATAGTTGGCTTCCAACGCTGATAATCTTCCGGTGCTACTCCATCGGGATAGTTTGGTTCATATTCAGTAGAGCCACCATCACCGGTAAATGCTTCTTTAGTCAGGCCATCGACTGTAGCCCTTTTAGCCGAATAGTCAGGCATGTTTATGTTCTCAAAAGTATAATAAGAACACAAAAGAACGGGATCGGCACCCTTAATGATTCTTACAGGGTTTTTCAGCACGTTTGTAAATTCATGGTTGGCCGGATCACAATAAGCATGATCATCATTCCACCCTGATGGAGTGCCGTTTTTATGAAACATCGGTTGCTTAGTCACGTCATAGGCCTTAAAATAGGCATCAAGATTCTCTGTTTTTTCCCATCCATTCACTGGTTTTCCTTCAGGCTGCTTGAATGGCACGGCAATAGGCATATTTAAAACCCCATACTCAGTAATGGTCAGAGCAGGGAGATTGTCAGTATATTGATCGGGATCAAGTTTAATAGCAACGTTGACCTTTGCCATAAGAGCTTTCATGTTTATGACAATCGCGCTTTTATCGGTTAAATCAATTATCTGTTCCCCTATCATAGGCATACCGGCTTCAGGAAGTTTAGAGATATCTCCAGCGGTTCCATCCTCATTCATGCGAATCTTCGGATAGTATACCCATTCCTGAAGATCTGAATATTTTGTTATCGGGAATTCCTCGTTGAATGATCTACCCGCTTTCTGAATCTTTCCATTTGTCTGAACCGTTCCATCAGGAAGTTGAGTATAAAAGCGATTGTCATCAGACTCCGGGACAACTCCTTCAAGAGCATCAATATTTGCTATTGCAACAACTCTAATGTTTGATTTTTTCGGGTTACCGTTTTTATCACTAAAGAGACCTTTATTACTATTCCACTCGCCATCAGAGAGTTTTAGTAAATACCTCTCAATACCCTTTTCTTCTTCTACATTAATTTTTTGATATGATGAGAAATTAGTATAATTGGGTTTAAGAAGCTCTCCATCTCCGCCTCCATTAAAAAAGAACACATGAAGCGTCTTTATTTTCTTTTCATCCTCTGTCTTGGAACCACCTGCACGGGTTGCTTCGTTATTTAAACCGGTAAACACCTCGAGCATGTCTCCACACATGAATGTCAGACCTTCCGACATACTAGAGTTGTCAGCCTCATCACTGACCATAAAATCATCGGAGCAAGCACCGGATGCAAGAATAGCCCCTACTGCTGCATATTTTAAGATATTTTTTATCGAGAATTTCATACTCGTAGTTTTATATGGTTAGTTAAGACTCTTATTTAATTATATAATTGTTGTCTGAACCATTTTCCCAAGTCTTTTCATCAGCCTGGAAAGTAACGAAAAAGTTATCGCCAACGAAATTTAAATATGCCGTATGCTTGGTATTCGGTTGAGGAAGATAATTCAGCTTTACTTCTATTGCCTTTGACTTTTCTTCACCATTTTCAAAATGATAAGTTATCTCAAGTTTCTTATCAACTCCTAACACATAATTACCGTCGTTGTCGTTAGTAGTACCTTTCGGATTAGGTAAGAGCAGGAGGTAATTATCTTCTCCACCGGCATAATTATAGTTATCTTTCTCGATGATGACTTCTTCATTTTTATCTATAATATAAAACGGCCCATCATATGTTTGACTGACGTCTACATCCATTTTCGGAGTAAGCTCTGAAAAATCAATTGTGGCCTTCTTATAGAACTTACCTTGAAACTTCATAGACGTGATGGTCAGTTCTTTATCAGAAAAATTCTGAATTTTGAACCTCAGGGCAGTCATTATATGGGAAAACGAAAGTTTCACGTTGCCGTCTTCTTTCTTGAGATCATATGCAACGGCGTATATTGGATCTGGTTGGTATGTTCTATCAACATTTATTAATTTAGTAATTTCCTCTTCTTTTGGCCTGATAGTGGGGTTCATCCATGGCCATTTCGCAGGAATGGTATCATAAGTTATTATGGTTTCAGTTATCGTTTCACCATTTGGATTCAAAGTGATAGTTAACCTCGGACCATGTTCAGATCCAGACACAGCCGAAGCGTTCTCCATAACATAGTCAAAATTGTTAACATTGGCGCCGTTGTAATTCTTATATGTCTTATTACCTGCAAGACCAATAAAGGTATATAAAGCCTCGGGATCATCATTCCAACGTGTTAGTTCGCCATTATTGTAATTATTTGTCACATCGGACGGATTCACTGTAGCATTCACAAGATTGTCTACATCTGCTCCAGAAGTAAAAAACATATATTTATCAACCCAACGTGTTGTCGCTTTCTCCGGATCTTTGTCTCCCTTAATTTTATTGGGGATACAGTAAGCCCATACCTGAAAGTTATCAACAGAGGACGTAAGCGTAACATTTGCACGAGTATTATTACTCGCAAAGTCCCCAACCGCACCATCAAAGCCTAAACTCGGAGTCCCGAAAACAATATATTTGTCGGTAGCCTTCTCTAGACCGGGTATATCGTTCTCACTGCATGAAGCAAGCGATGCAACAGCAGCTAACAAGGCAATCGTATATTTCGATGTATGTTGCATTTTCAATAGATATTATGCTCCTAACAAAGGATTAATTAATGATGATGTAGCTTGATCCATCAGCCTCTTTCCATTCCTCGATATCTGGTTGGCTGAAGATTATAAACTCATTATTGGTTGCTTTGAGGGTGAATGTGTAGGTATATAGCTTCCCTGCCATCCAACTGCCGAGTAACGCGGAATCGAGATAGCCTTCAATGGTTTCGTCTTTTTGACCACCGATATTGTACGTTACCACGACTTTCAGTTTTTCTGTCACTTTCTGCGGGATGACGATCAGGGGATCATTATCCGGGAACAGACTAATGAATAATTTACCTTGACTATCTGTTGTAGGCAAGAAATTTTTGTTCTTTGAGATATTTGTGGATCCAGAATGCTCGGACCAGAGGGTACCTGTAAGGTCTGAAGTTTCTGTGTTTCCACTCGAAATAATTTCCGGTCTAACGGAGTATTTCGCTTTTGAGACTATTCCTTCAATAGTAATTCCCGTTACTTCAATATTTGAATTTTCAAGGTTAGCCACAAAATTCAGGCGCGACATTATATGGCCGAAAGATAATACTACTGTCTTGTCATCGGTAGAGGCGGTATATTTTCTTCTGTGGCCTGCTATAAGAATGTCTGTAGCTTGGGAATAATCGGAAGGAGAGGTATAATCGAACGACACTGATGCGTCGCCTTTATAGTCAAAATTGGTTATTTCTCCGTTGGTGCTTCCTTCAGAAGGAATTGCTGTTGACGGATGAATTGCGAGGAAGGAGTATTCGTAGTTTGGGAACCAGTATCTTGTATTGGCGTATGTCCATTTGCTGTTATTATAGCTTACCGGTTCTTTGAAGAACAGTGTAATAGGGTTGGAGGAGTCGAGGTTTGTCATGTCGCCATATACAGCGAATGGATTTTTTTTCATGGATTCGGAAGTAGTGACCGAACCGCGAGTTGAGGAGCCCGGGCGGTTCCCGAAGGAACCGCCGCGGGTATTGTCGTCGGCAACTACAAAACTGATCATATCAGATTCGCTACCAACGGGAAGGCAATTTTCATCGACCACCTCGTTGGAGCACGATACGGCAGCTGTAGCCACGCAAAGGCCCATTAGCGAATTAAAAATATTCAGTCTCATAGTTGTTTTCGTGTTTAAGTTATTAATCAACTACAACAGGCTCCTGAGTCGGAAGAGTCGGATTCGGTGTTACGTTAACCCAATCAATAACAGAAGCAGAGAATGTAATTGGTTCCAAATCCGGACCCTCGGGATCGATGTTTTGTGGTGTTACATCAGCTGCAAAAAGATAGCTATTGCCAGCCACATAGCCAACCTTCGGAAGAATTACAGTATGAACATAAGGAGTATGAACCGCTGTATACTCACCATCAACGTCCTGATAGAGTACAATTGTGAAAGTTGCTTCGTATTCAGCATCTACCTCAGGAATAAGATTATGTGATGCTGAGATAGCTTTACCACCGTTTTCAGTATGTTTCGTACCTTCATAAACTACATCAAAACCGAAATCAGTTTTGTTTGTTTCTTCGGAATTCCAAGTCCAAGCATCATTAGCCACTGTATACGTAGCATCCTTAACGACCTTTTTGATCTTTACATCTTTAACCTCAATGTAGTATAGGTCAGAGTTCATTTTGTTTGTGAGCTGGAACTTGACACGGGTAAGAAGGTGCTTCAGCGTAAAGTTTACAGTCTGATTAGCAGTCGGCGCATCCTTAGCATCAAAAAGGAGGTCAACATTACCGTTATTGGTGAATGTGATAGTGGAAACACCACCATTTGTTTTATCTGTACCCTGAGTAACGACAGCCTTTCCATCAGCAGATGCGTCGGCGATAGCATCAATAGGAGCCACGGCAGCGAATGTATATGTATTACCCGGGATCCAGTAACGAAGAGGTTCTGTTTCAGTTGCATAATTCCAAGCCTCACCGCTTTTGCTAACGTTTACGCCACTGAATACCTGGAAGGGATCAACTGTTCCCCAAGTCACACCATATACATTGAAAGCTTCGAGTTTCTCGTCGCTCGTCGTGCCATAGTCTGTACGGGTTGAGTTGTTTACAAAGCTGCTAAAGCCGATAGCTGCGCTGTTTTCAGCGACCTTCACGACTTCGTCGTTTGAGCATGCGGTGGCAAGCATTACAGCCGCTGCTCCGAGAAGAAATGATTTAGTTTTCATGTTCTTGATGTTTGAAAATGTGAATATTTTGTTATTTATCTCTATTTGCTTTTGTTATTTGGCCGGTCTGCAGAGGCAAGACTCCTTCATTCCATTGCTACGCAGTACACAAAACTCTTAACCCTTAACTCTTAACTCTTACATTAAGGCTTATTTTTTGCCGAGGTCGAATGATACATCTTCGTATTCGCCCCAGTCGTCGATTGCAACGCCGAAAGCGCCTTGTCCTCCTTCATTACCGATATCGTCGGGGATATCAAGACGATCATCCGTGATGTCGATGACGCCTCCGCGTGGCTGCTTTACTATCTCATCGCTAATATCGAAGTCGATGGGCTCGAGCATCGTGCCGTCTTTAAGTCGCATTTCAAGAGTCAGACCGTAGAACGGTGCGCGGGTGTATTCAGGGGGGCTGGGAAGGTTGGGAACTCCGAATGTGTTCACTGCAGCTTCCACCAAAAGGTCATTTGTTCCATCGGGCGTCTCGCAGTCGAAGAGGACGGTGACCGGTTCCGAGCTTGTATGGCCGTCTGTCAGGAACACGCTGCCGGCCATACCGGCGAGAGCTCCACGGGCTACAGCGACTTTGTTGGCTCCTTTCTTGAAATGGAAGCGGATATAGTAGCGGTATACGAGAGGACGGAGAGTGATATTCTCGATCGGTGCCTCCATCGCTTTCTCCGGTGTATAGCTCTCGATATATTTCGCGAAGAGGGCATCTGGCGGGTTTACCGTAACCTCATCTGCACGTGTTCCTGCCGGAGCCTTCGAGTTGCCGTGATATGTAGTGCGTGTACGTGTACGTGTCGTGGCGCTCGCGTTGGCGAGAAGGTCGATGTCGTTGAAGACGATATACTCGGTGTCGTTGTTGTAGAATAGGATCTGGTGCTCACCGGGAGTCATGTGTACGATACCACCTTCAGACGATAGGAAAGTCACTTCATTGTCGTGGCCGTCGGTGTATACCTGCGAGTGGATGCCGGTACCCTGCTCATGAAGGAGGTCTTCGTATTCGCGGGAGAAGTCGTAGTTGTGCCAGTTTTCCTTCCAGTTCTCACCCTCATGCATGTATTCCCATGTGAGGTCCCATTCGGCCTGGAAGTTCACCTGATGGCGGGCCGCATGGTCCCAGTGGTCGAAGCAGAGTTCCTTGTGGTCGCAGGAAGTAAGGAGGGGGAGGAGCGCGGAGGCTGCGGCGGCTATAAGACTAATTTTTTTCATCGCTTGCCTCCTTTCTTTTCGTTAACGTTTCCATTGCCTATGAGCCACACGAATGCGATCTCAAGTTTTGTCGGACCCCAATAGTGGCGCTTGTGGGTTGATTCCCACACGTAGTGGCCGTCTTCGGGATGATATTTGTAATATGTGCCTGTCGTATATCCCAGGCCGAGTGAGAAGTCGATGTTGATCCTTCTTGCTACGGGGAGCGAGTAGCCGTATTCCACTCCGGCGCCCCAGAAGCAGCGGGCCCACATGTTGTCGCCCGGCTTACCGCCCATCTCGCCTTTGCCTCCCCATTCGAAGTCGTAGGTGTAGATCTGGCCGTAGAGACCTACGTGATGTCCCGTGAGGGGCTTGTTGTGCGCTGCCTTGCCAAACCACCATCTGCCGAAGAGCTCGCCGCCGTAGGCGCGCCAGTAGCGGCTGCGGTTGTCTTTCTTCCACCAGCCGTAGAGCCAGTTGCCGCCGATCGAGAAGTTCTTGCCGAGATAGAACTCAGCGCCGATGTTCGGGAGTGCGAGCGCGTCGTAGAGCATGTTGGAGCGGATGTCCATGTAGAAGTTCCTTCCGGGGAGTCCGGCGGTGGCGTTGCCGTCTGCAGTCATATTGCCGTTGTCGGGAGCCTCGACCACTTCGACGGCCTCGACCGTCTCGGTCACTTCCTCCACGGGAGCCGGCTGCGGCTGAGTCTGCTGCGCCTTGCGGGCCGCTTCCTCGGCGGCCTTGCGTGCTGCCTCCTCGCGGGCACGGTCTTCAGCCTCCATGTAAGATGTGCGGTAGAGGGATATCATCATCGCGCTGCGGAGCTGAGGGAAGAGGTTCTTATACATCCAGTTGTAGGGGGCTCCGCCGCCGAGTTCCACGAGCGCCTGCTTGCGGCTCGATTCGGGTTGGTTGTCGATGATCTCGAGCACCTGCGCCTGCATCGGCACAGCGGGGGTGGCGGCCACGAGGTTGCGCAGTTCGGCCCACGCGATACCTTCGGAAGAGGATTCGATGAGCGATGCGTCGATTCCGGCCTGCTTCACGAGATAGCTGACCATTTCGTTGGAGCGGTTTTGCGAAAGACGGATGTTGGCGTCGAGACCTCCGTCGGGAGATGCGGCTGTACGCACTACGATATGGTGCACGTCGTCGACGGCCTTCGCGTCTTTGATGGAATTGACGAATCTATCAAGTGCCACCTTGTTGTCGGCAAACGTAGGATCCACCTGACGGTAGCCGAGCCGGAAATATACCTTGGCCGTGTCGGCGGGTGTATACTCGTATCCTAATGCCGTCAACGATGACAACAGTAATAGTAGGTATGGAAAAATCCCCTTGAATGACATTATGGTTTAGAATAACAGTTACACTTTCTAAAAAATGTCCCATTGCTTCCTACCACCAAAATAGTGATGCGCTAATAGTGATACGCTAATAGTGATATCTGAATCGGACACGCAAAGTTAGATAAAAAATCTTAAATACGCAAGATATTTTTTGACTTTTTTATTACATTTTTAATTTTTTTAAATTGAGTTTTTGTTACACCGGGAAGTCATTCGAGTGCTCCCTGTAGCGCCGATAATAAAATTCTGTAGAAATCTGCCAGTTCCCGCGCTAAGAATTAGGTCTGCGCCTACACTTTCAATAGCTCACGCAAAGCCGCTAAGGGGCTGAGTCTTTCAGTGCCGGCACTCGGAAGCAAAGGACGCCAAGGCTCGCTCGCTTCGCAGGAATGGGGTAAGACAATACTCAGGAGGCTGGGAAGCCTCCTACCCATAAATTGCGTAGCCCATGGGTAGGCGGTTTCTAACCGCCGCTCGCAGTCAGATTAAAAAATTCTGTGAAGATCTGCCGGTTCCCGCGCTAAGAATTAGGTCTGCGCCTACACTTTCAATAGCTCACGCAAAGCCGCAAAGGGGCGAAGTCTTTTGTAGGATAGCACTCGGTAGCAAAGATCGCCGAAGCTCGCTCGCTCCGCTCCGCATTGCGTGAATGAGGAAGACGCCCCGCGTTCCCACCCCCTTAGCGCTCCCTAGCGTGAAAAAGATTAAAGATTAAATATGTCCCTCACAGTCAGATTAAAAAATTCTGTGAAGATCTGTCAGTTCCCGCGCTAAGAATCAGTTCTTTATGTTTCTCACGCAAAGCCGCAAAGTGGCTGAGTCTTTCAGTGCCGGCACTCGGAAGCAAAGATCGCCGAAGCTCGCTCGCTGCGCTCCGCCTTGCATGAATGAGGAAGACGTCCCTCAGGAGGCTGGGAAGCCTCCTACCCATATATAGACTCCGCATCTTATGGGGTAGGCGGTTTCTAACCGCCGCTCGCAGTCAAATTAAAAATTCTGTGAAGATCTGCCAGTTCCTGCGCTAAGAATTAGGTCTGCGCCTACACTTTCAAAGTCCCGGCCGGCAGGAACGAAGGTATTATGCGCAGAACTCTCTTTCAGAGTGCTCAGAACGAGCAGATGGGGCGCAGAAAAATATTTACTTTTTAACTCAACCCTAATCAGGGATAACTTCGACAAAGAAAATAATTCTGTGGAAGTCTGAGAAGTGCCTAAATGCAAACGCAACGTTAATTATTTTTCTTCTGGAAGTGGTAACGTTTAAGAATTCTTATTTTCGATGGATTTTATATAATCGGAAGCACGTTCGGAGGATATTACAGTACGACCAAGTTGACGTTCCAGGTCATCGCGGGTATTCTTCGCAATCTTACCCCCTGCTTGGGCTGCCTGTCGACTCTCTTTCATTCCATGTGTCTGTCGCTGGCGGGCTATTTCTGTTGTTGCAACTTCTGCAAGAGTATTAAGCGCCAGTTCGACATTTGTCATGTTGTCGCGCAGATTCTCTTTTGTCAGACCCTTGTGGCGTTTGTATTCGCCCGTAGTCATCCCACTCCAGGCCTTGGTTAGAACGTTAGTGAGTATAGCAAAGTCCTTCGATTCATGGATGCCTGAGCGATGCCATTCGTCGGTCAATTCCTTACGCATCTCTATGGAGCGCATACGCTCGTTTATCCAACGGTCACTGTAACCCTGACGTCGGTAGTCCTCGACGGCCATCTGGAAACTTAATTCAGGATCTATCATCTGGTCGATGCGTTGAGCACCGACTTCTGCCAACCATTTTTTTACTGGTTCTGCTTTTTTAGATGGAACTGACTGAATAATACGGAATATTCCTTCAAGGTCAGCGGCTTGGGTTTTGCGACTTTTCCCATCTGGAGCCAACATTTTAACAGGGGGACAAATTGTCCCCCACTTGGCTTTCAGCTCCGGGTCGCGTCTAAGCATCTTCTTTATGTAATCACGTGGATTTACAGAATCTGTTAATACATGCACAATATCTGTTACAGAAAAATAGTATTTCTCCTGCTCTGCATCCCATGCGATACGGATTTTCTTACCCTCAAAGAGGTGTATGATTGAATTATCGTTCATTAAGCAACAATCGGATGAATTATTGGTACAAAGTTAAACAAAATTGCTCATTCCTCCAAATTTTTACATTTCGTTCTTGAATCTTCACATATTCTTATGCTTTATCTGTGTGGACAAGAAAAAAACAACAAAGAAAAAAATTCTGTGGAAGTCTGTCCGTTCCCGCGCTAAGAATTAGGTCTGCGCCTAAGCCTTTATGTTTCTCACGCAAAGCCGCAAAGGGGCAGAGTCTTTTGTAGGATAGCACTCGGTAGCAAAGAGCGCCGAGGCTCGCTGCGCTCCGCTCCGCATTGCGTGAATGAGGAAGACGCCCCGCGTTCCCACCCCCTTAGCGTTCCCTTGCGTGATAAAGATAAAAGATTAATCATGTCTCTCGCAGTCAGATTAAAAAATTCTGTGAAGATCTGCCGGTTCCCGCGCTAAGAATTAGGTCCGCGCCTAAGCTTTCAAAGTCTCGGCCGGCAGGAACGAAGGTATTATGCGCAGAACTCTCTTTCAGAGTGCTCAGAACGAGCAGACGTGGCGCAGAAAAATAATTTTAAGTCAACTTCAATCAGGGATAACTTCGACAAAGAAAATAATTCTGTGAAGATCTGCCCATTCCTGTGCTAAGAATTAGGTCCGCGCCTAATCTTTCAAAGTCCCGGCCGGCTGGAACGAAGGTATTATGCGCTGGAACTATCCTTGCAGGATGCTCAGAATGAGCAGATGGGGCGCAGAAAAATAATTTTAAGTCAACTCCAATCAGGGATAACTTCGACATAAAAAATAATTCTGTGAAAGTCTGCTAGTTCCTACGCTAAGAATTAGGTCTGCGCCTAAGTCCTTATGTTTCTCACGTAAAGCCGCAAAGGGGCAGAGTCTTTCAGTGCCGGCATTCGGTGGCAAAGATCGCCGAGGCTCGCTCGCTTCGCTCCGCATTCTATGAATGAGAAAGACGGCCCTCAGGAGGCTGGGAAGCCTCCTACCCATATATAGACTCCGCAGCTTATGGGGTAGGCGGTTTCTAACCGCCGCTCGCAGTCAATGAAAAAAAATCTGAGAAAATCTGCCAGTTCCTGCGCTAAGAATTAGGTCTGCGCCTAAGCCCTTAAAGTTCTTGCGTGATATCCCTGAGCTTGCGGAAGTCCAGTAACTTACGAGACCCGCAACACTGCCCGAAATGTTAAAAATTTAGCCATAGCAAAAATTTGTTAATAAATATTTGCATAAATAAAAATTTGATATTAAATTTGTGGCGTTAACCATCACTAACTGTTCAGTACCATCTGACCCTGACTTATATTTCTAACTGTTTATATCTCCACGATAGGGAGAATCATTATTATATTATTCATAAAGATATGGCAACTCTCAGGCGTCATAGCAACCGGAAGCCGGAAGCCGGCAAGGGGTATATTGGAAATACTCCACCTCGTTTATCGAAATCACTAACATTCAAAAGTTTATGTAAGAAACTCATGTTTCTCGCGGCGATATTGTCGGGAGTGTTTCTGCATACGCCCGCCTCAGCGAGCGGCTTCGGCATCAAGACCAACCTCCTCTACGACGCCACCGCAACCGTAAACCTCGGGGCGGAGCTCCGTGTCGCGCCCCGCTGGAGTATTGACGTTTCCGGCAACCTAAACGCCTGGTCGTTTAACGACGGACGCCGCTGGAAACACTGGATGGCGCAGCCGGAAGCGCGCTATTGGTTTTGCGACGCCATGGCCGGCCATTTCGTAGCACTGCACGCCATAGGAGGACAGTTCAACTTCGGACATCTTCCATTTGCCCGCAACATAGTCTATGACTTCGGTAATCTCCGCGACCGCCGCTACCAGGGCTGGGCGGTAGGAGCCGGCGTAGGCTACGGCTACTCTTGGCTTCTCGGTCGCCATTGGAACCTTGAGGCCGAATTAGGCATAGGATGGATCCGCGCCGCCTACGATGAGTTCGAATGCGAGGGATGCGGAAAGAAAGTAGGCAGCGGTGTGAAAAACATGGTTCTTCCCACCAAAGCTGCCATCAATTTCGTCTATATATTCTGATCACTGAAAAGAGCTACACACCCATGGATAAGAAAATTCTAAGCATCGCGGCCGCTGTCGCCTTTTCAATGCCGGTTTCAGCAGCCGAGCTCACTGAGCTTCCCGACGGCGCCGTCTCAGGCGTGTCGGTAGAGAAATCCGAATCACAGCTTATCGTCAGGATGACGGTAAATCCCGGAGCCTTCCCGAAGATGAGTAACCGCGAGGTATGGCTCGTGCCTTACATAGAGGGGAACGGCCAGCAACTGCGCCTTGACTCAGTCCTCGTGGCCGGACGCACCCGATATATACAGCATGAGCGAGGCTTCAATCGTCTGGGTGAGAACACCGTTCTGCTGCGATCGGGATCGAAGGAAACCTACGATTACAGCATTACCGTGCCTTATAGCGACTGGATGGAGTATTCAAGCCTCGGCATGGAAGGACGTGTGATCGGATGTGCCGGATGCGGCATCATGCCCTTGCTGACGTTTGCCGATGAAGAACCTATAGCCCGCATGGACTACCGCGACATGACGGTGGTGCCCATGATGGTCTATGTCTCTCCGGAGCGTGAGATCGTCAAGACGCGCGACGTAAGCAAGGAGTCTTATATCGACTTCCCTGTCAACAAGACAGAGATCTATCCCGACTACCGACGCAACCCGCAGGAACTCGCTGCGATACGCCACACCATCGACGAGATGCAGAGCGACGAAGACATCATGATCAACTCCGTCACTTTCACAGGCTATGCGTCTCCTGAAGGTTCTTATGCGGTCAACGAGCGTCTTGCAAAAGGACGTACTGAATCGCTGATAGAGTATGTCACCAAATACTTCTCGATTCCGCGCGACGTGCTGAAATACACCTGGGTAGCCGAGGACTGGGCCGGTCTTGAAAAACGGGTGAAGGAAATGGATGATCTCTCCAACAAATCCGGACTCTTACAACTCATCGCTGACAGCACTCTCGCTCCCGATGTGAAAGACCAGCGTCTGAAGAAGGATTTCCCCGCCGACTACCAGATACTGCTCTCGAAGGTGTATCCGGCCCTCCGCCACACCGTCTACAAGGTGAACTATACGATACGCAACTTCACTGACATCGAGAAGATCGCTGTTCTGCTCCGTACATCTCCTCAGAAGCTAAGCCTCGATGAGATCTACCTCTATGCGCAGAGTCTCGACAAGGATTCTCCCGAATTCCGCGACGTGATGGAGATAGCCGTGAGGATGTTCCCTGACGATGAAGTTGCCAACCTGAACGCAGCCTCCACGGCGGTCAGCAACGGCGATCTCTCAGCAGCGCGAAGGTATCTGGCGAAAGCAGGCGACCGTCCGGAGGCTATCTATACAAATGCAGCGATCCTCGTAGTGGAGGAAGATTACCAGGCTGCCAAGCCGCTTCTTGAGAAAGCCTCCGCAGCCGGCATAGAGGCGGCTACGGAATTGCTCCGTCAGCTCCGCGACTTCCAATTTATAGAATAGCCGAAATTTATAAGAAAGCCAAAAACGTACACTTGCTAACTAAAACAAAATAAATACATTAACTCAACCCAAATTCCTTATGAGAAAATTACATCTTACATCAGGAGTTCTTGGTCTCGTTGCCCTTGGCTTGGCAGCGTGCTCCCACGACGATCTTCAGACTCCGGCAGCCGAAAATAATCGGACTGACATCGAGAGATCCCTGTATGTCAATATCTCCATCCATGGAGATGTAGGAGAGACCCGTGCCGCAGCCAACGATGGAACTCCGGTAGACGGCACCTCCGATTTCAGCAATGGCACAGGAGAATCAGCGATCAGGTCGGTCTACTTCGTATTTTATGATGACAATGGCAATCCTGTCGGTGATGTAGTGTCAGCATCTCCCACATGGAAAGATCAGGTAGCGGATGCGGATACCGGTGCTACCAACTCCGTTGAGAAGGTTGGTTCTGAGACCCTTATGGTGTCTATACCTGCTGGACAGGAAAATCCTACTCAGGTAGTCTGCTACATCAACCCGGTCAACCGCGCTCATCTCAAGAACCCGTTGAGCACGATCCAGACGATAGAGCTGGAGGAAGTATCCCGCACAGAGGGAACAACGACCTATTTCCCAATGAGCAACTCTGTCTATTATAAAGACGGAAAAGTAGTCACTGCCACACCCCTCGACGGCAAGGTATATGACAGCCTTGAAGAGGCTCAGAATGCACTGGCTGCCAATACTACCGTCAATATCTATGTGGAGCGTTACGCTACCAAGCTTCAGATGAACGTTGCGGATGATGCAGTATCGGCATACGAGACCGGCACAATGCCTGATGGGGTGCCCAACAGCTCTGAAACTCCAATTCCGGTGACACTTACGTTCAACTATCAGGGATGGGAACTTAACGGCGTTGCCAACAGCACCTACCCTGTGAAGTCGTTCCGTGAAGCCTCCACAACCGGCCAGATCCTTCCGAATGATCTGACGTTTGAATTCTTAAACTGGCGTATTAATTCCCTCGCCTCTTACAATACCAATCCTGAATTCGGAGCTGCAAATCTTCTTGCAGATGGTGCCCGCTGGAACTGGAACAACGCTGATCTGCACAGATCCTACTGGGGTTGCTCTCCTGTCTATTTCCAGTCTCAATATCCTGAAGTGGTGTCAGACTATCTGAGCAGCAAGCTGAAAGACGAAATCAATCAGACATTCTATTCCTATAAAGACGTGTTGGAAAATGGCAGGGGATTCAATACTACATATTATTTCCCGGAAACCACTTCCGGTATACCGGCCCTTACCTCCAAGAACCCTGCAGCTGCAGTGCCGTCAGTCATTATCGTCGGCAACTATACCCTTAAAGTGGATGGAACAGAATTGGAAGGTACGGATGAAAAGCCTCTATCCTTCTATACATATGTTCCTGTTAGGGTCAATGTCAATGGAGAGTTGCAGTCACGCCCGAGCGTATATTTCGATACAGATGACGAAGACGGTATTTCCAGCGCAATCGGAGTGGAGAAGACCATGTCGATGAAGAAACGCTTCCTCTGGCAGGCATCCGTCTTCTACAAGAAACTCGCGGATGGAAGCTTTACAAAGTATGATGTTTCAAATGCCGACGACCTTGCTGTACTGGCTGCTATCACCGAGGTTGCCCGTCCTTCCGACGGAGTGCTTGGAGTGAATTCTGATAATCTGGATGCAGGAGTTAAGATGGCTGACCGCTCCAGAACTCTCCAAATCAGTGATATCGTAGCAATACCGGGGAATCTTTATATTAACAACAATGGTGTACCCCAGCAGGTCATCGCCAATGATGGTACCCCTGCAGTTGATGATGTAACCGGCAACAACACCCAGATCAGACTTGACGACGCAAACAAGATCCTTTGGATGAACGTCGGCACCTGCAACTACTATTCAGAAGGCAGGGGATTCTTCAACATCCCTGTCAAGCACACCGGATGGTATCGTAAGGGCAACCTCCAGAACGGCAAGAATTCCATCGACTTCTCGCAGGTGCGCGTAGGCGACCTTGGTATGGTCCGTAATCATGCATATAGCGTTAACGTGTCTAAAATCATCGGACTGGCAACCGGTGTCGGCGGTGAGGACACTCCGCTCATCCCTGCGGCCGACACTAAGGATGTATTCGTGGCATACCGTGTCAATATCCTGAAATGGGCAGTGGTTCCCACTCAGTATGTAGTGCTGGAATAATTCCTTTTCCGGTATGACATATCCGGCATAATAAATATATTAAGGTATGCCGCCCTGAACCGCGGCATACCTACCATCAATAAAAATATCCATTTATGGAAGTGACAGGAAATATCAACATGCTTAAGGGAATAGGAGTCGCTCTCCTCTCCTCGATGATGCTTTCATCCTGCGGCCTGATCAATGACTATGAGTCTGATTGCCCCGTGCAGCTGAGAGTAAAATTGGTGTATGACTATAATATGAAGTTTGTGGACGCTTTTCAGTCGGAAGTCACAAGCGTAAATGTCTGGGCGTTTGACACCGCTACCGGCCAAAGGGTATGGCAGGCGTCGGCATCCGGTGAGGAACTCCTTATGGAGAACGGATTTGTCATCGAAACTCCTCTTGAGGCCGGCAGTTATGACTTCGTGGCTTGGTGCGGGCTGGAGGGCAACACATCGTTTGACCTTTCCACATACGAGCCACAGAGCCGTACAGATCTTGAGGTGACGCTCAATACGATCGAGAGCGGGGATCTCAATATAAGCGATTCGGAGCTTTCCGGATTATATCACGGAGAAGTGCTTGAATATACCTTTGCTCCCGTATTCAATCAGTCTACTATCGAGGACGTCACCATTCCCCTGACTAAGGATACCAATTCAATAAAGGTGCTCCTTCAGAATATGGATGGTGCCGAACTGAACTCTGCCGATTTCTCTATGTCAATAACCGATGCCAACTCGCTGCTCGCATGGAACAACAGTGTCCTACCGGGGCCTACAGTCACGTATGAGCCTTGGATCACGAGCTATGGAGTAATCGGCGATACGGAAACCCCGACAAGGGCTGTCACTACAGTGTCGGCGCTGCTCTCGGAATTCTCGATGTCGAGACTTATCGACGGTCAGGAATGCTGGCTGACAGTCACCCGGCATACAGACGGTAAGGATATCATCCACATTCCGGTGATAGAGTATCTGCTGCTGATAAAAGGGCACTACGGAAACATGACCGATCAGGAATATCTTGACCGGCAGGATGATTACTCCATGACTTTCATACTCGACGATTCAAGCAACTGGAATGTGTCGGCGGGCATATATATAAATTCATGGGCGGTGGTGCCACCCCAAAATGAAGAAGGAATATGATCAAGTCTGGTTTCATATCACTCAGACCGGTTGATCGGATAGTATCGGCGGTATTCCTGTTGATCATTTCGATGGCGATGGGATGCTCCGCCATATTCGATGGCGACGGGGCGTGTCCGGAACCGGAGGAGAGCGTCAGTGACAACGGAACTGTCTCCATTATTTTCCGTGTGTCGACCGATGCCGAGATGCTCGACAATCCTGCATGGTCAACGCGTGCGGATTTAAACAATCATGATGAGGAAGACAGCGACAACCCGCTGCTTGAAGACTACATCAGTCTCGCGGACTGCGGCATCTTTATCTTCGGAGGGAACGACAACCCGTATCTGCTTTATTCCAATACCGACGTGACAAACAACGCCGACGGTTCGGATGATTTCTTCATATCAGGGTCGATCGGAGACTATACAATCGCCCTTACGCTTGATAATTCAATGGTGGAGAATATATTCGGGAAGGAGGGCGACAACAGTGAGCTCAGTCCGAACGGCGAGAGGAAGCTGAAGCTTACGGTTGCCATTCTTGCGAATATCAGCGGGCAACGGAATAATCCGGGCAACTACGACGCTTTCAAGAACCTTAAGTCTGTCATGTCACTTAAGTCGGACATTTCGTATGATATCGAAAGCGCGGCCCGGTTGAAGGATTTCATTGATATCGCCCAAGCCCTGACCTATACGGCAGCGACATCGCAGTCAAACCTTCGAATCCCCATGTATGGACTTCGGACTTTCACAGTCAGTGAGAAAGACATGTTCTACAGCCGTCCTGACTCCCGCATCGAGCTCGGCAACATATCATTGCTTCGCGCAATGATGAAGCTCAGGATTGTCGACAACATTCAGCAGCGCGGTGAAGACGGCTATCCCAAGCTGACAGGAGCTACCCTCAGCTTTCGGGCGAGAACGGGATATGTCACCCCCGAGAATGCAGGAAGCTATACCAACGGACAGCAAGTGCATACCGACAGAGTGATAAATGCGCAAGACGAGAGTGCAAGCAATATAGGTCTTTGGAAAGGAGCCGGTGAAGAAAACACTTTTGTATGCTGCGCTCCTACACAGAGCATTACATCGAGCCCTCCTGTGCTGACAATATGGGCACAGCGTGACGCTGATTCCGAGCCTCAGGAATTTGAAGTCATAATTTCTCCTTCGATTCTGACAGGAATCACCGATGCCGATAAATGGGGTGTCACCATGCTGCGCAACCATGTCTATACCCTGAGTGTGAATCAGGTGATCTTCGGCGCCAAGCTTAACCTTACTGCTACCGTGGCAGACTGGGATGATGCGCCTGCATTCAATTTTGATTATTCTGATGATGTCAGCTCTTTCGCAGACGGGAAAATAACCTGGAGAGCCGGAAGCTATGCGGGTATAATAAACGAGACATCGCTCATCATGCTACCATGGCACGACGGAGAGTCAGTACCTGCAGAGTGCACATTCGGACTCAGCACTCCTTTAGGGGCTTTGTGGACTGCATCTCTTATCTACGAGAGTGGAGACCCCGGTGCTTTCCGATTTGTGGATGAGGATGGGAATCCATTCACTGATGAAGATGGCAACGTGCTTAATACGGTGGAGGGACGCATAAATGGCAAGCTTGCAACACTTCGGATTGCCACAACGACCGAGACTCCAAGCGAAAACAACAGCGTCAGGCTTCAGATTGTAGTCGTCACCCAGGGAGGCAACGGTTTCACCATAGCCACTGACGGTAAGATACTGTTAAGTTGGACATTGATACAAAATAAAATCTCTGATTAAGACCGACATATTATGTTGAAAAAATTATTCTCATACGTTCTTATCATTGCCATGACCGTTCTCTTGGGTGGTTGTGACGTGGAGAACGTATCTACTCCGGAAATACCATCTCATGGAGAAAAAGGGAATCTAAAACTGACATTCCGGAGTGCGCGCACGTCGACCCGCGCTGCGGATGACAGTAACAACGAAAACCTCATAACCTCCTTGCATATATTCCTATATACGAAAGATGCGGATCCGGAGGAGAGTGAACCTGTAGTATATAAATCGTTCAGCGGATTGGAGGATAATACTGTTTCGGAGATCAACATGAGCCTACGTAAGCAGCAGACAGTGGATTTATTCGGATCTGATCAGGAAGAAGGAACATGCCGGTTGGTGGCGATAGCGAATCTTCCGGAAGGTACAGAGCTTCCGGCGAGCATGACCATCAATAATCTCCGCCAATTGGAATATAACAGTCAGTTGCATTCCCAAAGCGGAGATAAGGCTCAGGAAAGTTTCCTGATGTTCGGAGACACTGAAGAAGAACGCTCGGGCAACGTTGTGGTCAAATTCACTCCCGACGATCTTGGGGGCACAGCGGAAGGTAATGTAATGCTGGTAAGGGCTGCGGCGCGAATCACGCTCAATGTCCAGGTGCCGGAAACGCTGACGATAACCGAGGAGGGTGATGATGAAACTGCGACAGAAGTAGTATGGACCTCGCAAAGAGAAAGCATGCAGATTCTTCTCGATAACGGTGTCTCTATCTCCACTGTCGATCCGAGCATATTGACCGATCGCCCTGCCGATGACTCATATTTCTCAATAGGAGCCGGGAAGGGGTATACATTTGAAAATTCCGGCGCAACAGGGGAGGATGCCTATCCATGGGTTGCCAAGATGCCATTCTACACGCTTCCCAACAGATGGGAAGTGACTGCGAGTGAGACACACCGCACATCACTCACTCTTATTGTGCCATGGAAGAAAGGTGACGAGCAGTCTTACCGCACCTGTTATTATAAGGTGCCTATCACAGCGGCAACGGAGTTGCTGCGCAATACGGCATATACGGTCAACTTGAAAGTAAGTATGCTCGGAAGTTTTACGAATGACGAGCCGCTCGAAGTGGAACCGAGCTATTTGACCGTGGATTGGGGAGAGGTAAATACAGCTGTAGATATCAAGAATTACAGGTATCTTGTCCTCAATCAGAATTCTTACGTAGCAGAAAATACAGCGACCATTGACATTCCGTTTTACTCATCGCATGATGTGACAGTCAGCGACGTGTCTATGACATACCAACGGTTTAATATGTATGGCAATAATAGTGAAGTGATGGATATCACTATTAGCGAGGATCAGAATAAAAGAACTGAGGAAGTAACCGGAGAGAAAATATTCAGTTATGAACTCGCGAGCGATGCGATGGGCAATAATGTGCTCAGGATAAACCATCCGCTTACTGCTTGGACTCCATATCGTACTAATGGCAATCGTGAAATTGAGGTTGATTATATTGGTTATGGAAATAAAGCCGCAGCTGAAACTGCAATCAGGAATATTGAATATTACAGGAAAGACAACAATGCTAATGCAGTTGTTTATTCTCCATATATAATAAAAGCTACACTCCATCACATAGATAAGGCTACCAATTCTACCTTCTCAGAGACTATTACAGTCACTCAATATCCGGGCATGTGGATTCTTGCCGATAAAAACTCGGGAACAGGAGCAAGCAATCCCAGTACAAATGCGGACTATGGTTATGTATGGGTTAACAACACCCGTAATACTTTAGGTAGAGTTCAAGGTCTTACAGGTACTAATAAGAATCCAAACATGTATGTTATAACAATTAATGTTTTGGATACAGACCAACAAGGATATATTATTGATGACCCAAGATATTATTCTGTCATTAATTTGAATGACAATACTTATCAAGAAAACGGATATAATTATTATTACCTTACTCACCGTCGCAGCAATAATACAAATAATCTTAATTATGACATAGTAGCACCAACTACAGACACACAGATAACTGCATTATCAACCAATGCAACATGGAGTAATTCGGCAACGGCATCATACGAACCCGGAACTAATGGACAACGTCAACTTAAATATTATTATCCAACCAACGAAAGCCAAGAATTCAGCAATGTAATAGCTCCAAAGATAAGAGTAGCTTCATCTTATGGAGTAACATCTAAAATAAACCGTAACGATGCAAGAAGGCGTTGCGCCTCATATCAGGAAGATGGAAGACCTGCCGGGAGATGGAGATTACCAACATTAGGTGAAATGCAGTTTATCGTTAATCTCTCGCGTACCGGTAAGATTCCTGTTTTATTCTCAGATGAAACTACATATTTAAGTGCTCAGGGATGGGTAGAAGTGCCTTCAGCTTCAACGACTAACGTTACTTTAAGTGTGACAAATGCTGACTTGAATTCCACAAATTATGTCCGTTGCGTCTACGATGAATGGTATTGGAGTCGCTTTACTCCTGTGACGGTGGATAAAAATACATTTACGTGGGGTGACAGGCCGAAGATCAATCCAGAAGGAACTAATTAACCGGTAATGTACACAGACATGAATATGAAAAAATATATATCATTTTGGGCGTTGTTTCTTGCTGGGATGTTGTTGACAGTGACATCCTGTAGCGAAGACTTGCATCAACCGGTGGATTTAGACCGTGATTCCGATGGCATGTTGGTGGTGAACGCCAATCTTATTGTCGAAGGAATGACGGAGGTGGCTACACGTGGATTAGAAGATATCTCTGGAAAAGACCTTATTGTAAAAGCCCTTGAATTCAGCTGGAGCGACGATAACGAGACAAGCTTTCTCACCAATGTATATGACGTGGAGGTGACGTCAGCCTCTACCGCTGCTCCCAACATGACTGAGTTAGGGTTGAAGCTCAAGTTATATGCGACTACTGATCCAACGCGTCTGCAGTTTATTGTGACGGAAACTGATCCCGGACAGATACCTTACGGATCAATGGTGACTATCCTGCAGAGTCTTTCCGTCAGCAACGGAGCGGAAGCCTATTGGGGAGAAGTAACGTTCCCGACCGGGTACGGCACTTTAGAATACAATGAGAAAACGGAGGAAATGGACTTCAAGAAAGATCCGGATCTGGAGGATGATCTTAAGAAAATCCCCGTTATCCGGAACTTCGCTAAGATTAGTGTTCAGGCAGATCTTAATAATTTCGATCTGGAGGGGTTTGAGCTGGTCAATATCCCTACTGCCGGAACCATAGCTCCCTGGGACCCTGCAACCAAAAAGCCTGCTGAACTCTTGGATGGGACTACGATGAAAGCATACGATAAGCTTCCTGAAGGGTATACCGGAATGCTTTCGCCTTCAGCGCAATTCGATAACACTGAAGCTGATATCAGGGATGGAGTAGCGACACTTTCGTTTACGACCGATGAGCGGTATATCTACGAACATCCATTTGAAAATTATCGACGCACTTATCTGCTCATAAAGGGAAAGTTCGGCGGTAGCGAGACGTCGACCTATTATAAGGTTGACTTAGGTTCTACCGATGCCACCACACAGGAATTCACCAACTTCAATATAATTCGCAACTATCATTATGTAGTGACCATCAATAGCGTAGAGCGCGCCGGATATGCCACTGTGGAGGCTGCTCTAAATGGAGTGGTGTTCAATAACCTGTCGGCATCTACAGAGACAAGGGATATCCTTCAGCTCTCGGATGGCAGCGACCTGATAGGAGTGAACCTGACAAAAGCCGTGATTGTGGACAATACGAATCCGATAGTATTCAAGTATTCTTACCGTACAGGACTGACAGACACATCGAAGGGAGAAGTTGATAATTACAAGGTAACTGTATATGGGCTTGAAAAAGGACCGGTAATAGATAGGGTGGAGGGCCCGGTTGAGGATGGAGATTCAATCGTATATACGATTTATCCGAAAGACCCCCCTACATTGCTGCAACCTACCGAGCAGAAGTTTACCGTTGTGGGCAGAAACGGACTTGGGCGTACGATAACGCTCATCTCGCATGTGCGCTGGGATTACTCAAATGTGCAGATATATGGTGTAAATGCGAATGCGCGTCCGGATTCCGATACTGATCTCGGGAAGGTAGGTGCTAATCAAGGAGATCCTCTCACATTGTTTTTCAACCTACCGGATGGTCTTCCCGAGTCGATTTTCCCGTTGCAGTTCATCATCGAGGCAGACCGCCAGAATATAGAGAACAACTCGCAGGAGGGATCTACATTGTCGGTAAGGACCGCGCAGTCTCTCTTCACTGGTGTGAATGATCCGCGAGTGTCATACGTCAAGACAGTGACCTACGAGCAATATGAATACTTGCCTGATGAAAACAACCAGGTCAGCGCGGAGGTAAAGAATTCCAATCACACGGTGAGGTGTCGATTCCGTACGACTGTTTCACTCAGTGAATTGCCGGGTAATCCGACATCAATGGAAACAAAAGTGATCATTCACAATCCATATTTTAATAATACGGATACTTCGTTCACAAGAACACAATAACAGAGTTGATACAAAGCCCGAGGTTCCGAACTCTCGGGCTTTATTCTACTGATATGCGATTCCGATTCATTATATTGTCTTTACTAATCATTATAGCGGCTGCTTGCAATGATAGCAAGAGAACCCGCTCCGCAGGACCTAACGGCAGTCTGGCGGCAGTAGATAACGCGCAGAATTTGCCACTGCCTGATATCCCGGATTCTCTGACGACTGATGAGGAGAAAGCCGCCTATGTTGTAACGCACTTCTGGGACGGAATGGACTTCATGGACAGGAGTCTGAGTCTTGATACCGCTTTTATGGAGCAGAATTTCTCAAATTTTGTCTCTATGATTCCTATTGTGACGGAAAAGACAGCGGAAGATGCTGTAAAGTCACTTGTCGCAAAGGCATCCGCTGACAAAGAGGCTTTCAATCTTTTGATAGGGACTGCCGATCTATATCTTGACCATCCTGATTCTCCGATGCGAAATGAGGAGACATATATTTTGTTTCTGAGAAATTTCCTTGATGCCGAGGTAATGGAGGATTATATGCGTGACCGCTATGAATATAGATTGACGCAGGCGATGAAGAACCGTCCGGGTTCGGAGGCTCCAAATTTCAAGATCGTGACCCGCGACGGTAAAGTCTCTGATATGCGCAGCCTTCTTGGGGCAGGGGAGAACATCTTGATGTTTTATGATTCGGATTGCGAGCATTGCAAGGAGATCTCACAGAGGCTTGCCGGGATGCGATTTGAGGGAGATGTGCGGGTAGTTGCGATAGATGTAGCAGGCGACCGTCAGTTATGGGAAGACAGGAAGGGTGACTTACCGGATGAATGGACAGTGGCGTATGACCTTGACAACATAGAGGAGCGTGAGCTCTTCTATCTTCCAGCTTTACCGACTTTCTACATTCTCAACTCCTCCGGTGTCATCCTCGCGAAGGATGCGCCGCTGTAGTATAAAATTCTGTGAAGATCTGCCCGTTCCCGCGCTAAGAATTAGGTCTGCGCCTAAGCCTTTATGTTTCTCACGCCAGGTGTATAGGCGAGGTTAGAGCGGGAGGTCATCAAACCTGCCATAAGGGCTCACTTTCCCATTCTAACGGAAACCCCATAGCTCTGATATCAATGTTTGGAAATTCTGTAAAGAGCCGTTCTATCTTCTCTGTCAGTTTGTGTCCTGGAGAAATAACATTTATGAAATGCTTAATAATACAAAGACTGAAATAAATCTTTTGCTGATTTACAGGAATCTCAATCCAAGGCTGGCACATTCTCTTCATTGATAGCGCCTTCAAAGCGAAAGTCCGATTCCAAACCCGTGCATGATGACAGCAGTTATTTCTTGCAACTGTAATAATTGTCATCCATGAGTTAAAGACTGGAACTTCTAATGAAAACTCCTTAGCAATTTCTTTCTTAATTCTATTATTCTTGATGTTACTGTATATTCTTGTCAACACTCCTAAAGGGAGCACTTCTGAAATCATCCATGAAGGTGGATATTTATCCGAATAAGTAGTTTTAAAATGATGAATGAAGTCTTCTCTTGATTTAGATAATTCAGTCTCGATAAGATCGATTGTTTTATTGAAAACAGCAGGTGATCTGAAGTTAGCCTGATTGGTCATCCAGAAAGGATCGCCCGTTTCTTGGGATACAATATTTATAATAGCGCTTCTTACAGCAACTTCTATTTTCTCAATTTCATCAAACAGCAACAGTCGTAATTGACGATCAAAGCTATATATATCCAAAGCTTGCTCGAATGAGGAGTTGGGTTTGAATAGATGTTTTTGTTTCGGAAAAGCCAGTAGAGGATAGAGATAAGCACTAAATCTATAATATCCAATACGTTTTAGGGAATTCTCAGCCAATTTACGATCCTTAATAATAAGACCTCGGCACATCAGCATCGTTATTAATTGAGAGGGGGATGAATATGGCTTAGAATAATGGTTCATGATAAAAAAAACGACCCGCCGATTTAAGCATTATAAAGAGGCTTGGCGGGTTCTCGTGAAGCAAAATTAATAATTAATACTGATTTTACCAAATATATTGAGATTGATTTAACAAATATTAATGATTATTTTTCACTTGCAGCGTACGTTGCCGCCCAAGCTGACGCCGAGGCTCGCTCCGCTCCGCATCGCGGGAATGTGGAAGACGACATTAAGCAGGCTGGAAAGCAGTCCCGGTAAAAAAATTCTGTGAAAGTCTGCCAGTTCCTGCGCTAAGAATTAGTTCTGCGCCTAAACTTTCAATTGTTCACGCAAAGCCGCAAAGGGAGAAATATTAAAGATAAAATATTAAAGGTTTTGGCATTCGGTGGCAAAGATCGCCGAGGCTCGTTCGCTGCGCTCCGCGTAGCAGGAATGTTGAAGACGGCACTCAGGAGGCTGGGAAGCCTCCGGACGCAAACACAGTAATTTGCGCGATGCTAAAAGAACAGGTGTAAGTTTAGTTAAAGATTAAATATGACGGCGACTTCCCGATCACAAATAGTTCATTATGTCATCTAATGAGCTTACGTCAACCTTTGGGAAAGATACTTGCCGTAAGATGTCGAAATGATGATCTTCGGTAACAATGAATTTTGCATTTCCACATACTGCACAGTCAACAAATTTATTATCATCCTTGTCGGCTTGTATTTCCTCATACTCTTCTAATATTTCATTTGATACACAAAAAGTATTTCTGCCATCAAAAAGTGAAACCCACAGATCATGGTATTTACTTTTGATTGGCAGCGACTGAATCAGAGAATTGGTGTCAAGTACGAGTCTGAACATTTGGGGTTTGTTTTTTATCTTTCATGTAGATCCTCATGACGCAATTCATCAAGTCTCTTCTGGTCTAAGACGCCTTCATTCCATAGACGGGTGGTCTCTTCATCAATTTTACCAAGCAAATAAGTTTTAAGCACCTTTTTTATTTCGATTGCAAAACTATCAGAATGATCAAATGCAAACATTTTCAGAAGGTCTTCTTGAACCGGAGTTAACGCTCTTGCTTCCATATCATTGTTTTTTTTACAAAAATAGTATTTCTAATTGAAATATCAAAATTTTAATACCCATTTGTTTCTTCCGCTACCACGGCTTCGCTCCGCGTAGCAGGAGTGGGGAAGACGGCACTCAGGCGCTTTCTAACCGCTATTTTCAGTCAAAGAAAAGATTCTGTGAATATCTGTCCGTTCCCGCGCTAAGAATTAGTTCTGCGCCTAAACCTTCAAAGTTCACGCAAAGCCGCAAAGTGGCAGAGTCTTTTGTAGGATAGCACTCGGAAGCAAAGATCGCCGAGACTCGCTCGCTGCGCTCCGCATTGCCGGAGTGGGGTAAGACAATACCCAGGAGGCTGGGAAGCCTCCTACCCATAAATTGCGTAGCCCATGGGTCGGCGGTTTCTAACCGCCGCTCGCAGTCAATGAAATAATTCTGTGAATATCTGCCAGTTCTGAGCTGAGAATCAGGTCTGCGCCTAAACTTTCAATTGTTCACGCA